>DATJSJ010000204.1:0-13603 GCA_035504175.1 Acetobacteraceae bacterium
GCCCCTGGACCCCCTAGCTTAAGCCGCCCATCCGCTCGACGAATCCCGCGATCTCCCCGACGCCCTGGCCGGCGCGGATGTTGGCAAAGACGAACGGACGCTCGCCGCGCATCCGGCGCGCGTCGCGATCCATCACGCCAAGATCGGCACCGACCAACGGCGCCAGGTCGATCTTGTTGATCACCAGCAGATCACTGCGCGTAATCCCCGGCCCGCCCTTGCGTGGAATCTTGTCACCGGCCGACACGTCGATCACGTAGATCGTGAGATCGGCCAGCTCCGGACTGAACGTCGCCGCCAGATTATCCCCGCCGCTCTCGATCAGGATCACGTCCAGCGCCGGAAAACGCCGCCGCAGCTCGGCCACGCCCGCCAGGTTGATGCTGGCATCCTCGCGAATCGCGGTATGCGGGCAGCCGCCCGTCTCGATGCCGAGGATCCGCTCCGGCGGCAGCGATCCCGCACGCGTCAGGAATTCCGCATCCTCGCGCGTGTAGATGTCGTTGGTGATCGCGGCGATGTCATAGCGGTCGCGCAGCGTCTTGCACAGCGCATCCATCAGCGCGGTCTTGCCGGTGCCGACCGGACCGCCGACGCCGACGCGCAAAGGACCGTTGGGAGAAAGCGTCATGAGCGGAACAGCCTCGTGTATTGCGTCTCGTGCCGCATCGCGGCGATGTCGGCGCGCAGGCACGCGCCACCAACGTCCTCCAGCGCCGCATCGCGCGTCGCCGCCGCCACCGCGAGCACCACGCCTTCCAGCGCCGCGATCACCCGCAGTCCGGCACTCTGCCCGAGCGGAATCAGCCGCATGCCGGCCGACGTCAGATTGGCGACGAACCCGTGCAGATACCCGGCCGCGACGTCCTCCTCGTCGATCCCCTGCGCGGCGGCCAGCGCGCCGACCGCGACCGGATGCGCGATCGCCGCGGTGCCGATCCGCGCCGCCAGCGCCTCCAGCAGCGGCGCCGGCCAGGGTGCGGCGGCCAGCGTGAACGCCGTCCCCTGCCCCAGCGTCTCCGCCTGCCGCTCGCGCCCCGGCGCCGCCGCCCAGGCCAGCGCCGCGACCTCCGTCAGCGCCTCGACATCGCGCACCCGATACGCGTGCCGCAGCAGGATCGCATCCGACCGGCCGGCGCCCTGCGCGGCGACAGCGCCGAGCCACGCGCGCAGCGTCGCCTCGTCGCGCACATCACCCGCTTCCACCGCCCATTCCAGCCCGTGCGACCAGGCGAACCCGCCGGTCGGAAACGCCGGCGACAGCCAGGTCAGCAGCCGCAGCAGCGACCCGCTCACGCCGCATGTCCGTGATCGTGACCGGGCGCGTCGTCCTCATCATCGTGGTGGTGGTGCTGGTGCGGCGCCACGCCGGCATAGGCGCCGGGCTCCGGATCAAATCCCACCTCGATCGCCTCGACATGCCCGCCGAGGCCCTCGACCATCGCGCCGATCACGTGGTCGGCGCGGATGCGGATGCGGCCGGGCAGCAACTGCACCGGCAGGTGCCGGTTGCCGAGATGCCAGGCGATGCGCACCAGCGAATCCTCGTCATGCGCATGGATCTCGAGCAGCGCCTCCGGCTTCGCGACAACGCGCACGACGTCGCCGGACTCCAGCGCCAACCCGTCGCCCTCGCGCAGGCGCACCGCCTGCGGCAGATCGACCAGCAGCTCCGCCCCGCCCTCCGTCACGAGCAGGATGCGCCGCCGATGCCGGTGATCGAACTCCAGCCGCACGGCATCGACCTGCCGCGCCGAATTCCAGGAACCGGCCGGAAGCACCGCGATCGCACGCATCGGAACGCCCGCTCCGTCGCGATCAGAACAGGAAGTAGCGCTGCGCCATCGGCAGCACCGTCGCCGGCTCGCAGGTCAGCAGCACACCGTCGGCGCGCACCTCGTAGGTCTCGGGATCGACCTCGATAACCGGCGTCGCGTCGTTATGGATCATGCTGCGCTTGCCAATCCCCGCCCGCGTGTCGGCGACCGGTGCCAGCATGCGCGCGAGCCCGAGCCGCGCACCGATCCCATCCTCCAGCGCCGCCGCCGAGACGAAGGTGATGCAGCTCGCGGCCAGCGCCCGGCCGAGCGCGCCGAACATCGGCCGCCCATGCACCGGCTGCGGCGTCGGGATCGAGGCGTTGGGATCGCCTATCTGCGCCCAGGCGATGCTGCCGCCCTTGAGCACGAGATCGGGCTTCACCCCGAAAAAGCCCGGCGACCACAGCACCAGATCGGCGAGCTTGCCGACCGCGATCGAGCCCACCTCCCGCGCCAGCCCCTGCGCGATCGCAGGATTGATCGTGTACTTGGCGACATAGCGCTTCACCCGCGCGTTGTCCGCATCGCCATCGCCCGGCAGTGCACCACGCTGCAGCTTCATCTTGTGCGCGGTCTGCCAGGTGCGCGTGATCACCTCGCCGACCCGTCCCATCGCCTGGCTGTCGGAGGAGATCATCGAAAGCGCGCCGAGATCGTGCAGAATGTCCTCGGCCGCGATCGTCTCCCGCCGGATGCGGCTCTCCGCGAAGGCGACATCCTCCGGGATCGACGGATCCAGGTGATGACACACCATCAGCATGTCGAGATGCTCGTCCAGCGTGTTCGCCGTGTACGGCCGCGTCGGGTTGGTCGAGCTCGGCAGCACGTTGGCAAGCCCCGCCACCTTGATGATGTCGGGCGCATGCCCGCCGCCGGCGCCTTCGGTGTGGAAGGCGTGGATGGTGCGGCCCTTGAACGCCGCGATCGTGTCCTCGACGAAGCCGCTCTCGTTCAGCGTGTCGGTGTGGATCATCACCTGCACGTCGAACCGGTCGGCGACACCGAGGCAGCAATCGATCGCCGCCGGCGTCGTGCCCCAGTCCTCGTGCAGCTTCAGGCAGCACGCGCCGGCCCGCACCATCTCCTCCAGCGCCGCCGGCCGCGACGCATTGCCCTTGCCGGCAAACGCCAGATTGACCGGCAGCGCCTCCGACGCCTGGATCATCCGCGCCAGATGGAACGGCCCCGGCGTGCAGGTCGTGGCCGCGGTGCCGGTCGCGGGTCCCGTGCCGCCACCCACCATCGTGGTGATGCCGGAGGCCAGCGCCTCCTCCACCTGCTGCGGGCAGATGAAGTGGATATGCGCGTCGATCCCGCCGGCGGTCAGGATCTTGCCCTCGCCGGCGATCACTTCCGTCCCCGGGCCGATGACGATATCCACGCCAGGCTGGATGTCGGGATTGCCGGCCTTGCCGATCGCCGCGATGCGGCCATCCGCGATCGCGACATCCGCTTTGACGATTCCCCAATGGTCGATGACCAGCGCGTTGGTGATCACCGTGTCGACGGCACCCTCGGCGCGCGAGGCCTGCGACTGCCCCATGCCGTCGCGGATCACCTTGCCGCCGCCGAACTTCACCTCCTCGCCATAGATAGTGAGATCGCGCTCGACCTCGACGAACAGCGCGGTATCCGCCAGCCGCACGCGGTCGCCGGTGGTCGGGCCATACATGTCGGCATAGGCAGCGCGGGGAAGGTGCGCCATCAGTCCAGCCCTCCCATCACCTCGCCGCGAAAGCCGACCGCCTGTCGCGCGCCGCGATAGGGCACCAGCGTCACGTCACGTCCCTGCCCCGGCTCGAACCGCACTGCCGTGCCCGCCGGAATATCAAGCCGATGCCCGCGCGCCGCCACGCGGTCGAACAGCAGCGCCGGATTGGTCTCGGCGAAATGGTAATGGCTGCCAACCTGGATCGGCCGGTCGCCGGTATTGGCGACGTGCAGCGTGATCCGGTCGAGCCCGGCATTCACCTCGATATCGCCCGGCGGCGTGATCACCTCGCCCGGAATCATCGGCCGCCCGCTCATCGGCCCCCCGCTCACCGAATCGGCTCGTGCACGGTGACGAGCTTGGTGCCGTCGGGAAAGGTCGCCTCCACCTGCACGTCGGGGATCATCTCGGCCACGCCCTCCATCACCTGCGCGCGCGTGACGACATGCGCGCCCTTCTCCATCAGCTCGGCGACCGTGCGCCCGTCGCGTGCGCCCTCGACCACGAAATCGGTGATCAGCGCGACCGCTTCCGGGTGGTTGAGCCGCACGCCGCGCTCCAGCCGCCGGCGCGCCACGATGGCGGCCATCGCGACCAGCAGCTTGTCCTTCTCCCGCGGCGTCAGGTTCATCGATCCCCCCGGTTTCCGCCTCAGCCCGCCTCACACGGCCCAGATTCGCGGCAGAGCCGCACCGTCGCGCAGCACCGCCAGCAGCGCGACGACGGCGTGCCGCAGCGCCGCCCCGTCCGGCGCCAGCACCCGCGCGATCAGCATCCCGTCCCGACAGGACGCGCCCGCCTCCACTCCCGCGATACTCAGCGCCGCGCGCGCCGCGTCAAGCACCGCCCCCACGCCCGGCGCCACGCGCAGCACCGTCGCCGCCGCCCGCGCGCCGCCGCCCACCGCCGCGTGGTCGAGCGCCGCCGCCATGTCGCCCTCCAGCCGCAGCGCATCGTGCAGCAGCAGCCGCCCGTCGCGCACCAGCCGGATCGTGTCGCGCAGCCGGCCGCGCCGCACCACCTCGCCCATCGCCTTGCGGCCGAACACCAGCGATTCCACCGCCAGCAGCCGCGCATCGCCAGCGATCGCGATCTCCAGCCGCCGGTCGAGCGCCGCGCCGTCGAACAGGATGCTGTCCTGCGGCAGCCACTCCAGCGTTGATCCCGCCGCGACAAGCAGGCTGTTGCGCACCCGCGCCGGCGCATCCGCCTCGCGCGCGCGATAGTACCGCTCCGCCGCCTGGCCGCAGACCGTGACCTGCGCACCCGCTTCCGCCGTGACGGTGCAATCGAGCGTATCGCCGCCGGCAACGCCGCCCGAGCTGTTCAGCAGCACCGCCTCGGCCCAGCCGAGCCGCGACGGCCGCGGCAGCCGCGCCTTCAGGCACCCGGCCTGGTGCAGCACCGCCAGCGCGGTCGCCGGCCCGCGACGGCGGAAGGCCAGCCTGACCTCGCCCCGCGCCCGTTGCAGCCCGCACGGTTCAGACGGAAAGACGGCGGCGGACATCCTGCTCGTCGAGATCGGCGAGCCGCCCCTCCAGCACGATATCGCCGCGGTCCATCACCGCGATCCGCTGGGCCAGCGCGCGCGCGAAGTCGAAATACTGCTCGACCAGCAGAATGGCCATGTCGCCGCGCCCGCGCAACAGCGCGATCACCCGCCCGATATCCTTGATGATGCTCGGCTGAATCCCCTCCGTCGGCTCGTCCAACACCAGCAGCCGCGGCTTCATCACCAGCGCCCGCGCAATCGCCAGTTGCTGCTGCTGCCCGCCTGAGAGATCGCCGCCGCGCCGCCGCAGCATCGTCTTCAGCACCGGAAACAGCTCGAAAATCTCGTCCGGCACGCGGCGCTGCCGATGCGGCAGCACCGCAAACCCGGTCTCCAAATTCTCCCGCACTGTCAGCAGCGGGAAAATGTCGCGCCCCTGCGGCACCCAGGCGATGCCACGCCTCGCCCGATCGAACACCGGCAGACGGGTGATGTCGTTCCCCTCCCAGCGGATCGTGCCGCGGCTGACCGGATGCGCGCCGGTCACAGCACGCAGCAGCGAGGTCTTGCCGACGCCGTTGCGGCCGAGCAGGCAAGTGACCTCGCCGATGGCGGCGGAGAGGGAGACCTGGCGGAGCGCGATCGCCGCACCGTAGTGGAGGTCTACGTGGTCGATCGTCAGCAAGGCCGGGGCTCCGCCCCAGACCCCGCCGGGGCCTGAGGCCCCGGACCCCCATTCGTATTGGGGTCCAGCGCCCGGCGCTGGCGGGGTTCGGGGCAGAGCCCCGACCTTTCTTCACCGGCCCAGATACACATCAATCACCTTCGGATCCGCGCTCACCCGGTCAATCGTCCCTTCCGACAGCACCGAACCCTCGTGCAGCACCGTCACCTTCACGCCCAGCGCGCGCACGAAATCCATGTCGTGCTCCACCACCACGACGCTGCGCGTGCGGTTGATCTCCCGCAGCAGCTCGGCCGTCTGCGCTGTCTCCGCGTCCGTCATGCCGGCCACCGGCTCATCCACCAGCAGCAGTCGCGGCTCCTGTGCCAGCAGCATGCCGATTTCCAGCCACTGCTTCTGCCCGTGGCTGAGCGCGCCGGCCAGGCGATGCTGCTGCTCGGTCAGACGGATCGTCGCGAGGATCTCGTCGATCCGCCGCCGCTCCGCCGCGGTCTCGCGCGCGAACAGCGTGAATTTTGGCCGCCGGTCGTTGTGCAGCGCCAGCAGCAGGTTGTCGCGCACGCTGTGCGGCTCGAACACCGTCGGCTTCTGGAACTTGCGCCCGATCCCGAGTGCCGCGATCGCCGGCTCATCGAGCCGCGTCAGGTCGGTGTCGGCGGCATAGACGACCTTGCCCTCGTCCGGCCGCGTCTTGCCCGTGATCACGTCCATCATGGTGGTCTTGCCGGCGCCATTCGGGCCGATCACCGCCCGCATTTCGCCTGGCTCCAGCACCAGCGACAGGCTGTTCAGCGCGCGGAATCCGTCGAAGCTGACGGTCACGCCATCCAGATACAGCAGCGTCTCCGAGATCGCGCCGATTGCCCCCGACTGTGTTGACGTGGTCACGACGCCACCTCCCGCGCCGCGCTCGCCGCCGGCGTGACCGGCGCCGGCAGCACCGGATCGCGGCGGCGGAACGTGCCGACGATCCCGCGCGGCAGGAACAGCGTCGTCAGGATGAACAGCCCGCCCAGCGCGAACAGCCAGAGCGAGGGCAGCCAGCTCGTGAACACCGTCTTGCCGAAATTGACCAGCACCGCGCCGAGCACCGCGCCGGCGAGCGTGCCGCGGCCGCCGACCGCGACCCAGATCACCGCCTCGATCGAGTTGGCCGGCGCGAACTCGCTCGGGTTGATGATCCCGACCTGGGGCACATAGAGGGCGCCGCCGATCCCGGCCATCACCGCCGACACCACCCAGACCACCAGCTTGTACGATTCCGGCCGGTAGCCGAGGAAGCGCGTGCGGCTCTCGGCCTCGCGCACCGCGATCAGCACCTTGCCGAATCGCGAGCGCACCATCGCCGAGGAGAACAGCAGGCACAGCGCGAGCATGACCGCAGTCGCCAGCAGCAGCCCGACGCGCGTTGCGTCGGCGGCGAGCGGGAAGCCGAGCAGGTCCTTGAAGTCGGTCATCCCGTTATTGCCGCCAAAGCCCATGTCGTTGCGGAAGAAGGCGAGCATCAGCGCATAGGTCAGCGCCTGGGTGATGATCGAGAGGTAGACGCCGGTGACGCGGCTGCGGAAGGCGAAATAGCCGAACAGCAGCGCCAGCACGCCCGGCACGACCAGCACCATGATCGCGGCGAACCAGAACATGTCGAAGCCGTGCCAGTACCAGGGCAGGGTCTTCCAGTTCAGGAACACCATGAAATCGGGCAGGATCGGATTGCCGTAGACGCCGCGGGCGCCGATCTCGCGCATCAGGTACATGCCCATCGCGTAGCCGCCGAGCGCGAAGAACGCGGCGTGGCCGAGCGTCAGGATGCCGGCGAAGCCCCAGACCAGATCAACCGACACGGCGAGGATCGCGTAGCAGAGATACTTGCCCGTGAGCGACACGGCATAGGTCGGCACGTGCAGTGCCGAGCCGGGCGGTGTCGCGAGATTCAGCACCGCCATCGCCGCCGCGGCACCGAGCAGCAGGATCAGCGTGGTCGTGGTCAGCCGCGGGCTCATGCCTCGACCGCCCGTCCCTTGAGCGGGAACATGCCCCGCGGCCGGCGCTGGATGAACAGGATCAGCAGCACCAGCACGACGATCTTGCCGAGCACGGCGCCGGCCACCGGCTCGAGGAACTTGTTGACCACGCCGAGCGTCAGCGCACCGACCGCGGTTCCCCAGAGATTGCCGACGCCGCCGAAGACCACCACCATGAAGCTGTCGATGATGTAGGACTGGCCGAGATTGGGGCTGACATTGTCGATCTGGCTCAGCGCCACGCCGGCCATGCCGGCGACGCCGGCGCCGAGCCCGAAGGTCAGCGCGTCGATCCAGGGCGTGCGGATGCCCATCGCCGCCGCCATGCGCCGGTTCTGTGTCACCGCCCGCATGCGCAATCCGAGCGGCGTCAGCCGCAGCACCGCCATCAGCGCGAACAGCACCAGGAAGGAGAAGATGATGATGGTGAGCCGGCTGTACGTGATCTGCAGGCCGCCGAGCTGGGCCGCGCCGCTCATCCAGTCGGGCGTGCCGACCTGGCGGTTGTCCGGTCCGAAGATGCTGCGCACGAGCTGCTGCAGCACGAGCGACAGGCCCCAGGTCGCGAGCAGCGTCTCCAGCGGCCGGCCGTAGAGGAAGCGGATCAGGCCGCGCTCGATGGCGATGCCGGCGGCACCGGCGACGATGAAGGCGAGCGGCACGGCGATGAACAGGCTGGCGCCGAACAGCCCGGGCGCGTTGCTGCGGATCACCTCCTGCACCACGAAGGTCGTGTAGGCGCCGAGCATGACCAGCTCGCCATGCGCCATGTTGATCACGCCCATGACGCCGAAGGTGATGGCGAGCCCGATCGCCGCCAGCAGCAGCACCGAGCCGAGACTCAGCCCGTAATACGCGTCCTGCGCCATCCGCCACAGCGCCAGCGTGCGATCGATCGAGGCGACCGCCTCGCGCGCCGCGGCCGCCGCCGCCGGCGGCGCGGTGATGCCGGCCAGGATGTTGCGCGCCTCCTGATCGCCGCGCTCGCGCAGCAGTGCCACCGCCACCAGCTTGTCGGACTGGCTGGCCTTGGCGTCGGAGAGCAGCGCCGCCGCGCGCGCCTGGCGCAGGGCGCGCGCCACGGTCGGATCGTGCTCGCGCGCAATCGCCTTCTCGAGCCCGGGCAGGGCGGCGACGTCGCGCGTGTGGAACACCGCATCGGCGGCGGCCAGACGCTGCGCCGGATCGGCGCTGAACAGGCGCAACCCGCCCAGCGCCGCCTCGAGCGCGCGACGCACCGGATTGCTCATCCGCACTTCGTGCAGGCCGGCGACCGCGCCGGCCGGCTTGCCGGTCGCGGCGTTGGTGAGCTTGCCGTCCGCCGCCTTGACGTACAGCGTGTGATCCGGGCCGACCATCAGCCGCCCGTCATGCAGCGCCGAGAGGATGGTGAGCGCCAGCGGATCGCCGGAGGCGGCGAGCGCGCTCACGCCCTGGCGCAGCTTGTCGTAATCGCCCGACCCGATGGCGGCGAGCGCATCGGATTGCGCGGCCGCCTCCTGCCCCGCCGCCCGGACGGACGGCGGGGCAAGGACAGAGGCCAGCAGCAGCAGGATCGCGAACAACCGCGTCATGCCAGCGATCCTTGAGGCGTCACCGCGCGCTGGCTCAGCTCTTCTTGCCGCCGCCGCCACCGCACTTGCCGGTCTTGACGTTAAAGGCGCCGCAGGAGAGCGGGGCACGCCAATCGCCGATCAGATCCTTGGTCTCGGCGACGTAGGGCGACCATTCCTGCGCCACGACCAGGCCGGGCGTGCGCGAGACGACGTTGAACTGGCCGTTGTCCTGGATCTCGCCGATCAGCACCGGCTTGGTGATGTGATGGTTCGGCATCAGCGCCGAGTAGCCGCCGGAGAGGTTCGGCACCGAGACGCCGATCATCGCGTCGATCACCTCGTTCGGCTCCGTCGTGCCGGCCTTCTCCACCGCCTTCACCCACATGTTGAAGCCGATGTAGTGCGCCTCCATCGGGTCGTTGGTGGTGCGCTTCGGGTTCTTGATGAACTTGTGCCAGGCGTCGATGAACGCCTTGTTCTCCGGCGTGTCGACGCTCTCGAAATAGTTCCACGCCGCGAGGTGGCCGACCAGCGGCTTGGTGTCCATGCCGGCAAGCTCCTCCTCGCCGACGCTGAAGGCGACGACCGGGATGTCGGTCGCCTTCACGCCCTGCGCGCCGAGCTCCTTGTAGAACGGCACGTTGGCGTCGCCGTTGATCGTGGAAACGACCGCGGTCTGCTTGCCGGCCGAGCCGAAGCTCTTGATCTGCGAGACGATGTTCTGCCAGTCGCTCTGCCCGAACGGCGTGTAGTTGATCATGATGTCGTCGGGCGCGACGCCCTTGAGCTTCAGATAGGCTTCGAGGATCTGGTTGGTGGTGCGCGGATAGACGTAGTCGGTGCCGGCCAGCACCCAGCGCTTCACGCCCTCTTCCTTCATCAGGTAGTCGACCGCCGGGATCGCCTGCTGGTTCGGCGCGGCGCCGGTGTAGAAGACGTTGCGGCTGCACTCCTGCCCTTCGTACTGCACCGGGTAATAGAGGATGCCGTTCAGCTCCTCGAACACCGGCAGCACCGATTTGCGCGACACCGAGGTCCAGCAGCCGAACACGGCGGCGACCTTGTCGACGGCGAGGAGCTGGCGCGCCTTCTCGGCGAACAGCGGCCAGTTGGAGGCGGGATCGACCACGACCGGCTCGAGCTTGCGGCCGAGCACGCCGCCCTTGTCGTTCTGCTGCGCGATCAGCATCAGCATGACGTCCTTGAGCGTCGTCTCGCTGATCGCCATGGTACCGGAGAGCGAGTGCAGCACGCCGATCTTGATCGGCTCGCCTTCGGCGGCGGCGGCGCGGCGGATGATCGCCGGCGCGGCCGGCAGGCCGGCGGCGAGGGCCGCCGCGGCAATCCCCAGGCCGCCGAGCTGACGGCGCCCCAACTTCAACTCGCCCACCTTGCTGTCGCCCAGCTTGCTGTCGCCCAGCTTGTCAACGGACATTCGCGTGTCTCTCTCCGGTTGCGTTCTGTTATTCCGGCTTCGGCCCGGCTCTCGCGAGTTTGATGCAAACGGGGTGCCATGGGCGGCCGAGCCAGCGCGCGCCGCCGCGGTGCACGGGGCCGGCTCATGCCGCCCGCAAAACAGGCAGTTGCGCGCCAACCATGCAGGGTCAGCGTGCTTCAGGCCGCCATCATGCGCGGCGGCGCCGGATCGGGGACGGTTACGGATGTGCGCCGAAAGGGGCTAGCAATCGCCCAAAGCTCGGGCAATAATTCGCCAACGATGCTCGCGGACCGAAAGGGTGCGGGATGGAGGAAATGTCGGCCGAACGGCGCCGGCAGCAGACCGCGCGCCAGGAACAGGCGGCGCGCGCGGCCTGGCTGTACTACATCGCCGGACGCACGCAGGATGAGATCGCGACGCAGCTCAACATCTCGCGCCAGGCGGCACAGCGCCTGGTGTCGCGCGCGGTCGCGGAAAAGCTGATCAAGTTCCGCTTCGACCATCCGATCGGCCCGTGCATGGAACTGAGCCGCGCGCTGACGGAGCGCTACGCGCTCGGCTTCTGCGACGTCGTGCCGCACACCGGACCGGGCGACGATCCGCTGCCGGGCATCGCGATTGCCGGCGCGCAATATCTCGAACGCTGGTTCGGCCAGCGCGCGCCGCTGGTGATCGGCCTGTCCACCGGCCGCACCCTGCGCGCGATCGCCGCCGAGGTCTCGCCGGTGGAAGCGCCGCAGCACAAGGTGCTGTCGTTGTGCGGCACGATTTCGCAGACCGGGCGCGCCATCACCACCGATCCGGTGATGCGGCTGGCCGAGCGCACCGGCGCGCAATGCTTCCCGATGCCGGCGCCGGTCGTCGCCTCCAGCATCGAGGAGCGGCGGCTGCTGCACATGCAGCGCTCCTTCCAGGTGCTGCGCGACCTCGCCGAACAGGCCCGCTGCGTCATGCTCGGGGTCGGCCATATCGGCTGGCTGTCGCCGCTGCACCAGGACGGGTTCGTGAGCGATCTCGAGCTGACCGAGCTGATCGAGGCCGGGGCGGTCGGCGAGATCGCCGGCCAGTGTTTCGATGCGCGGGGGCGCATGGTGCAGAGCAGCGTAAGCGAGCGGGTGGCCGGGCTGAAACTGCCCGCCAATCCCCGCTGCATCCGCGTCGGCGTCGCCGGCGGCTCGGCCAAGGTCGCGCCATTGCACGCGGCGCTGATCGGGCGCCTGATCAACGGCCTGATCACCGACGAAGTGACCGCGACGCGGCTGCTGCAGGAGCATCCGGCCTCTTGACAGGTCCCGAGGCATCTCGTCTCCTGCTCGTAAGCTGGGCAGAAGCCCGGGTGCAGGTACAAGCGCGTATGCAGGAGGAGGAAACCAGCCAATGCGCCTGAAATCGTTGTTCGTCGCGACTGCCGTGCTCGGCGGCGCGGCGGCGCCTGCCATGGCAACCACCATAACCATTGCCACCGTCAACAACTCGCAGATGGTGGTCATGCAGAAGCTCTCCCCCACCTGGGAGAAGCAGACCGGCAACAAAATCAATTGGGTGGTGCTGGAGGAGAACGTCCTTCGCCAGCGCGTGACCACCGACATCGCCACCAATGGCGGGCAGTTCGACATCATCACGATCGGGTCGTACGAGACGCCGATCTGGGGCAAGCAGAACTGGCTGGCGCCGCTGGACGGCTTCCCCGCCAGCTACGACCTCAACGACGTCTTCGCCTCGGTGCGGCAGTCACTGTCCGAGGGCGGCCATCTCTTCGCCGTGCCGTTCTATGCGGAAAGCTCCTTCACCTATTACCGCAAGGATCTGTTCGACGCGGCCGGGTTGAAGATGCCGGACCATCCGACCTGGACCCAGGTCGAGGACTTCGCCAAGAAGCTGACCGACAAGAGCAAGCAGCAATACGGCATCTGCCTGCGCGGCAAGCCCGGCTGGGGCGAGAACATGGCGCTGTTCGACACCGTGGTGAACACCTTCGGCGGGCGCTGGTTCGACATGAAGTGGCAGCCGCAGCTCGACACCAAGCCGTGGCATGACGCCCTCACCTTCTACGTCGACCTCTTGAAGAACTACGGCCCGCCGGGCGCCAGCTCGAACGGCTTCAACGAGAACCAGGCGCTGTTCTCGACCGGCCACTGCGCGATGTGGGTCGATGCCACCTCCGGTGCCGGCTACATCTTCGACAAGAGCACCAGCACGGTCTACGACAAGACCGCCTTC
The DNA here is from genome assembly GCA_035504175.1 of Acetobacteraceae bacterium. Lineage (GTDB taxonomy): Bacteria > Pseudomonadota > Alphaproteobacteria > Acetobacterales > Acetobacteraceae > DATJSJ01. Next base: position 12,944 of record DATJSJ010000204.1, read on the forward strand.
ACCGCGGCGCCGGTCGACGTGACGCCGAACGGCTCGCACTGGTTCTGGGCCTGGGCGCTGGCGATCCCGAAGACCTCGAAGCAGATCGACACCGCGAAGAGCTTCCTGACCTGGGCGACGTCCAAGGAGTACATCGATCTGGTCGGCAAGACCCAGGGCTGGACCGTGGTGCCGCCCGGCACCCGCGCCTCGACCTATGACAATGCCGACTATCTGAAGGCCGCCCCCTTCGCCAAGACGGTCGAGGAGGCGATCAAGACCGCCGATCTGTCGCATCCGACGCTGAACCCGGTGCCGTACACCGGCATCCAGTACGTCGCGATCCCCGAGTTCCAGGCGATGGGCACGCAGGTCGGCCAGTACGTGGCCGCGGCGCTGGCGGGCAGCATGTCGGTCGACGAGGCGCTGAAGCAGTCGCAGGCATCGGTCACCAGCACGATGCAGCAGGCCGGCTACATCCAGTAAGGTGACGACGGACGGCCCGGGGCACCCGCCCCGGGCCGCGGACTGCGGCGAAGGGGAGGGCGTGAAATGACCGCGACGGCGGAATCAACGCTGTCGGTACGCAGGCAGGCTCGTGCCAAGCAGAAAAATATTGGCGCAGGCATCAACACGCTGCCGCTGATGGCGCCCTCGGTGGTGCTGCTGTTGATCTTCTCC
>DATJSJ010000205.1:0-23154 GCA_035504175.1 Acetobacteraceae bacterium
GCTGCTGGTCAGCGAGGATCTGGACGAGCTGCTGGAGCTCGCCGATCGGATCGTGGTGATGTCCGAGGGCCGCTTCGTGCACGAGACGCCGGCGGCGACGGCCGACCGGATGGAGATCGGCCGCTACATGGCCGGGCATCACCACGCGGCCGAGGCGGCGTAGGACGGGACGGCGCGACACTCAGGGCAGCCCGGGGCCCTCTCCTCCTGCCGCCCCTGGCGAGCGGCCGGGCCCTCCCGTAGACTGACCCCCACACGCCGGGGTGCGCGACGCCCCCGGCGCGATCAGTGTCAGGGAGATCGCCGGATGCCCGAGTTCCGCACCGAGACCGACAGCATGGGCGAGGTGCAGGTCCCCGCCGATCGGCTCTGGGGCGCGCAGACGCAGCGCTCGCTCGAGCATTTCAGCATCGGCCATGACCTCATGCCGCGCGAGATGATCGCTGCCTACGCCATCCTGAAGAAGGCGGCGGCGAATGCCAACCATGCTGGCGGCCGGCTCGACGACAAACGTCATGCGTTGATCGTGCAGGTTGCGGACGAGATTCTCGCCGGCCAGCACCAGGACATGTTCCCGCTGCATGTCTGGATGACTGGCAGTGGCACGCAGTTCAACATGAACGTCAACGAGGTGTTCTCCAACCGTGCCTGTCAGTTGGCCGGCACGCCGCTCGGCAGCAAGCAGCCGGTGCATCCGAACGATCACGTCAACATGTCGCAATCGTCGAACGACAGCTTCCCCGCGACGATGTACATCGCCGCCGCGGTCGGAGTGACGCAGCGGCTGATCCCCTCGGTGCAGGCGCTGCACGACGCGATCGCCACGAAGGCGGAGGCGTGGCGCGACATCGTCAAGATCGGCCGCACCCACATGCAGGATGCGACGCCGATCACGCTCGGGCAGGAATGGTCCGGCTATGCCGGGATGCTGGCGGATGATCTGGCGCGGCTGCAGGCGGCACTCGGCGGCGTGTACGACCTGGCGCTTGGCGGCACCGCCGTCGGCACCGGGATCAATGCGGCGCCGGGCTTCGCCGAGGCAGCGGCGGCGGAGATCGCCAAGCTCACCGGCCTGCCGTTCGTCAGCGCGCCGAACAAGTTCACGGTGCAGGGCGCGCATGACGCGCTGGTGCAGCTCTCCGGTACGCTGCGCACGCTCGCCGTGTCGCTGTACAAGATCGCCAACGACATCAGGCTGCTGTCCTGCGGCCCGCGCGCCGGCTTCGCCGAGTTGCTGATCCCGGAAAACGAGCCGGGCTCCTCGATCATGCCGGGCAAGGTCAACCCGACCCAGGCCGAGGCCCTGACCATGCTCGCGGTGCAGGTGATGGCGAACGACGTTGCCGTCGGCTTCGGCGGCGCCGGCGGCTATCTCGAGATGAACGTCTACAAGCCGCTCATGATCAATGGGATCATGCAATCGGTCGCGCTGATGACCGACGGTTGCCACAATTTCCGCAAATACCTGATCGAGGGCACGCGGCCGAACGAGAAGCGGATCCACGAATACGTCGAGCGCTCGCTGATGCTGGTGACGGCGCTGGCACCGGTGATCGGCTACGACAAGGCCTCCAGGATCGCGCATCACGCGGCGGAGCACGATTCGACCCTGCGCCAGGCGGCACTCGAGCTCGGCTTCGTCTCGGCGGAGGAGTTCGACCGGATCGTCGATCCGTCGAAGATGGTCCGCCCCTATGTCGCAACCGCGCAATAAGGTGGCTGGCGCCGCATCCGGCGCGTGACCGGCCCGACCATCTCGCCCGCGCAGGTCGACGAGGTCGCGCATCTCGCGCTGCTGCTTGGCCGGCTGCTGCTGGCAAACGGCGCCGAGACCGATGCGGTGCAGGAAGCGGTCGGCCGGCTCGCGGCTGCCTTCGGCTGCGAGGCGAACCTCATGGTCGGCTATGAGGCGCTGCTCGCCACCATCACCCTGGGCGAGCATTTCCGCACCAAGGTCAGCCATCGCCTGCCCGGCATCAATATCGGCATGGGCACGGTCGCCGCCGCCAAGACCGTGCTCGAGGAGGCGGAGCAGGGGCGACTGACGCTGGCGGCGTTGAGCGACCGGCTGGATGCGATCGAGCACCACCCGCCGGCCTATCCGCGCTGGCTCGTCGCGCTGGCATTGGGCGGCACCGCGGCAAGTCTGAGCCGGCTGTTCGGCGGCGACTGGGGCGCCTTCCTGGTCGCCGGTCTGGCCGGGATTGTCAGCACCTGGCTGCGCCTGGCGCTCGGCGGCCGCGGTGCCAATCCGGTGCTGGTCGCCTTCACGGCGGCGCTGCTCGGCGGGCTGATCGGCGGGGCGGGGGTGCGGCTCGGCGCCAGCCACACCGCCGCCCTCTGCCTGGTGACGCCCGCGATGATCCTGGTGCCCGGGGTGCCGCTGATCAACGGCGTGCAGGACATGATCCGCAATCACGTCACGCTGGGGCTGAGCCGGCTCGGCTTCGCCGGGCTTCTGGTCAGCGCGATCGCCTTCGGCCTGGTCACCGGGGCACTCGTGACCGGGGTGCGCATCCCGGTCAATGCCGCGACCGTGACCATCGGTCTTGCACAGGACGCGCTGTTCTCGGCGACCGCCGCGGCCGGCTTCGCGCTGCTGTTCAACGTGCCGCCGCGCCTGATCTGGGCCTGCATTGCCTGCGGCATCGCCAGCCACACGCTGCGCACGCTGCTGTTCCAGCTCGGCGTCGACATCATCGTCGGCACGCTGATCGGCTCGCTCGCGGCCGGGTTCCTGGCGCACGGCTTTGCCCGCGCCTTCGACGCGCCGCCGCCGGCCTTCGCCTTTCCCGGCGTGGTGGCGATGATTCCCGGCGCCTACGCCTTCCGTGCGGTGGTCGGCTGCCTGCAGATCGCCCGCACCGCGGCCAGCCCCGCCGTGGTCGCCGAGACACTGGCGCTGGCGATTACGGTCGCACTGATGGTCGCGGGGATCGCGATCGGCATCGCTGCGCCGGCGCTGCTGGCGGCACCGTTCCGCGCGGCGCGTCCGCACCGCTGACGGTCAGGTCGATCCGGCCGGGCCGCGTCCCTGGCAACCGCGGCGGTCGCTAGCCGGTGCGAGCGGCCGACCGGCAGCTGATCGGCGGCCGCTCGCCGATACGAGATGTCATCGTGCCGCCACGCGGGCGTGGGTGCCAAATCGAACCGTGTCGGACTACATTCGGCGCCGGGCAGCTCCCGGCCGTGACGTCAATCCATTCCTATCGTAGAACAGATAGGCCGTTCCGGAGCGCCGACGCACCGCGAGATATGCGGATCTTTCCCCTGTACGTTCGTCCCTCTTCGTTCTGACCATCCCGCGAAGGAGCGAGCAGCATGGCCCATCACCTCGATTCACCACTGGCGCGACAGGATATCCGCCTCGATATCACCGACCTGTTCGTGTTCCGCGGCGAGATCGGCACCGTGTTCACGATCAACGTCTGCCACTCGATCTTCGGCGAGATCCCGGTTCCGGGATATCACCCGGAAGGGATGTATGAATTCAAGATCGACCTCGACGGGGATGCAGTCGAGGATCTCACCTACCGGCTGACGTTCGATAGCCGCGATGCCAGCGGCAGGCAGCGTTTCGTGCTGCGACGGATCGCCGGCAGCGATGCCGCCGATCCGCATGCCGCCGGCACCGTGTTGACCCAAGGCAGCACGGAAGAAACAGTGACCGCGCCGAGCGGTCTGCGAGTCTGGGCCGGGAAGGCGGGCGATCCCTTCTGGATCGAGCCCGACGTGCTGCACGCGGTCGGTCATGCTTTTCAGGATGGCACGGTCATCGACCTGAGTGGCTGGGATCCCGCCGGAGCCAAGAACCTGTTTGCCGGCCACACGGTCCACTCGATCGTGCTCGAGGTGCCCGACGGTGAACTCCTCGGAAGTGCCCCGTCTACCAAGCGGATCGGCGTGTGGGCCGTGGCGACGCTCGCCACGGATGCCGGCGGCTGGTGCCCGATCAACCGGGTTGGCCTGCCGATGATCCATCCCTTGTTCACGCAATTCAACGAGGACCTCGGCAACCGGCTCAATGGCGGTCAGCCGGCTGACGACCTCGCGACCCATGGCGAGAAGGTCGCCAGAGCGGTCGCGGGCGTGGTCGCGGCTTTCGGAACCTCGGTGGATCCGGAAGCCTATGGACAGAAGGTTGCGCGTCGGCTCTGTCCCAACATCCTCCCGTACGAGGTCGGAACGGCGGCGACGTTTGGATTTGCCGAATGGAACGGTCGCGCCTTGACCGACAATGCGCCGGAGGTGATGTTCAGCATTGCGGCCAACACGCCCGTGCGTCTCGGCATCGGCAAGGAGTCGGTTACCGCGAAGCCGTCGAAGGTGCTTCCCTACGTGCAGGCGGTACCTTGAGGAGATCGGGCAGCACGGCTTGACTGCGGCGCGCTCCGCCCCGATGCGCCGCCGCGGTTCGCGCAGCGCGCGCGCCCGTCGCGGCGGGAGGCCGACACCGGGACTGTTCGGCACCGCGGTGCTCCTAGCGCGCCGGCGCCGATGAGCGCGAGGCGCATGAGACGGCTCGCGGCATGACCGTGTAGCGGTCAGACTCCCGGTTTGCCGCCGGGCCGCGCCCAGGGACCGGCGGGATCGCGGGGCGCGTGCAGCCACGCCGTCGCTTCCGCCGCAGGCAGGGCACGCGCAAACAGCCAGCCCTGGCCGTAGCGGCAGCCGAGGGATTCCAGGCAGCTCCGCTGCGCCTCGGTCTCGATCCCCTCGGCGATGACATCGAGCCCGAGGCTCGAGCCGAGACGCAGGATCGCCTCGATGATCGCGCGGTCCGGCGCCGAATTCAGGCAGCGCGAGACGAAGGAGCGGTCGATCTTGATCGCATCCAGCGCCAGCGTGCGCAGGTGCGACAGCGACGCGAAGCCGGTGCCGAAATCGTCCAGTGCGACCCGCACGCCGCCGGCGCGCAGGCGTGCCAGCGTCCGGCGGATCAGCCCGGCCTCGTCGTCGAGCAACACCCCCTCATGCAGCTCGATCTCGATCGTCCCCGGGGGCAGGTCGTGCTCGGCGATGCGGGCCAGCAATGTCCCGGCGAAGCCGGCATCGCGGAGCTGCGCGAACCCGACATTGACCGCGACATGGCCGAAGGGCAGGCCCGATTGCCGCCAGTCCGCCGCCTGCACCAGCGCCCGGCCGATCACCCATTCGCCGAGTTGCAATGACAGCTCGGGATCCTCGAACGCTGCCTTGAAACTCTCCGCCGCGCACAGCGTGCCGTCGGGCAGTTCGCAGCGGAGCAGCGCCTCGAAGCCCGCCAGGCGCCCGTCGGCCAGGCACAGCTTCGGCTGGAAGTGCAGCTCGAGCCGCTCCTGCGCCAGCGCTTCGGTGACGGCGCGGACGATGGCAAAGCTGCGCTCGCCGGCATTCATCATGTCGGGTTCGAAGACCCGGAACGTGTTCTTGCCCGCCGCCTTGGCCGCGTAGAGGGCGATGTCCGCCTGGGTGAAGATCCGGACCGGGTCGAAGCTGCGCGCCGCCTCGGCGCAGGCGATGCCGAGCGAGGCGCCGAGCTGGAAGACGTGGCGGCCGCAGCGCACCGGCTGGCGCAGCGCGGCGATGACGCGGCCGGCCAGGCGTCGCAGCGACGCCCGGTCGGGATCGGGGCCGAGCAGCATCGCGAACTCGTCGCCGCCGACGCGCGCGATCAGGTCCGCCGCGGCGCCGGCCTCCCGAAGCCGCGCCGCGACCTGCCGCAGGCACTCATCGCCAAGCGGGTGGCCGAACGTGTCGTTGATCCGCTTGAATCCGTCGAGATCGATGAGCAGCAGCGTCCAGCCCGCGCCTGGCACCGCGCCGTCATCCGCCAGATCCGCAAGCCGTGCCTGGAACCGGCTGCGGTTGGCGAGACCGGTCAGCGTGTCGCATTCGGCAAGGAATCGCGTCCGCTGCAGCAGCAGGGTCTCGCGGGTGATGTCCTGCTTCATCCCGAAGAGACGGACCGGCCGGCCGGCCTCGCATTCCACATTGGCGGTGATGCGCATCCAGCGCCGGTTGCCGTGGGCCGTGACGATCTCGGCGTCGAGGGTGAAGCCGCCATGCTCCCGAATCGCCCTGGAGCGCAGGGTCTCCAGCGCGGCCAGCGACTCCGGCGTGTAGAGCTGGACGATCCGTTCCCGCGTGATGGCGCTGCCGCGCGGCAGCTCGAACAGATCATAGATGCCGTCGGTCCAGTGCAGCGCCTCGGAGGGCAGGTCGCACTGCCAGACGCCGATCCCGGCGACCTCGGACGCGCGGTCGAAGATCTTGCGGCCATGGGCGAGGGAGGCCGCCTGCTCGCGGATCAGGGTCATCTGCCGGCCGGCCTCGCCGGCCATCCGCTCCACCTGCATGCGGCGACGGCGCTCGAGCAGCAGCGCCGCGATGCTGCCGCCGAGCCGGGTGACGAGCTCGACCTGCTCCAAAGCCAGCGAGCGAGGCCGCGTGTCGAACAGCGCGAGCACGCCGACCGGCGCCTCATCCGCATCGCCGAGCGCCAGCGCGGCGCAGAAGCGCAGGCCGGGCTGGCCGCGGACGAGGGGATCGGCGTCGAACCTGCTGTCGAGCCGCATGTCGCGCACCAGGATCAACCCATCCGCGGCGAGCGCGAGACGGTAGACGGCGCTGTCCCGGCCGATCTCGTACGGCCCGGCGCTCGCCAGATCGAGCAGGGCCTCCTCGCCGTCGGCGGCGATCACGGCGACGACCGGCACCTCGAAGGAGCGGGCGATGAGTAGGAGCAGCCCGTCGAAATCGACGGACGATCCTGCCGCGGCGTGGCGCCGGTCCGGCCCGGGCCGCGCAGGATGCGGCCGCGCGCGGGCAGCGAGGATCTGGCCGTTCACGGCCGGACGGGTTCCGCTGCCAGGGCGCCACCGGTCGCGTTCGGTCGCCTCGCGGTCGCTGTCTGCACAGGCCTGGTCCTTCGTACTGCCCCAATCGGCCGCATGTCAGGGCGTGTCCCTGACGAGTAGCTTACAACCCGGGGTAGCATAGCACCGGAAAGCAAATCTTCCAGACCCTACGCACGCGATAGTCTCGGCCGGGTCCGCCCCCGACCCCGTGACGCCGCCCGCCGGCGCGGCTAGCATCCGGCCAACCCCGCGGTCGGCCGCCTTCGGGCCGGCTCGACGCGGGCCATGGGAGGAATGCCGGATGCAGCTCAACCGAGCCGAATTGCTGCAAGCCTATCGCAGCATGCGGACGATCCGCGATTTCGAGGAACGCGTTCACGTCGAGTTCGCGACCGGCGACATCCCCGGCTTCGTGCATCTCTACGCCGGCGAGGAAGCCTCGGCGGTCGGCGTCTGCATGCATCTGAACGAGAAGGACAGCATCGCCTCCACCCATCGCGGCCACGGCCATTGCATCGCCAAGGGGTGCGATGTCGAGGGCATGATGGCCGAGATCTTCGGCCGCAAGGACGGCCTGTGCGGCGGCAAGGGCGGGTCGATGCATATCGCCGACCTGTCCAAGGGCATGCTCGGCGCCAACGGCATCGTCGGCGGCGGCGCCCCGCTCGCCTGCGGCGCGGCGCTGACCGCCAAGACGCTGAATACCGGCGCGGTGGCCGTGGCCTTCGGCGGCGACGGTGCCTCCAACCAGGGTACCACGGCGGAGGCGATGAACCTCGCCGCGGTGTGGACCCTGCCGGTCGTCTTCGTGCTCGAGGACAACGGCTACGCGGAATCGACCGCCAGCTCCTGGTCGGTGGCCGGCGATGCGGTCAAGCGCGCCGAGGGCTACGGCATGCCGGCGGTGCGCGTCGACGGGCATGATTTCTTCGCCGTGCACAGCGCTGCCGGCGAGGCGATCGAGCGCGCGCGCAAGGGCGGCGGCCCGAGCTTCCTGCACGTCAAGCTGGTTCGCTACTACGGGCATTTCGAGGGCGACGGCATGACCTACCGCGCGCCGGACGAGGTCGCCGGCGTGCGGGCCAACAATGATTGCCTCAACCGCTTCCGCCAGCGCGTCACCGAGGCGGGACTGCTGGACGCGAGCGCACTCGACGAGATCGATACCGAGGTCGCAAAACGCATCGACGCCGCCGTGGGTGCTGCCCGCTCCGGCGCGCTGCCGGTCGCCGCCGACATGCTGACCGACGTCTATTGCAGCTACTGAGAGGGGGGTTCCGCAATGGCCAAGAAATCCTTCCGCCAGGCGATCAACGAGGCGCTGCGTCAGGAGATGGAGCGCGACCCGACCGTCGTGATCATGGGCGAGGACGTCGCCGGCGGCGCCGGCGCACCGGGCGAGGATGATGCCTGGGGCGGCCCGCTCGGCGTCACCAAGGGATTGGTCGGCAAGTTCGGCCGCGAGCGCGTGCTGGACACGCCGATCACCGAAAGCGGCTTCATCGGCGCGGCCGCCGGCGCCGCACTGACCGGGCTGCGTCCCGTCGCCGATCTGATGTTCGTCGACTTCATGGGCGTCTGCTTCGACCAGATCTTCAACCAGGCGGCCAAGTTCAAATACATGTTCGGCGGCCATGCGCGCGTGCCGCTGGTGATCCGCACCATGTATGGCGCCGGGCTGCGCGCGGCGAGCCAGCACAGCCAGTGCCTCTATCCGCTGTTCACCCACATCCCCGGGCTGAAGGTGGCGATCCCGTCCGGCCCCTACGACGCCAAAGGGCTGATGATCCAGGCGATCCGCGACGATGACCCGGTGATCTTCTTCGAGCACAAGGCGATGTACGACGTCGAGGAGGAGGTGCCCGACGAGCCGTACACCATCCCCTTCGGCGAGGCGAACTTCACCCGCGAGGGCGATGACGTGACCATCGTGGCGATCGGCCGCATGGTCGGTTTCGCCAACCAGGCGGCGGACGCGCTGGAGCGCGAGGGGATTTCCTGCACGGTGATCGATCCGCGCACGACCTCGCCGATGGATCTCGATTCCATTCTGGAGAGCGTGCGCGAGACCGGGCGCCTGGTGGTGGTCGACGAGGCCAATCCGCGCTGCAACATGGCCTGCGACATTTCGGCGCAGGTCAGCGAGCATGCATTCGATGCGCTGAAGGCGCCGATCCGCATGGTCTCGCCGCCGCACACGCCGGTTCCGTTCGCGGCGCCGCTTGAGGATCTGTTCATCCCCGGCGTCGACCGCATCCGTGCGGCGGTGCAGTCGGTCACCAAGGCGTCCGCGCGCGAGGTTGCCTGACCATGGCCGAGATCGTGCCGCTGACCATGCCGAAGCTCGGTCTCGCGATGACCGAGGGCATGGTCGCCGCATGGCTGAAGCCGGAGGGTGCCGAGGTGAAGGCCGGCGAAGAGATCGCCGACATCGAGACCAGCAAGATCACCAGCGCCTTCGAGAGTCCGGCCGGCGGCATCCTGCGGCGGCAGATCGCCAGGCCCGGTGAGATGCTGCCGGTCGGCGCGCTGATCGGCGTGTTCGCCGATCCCGCAACCGACGACGCGGCGATCGACGACTTCGTCGCCGAGTGGCAGGCGCGCCAGGCGGAGACCGCACAGCAGGCGGCCGAGTCTGCTCCCGAGCCGGTGCGGGCGGAGACCGCGGTCGGCACGATCCAGTACATGCAGGCGGGTCCGTCGGACGCGCCGCCGCTGGTGCTGATCCATGGGTTCGGCGGCGACTACATCGGTTGGATGTTCGTCCAGCCGATCCTGGCCGAGCGATTTCGCACCATCGCGCTCGATCTTCCGGGTCACGGCGGATCGACCAAGACGCTGCAAGGCGCCGATGCCGCGTCGCTCGGGCAGGCGGTGCGGGCGCTGCTGGATACGCTCGGCATCGAGCGCGCGCATCTGGTTGGACACTCGCTCGGCGGTGCGGTGGCGCTGACGCTCGCGGAGCGGGCGCTGTCAACCACACTGATCTCTCCCGCGGGCCTCGGGGCGGAGGTCAACCCGACCTACACGGACGGCTTCGTGCAGGCGAAACGGGGCAAGCAGCTCAAGCCGCTGCTGGAAATGCTGTTCGCCGACCCGTCGCTGGTCGGTCGCGACATGGTCGAGACCGTGCTGCGCTACAAACGGCTGGACGGGGCGGAGGCGGCGCTGACCGCCATCGCCCAGGCGAATTTCCCCGGGGGACGGCAGGTGAAGTCCTTGCGCGATGCGCTCAAGCCGCCGGTTGCGGTGATCTGGGGTCGCGAGGACCGGATCATCCCGGCGTCACAGGCCGACGGGCTGCCGGACGCGGTGCAACTGACGGTGCTGGATGGCACCGGACACATGGCGCATATGGAGCGGCCGGCGGACGTCGCGCGGGTCGTCACGGAGACGGCGGATCGGGCCGGCTGAGGCAAGGGCGCGATCCAGGCGGCTTCGGCGATCGGATTGGCGTGGCGGGCATTTCGCCAGCCACGGATTTCAGGGCCGGGCGAAGAAACGCAGGGCTGTCGCCACGATCGCTTCGGGTGCATCCTCCTGCATCAGGTGTCCCGATCCGGGCACCACGATCAGCTCGCAGACCTGCAGCATTGCCGCGAGTTCGCGGCCGCGTTCGGCGGGAATCCACTCGTCCTCCGCGCCCCACAGCAGCTTCACCGGGCATCTGACCTCGCGGTATCTCGTCTGTACCTCGTCGGTGTATTTCAGGTCCATCTGGGCGATCTGCCGATAGAAGGCGGATTGTCCCGTGGCCCCGAGCCATGGCGCGAGATAGGGCGCGAGTTCCGTGTCGCTGAGCGAGCGGTACGCCGCACCCCGGATGTAGGCCTGGAGGATTGCCCGATGCATGGCGTCAGGCAGGCCCGCGAAGGCTGCCTCGTGACGCCTGACGTGTTGCACGAAGGACGATCCCCATGGGCGGATGGCCACCGGGTCGATCAGGAGAAGTCTTTCGAATTCGCAGCCGTCCAGCAGGTGCGCGCGCAGGGCCGTCGCGCCGCCAAAGTCGTGCGCGATCACGCAGGGCCGGTCCAGCTGCCAGTACCGCAGCAGCGCTGCGAGCAGGGTGTTCTGCACGCCGAGGGACACGTCCTGTCCCTCGGACTGCTCCGACCGGCCGTATCCAAGCAGATCGTAGACATGGACCAGGTGGTCGCGCGCCAACTCCCGGGCGATAGAACGCCAGACATGGGAGGAGAATGGCGTGCCATGGATCAGGACCACTGGTGTGCCTGCGCCGAATCTGTCGCAGGCGACCCTTTGCCCGTTGAACTCGAAGCTCCGGAGAAGGTGCCAGTCCGCGGCCATCGTCGCTCTCCGCAGGTATCTCGTCCCGGGTTTCCAAAGGGCGAGCCCTTTGGCGGGGTCCAGGGACGGAGCCCCTGGTGGGGTCCGGGGCGAAGCCCCGGCGCCGCGCCTAGGTTGCGCTGCCAGGCCGGCTGCGCAAGCGTTGCGCGTAGACGTTGACGATCAGTGCCAGCAGCAGGATCAGGCCGCGGATCAGGATCTTGAGGAAGCTGTCGATCCTGACGTGATCGAGTCCGTTGTTCAGGACGCCGAGCACGAACAATCCGATGATGGTATTTCCGATCCCACCCTGGCCGCCGAACAGCGAGGTGCCGCCGACGACGACGGCGGAGATCGAGTCGAGCAGGTAGTTGTCGAACTCGTCCTGCTGGGCGCTGCCGAAGTGTGCCACGCCAAGCATACCGGCGATGCCGGAGCAGACCGCGGAGATGATCATCACGGCGGCGAGGATACCGCGCACGTTGACGCCGGAGTATTCTGCCGCCTCGCGGTTGCCGCCGACCATGTAGACGTAGCGGCCGAAGCGCGTGTAGGTCAGCACCAGGTGGCCGAGCAGCAGGATGATGGCCGCAACGATGACGATCCAGGGGATCGGCCCGATCGAGCCGTTGCCGAGGGTGGCGATGACTTTCGGGACGGCGTAGGCGATCTGACCGCGCACCAGCATGGCGCAGATGCCGCTGCCGATCTGCAGCATGGCGAGCGTCATGATGAAGGAGGGGATGCCGATCACCGTCATGCCGAAGGCGTTGGCCGCCCCCATCAGCACGCTGGCGATCAGGGCGAGGATGATCGCGAACCCGCCTGGCAGCGGGATGTTGGCGATGTTGACGGTCGAGTCCTGCAGCGTGAAGAAGGCGACGACGATACCGACGGCGTTGGCGATGCTGGCGACGCTGAGGTCGATCTCGGCGCAGAGGATCACGAAGGTGAGGCCGACCGCCATGATCCCGGTGACGGAGATCTGCTGCAGGATGTTCTGCAGGTTGTCGAAGGTGAAGAAGGAGGGGCTGGCGAGGCTGAACAGGATGACCAGCACGAGCAGCGTCGCGAAGGGCGCGATGTTGCGCAGCTGATTGCGCATCCAGTCGGAAAAGCTGCTGCGGCGTGGCGGGGCCGGGGCTTCGGTGACGCTCATGCGCGGGCCGGGCTGCTCGTGGGGATCATGCGGCGGCGAGCAGCCGGTCCTTGCTGACCGGCTCGCGGGCGAATTCCCGGGCGATCTCGCCCTTTTTCATCACCAGGATGCGGTCGGCGAGCGACAGCACGGTTTCCGGCTCGGTCGAGGCGACGACGACGCCGATGCCGGCCTCGCGCAGCGATTTCACGATCTTCACCACGTCGTCCTTGGCGCCGACGTCCATGCCGCGGGTGGGCTCGCTCAGCACGAGGATCTTCGGCAGGTGGGTAAGCCATTTGGCCAGTGCCACCTTCTGCTGGTTGCCGCCGGAGAGCGTGCCGAGCGGGCGGTCGACCAGGGGCGGGCGGATCTGCAGCCGCTTGACATGGCTCTCGGCGATGCGCCGTTCGACGGCGGGGCGGAGCAGGATGCGGCCGATGCGCTCGAGGATGCTGATCGAGACGTTCTTGTAGACCGGTTCCTGCGCGAACAGCATCGAGCGGCGGCTTTCCGGCACGAAGGCGATGCCGGCGCGCTTGGCGGCGACGGTGCTGGAGAGGCGCACCGGCTGGCCGCCGACCTGCACCTCGCCGGATTCGATCGGCTGCTTGCCGAACAGGGAACGGGCGAGCTCGAGCTGGCCGGAGCCCATGAAGCCGTAGACGCCCAGCACCTCGCCGGCGCGGACATCGAGCGAGACATTGCGGAAGGCGCCGCTGCGGGTCAGCCCGCGTGCCTGCATGACGACGGGCGCGTCGGCGCGCCCGTCCAGCATCATCTCGCCGGTGTAGCTGGAGGCGAGCTCGTCATGGCCGGTGCCGATCATGCGCTGGATGATCCAGCTCTTGTCGATGCCGGCGACCGGCGCGGTCTCGATCCGCCGGCCGTTGCGGAAGATCGTGACGGTATCCGAAATGTGCAGGATGTCGTCGAGGAAGTGCGAGATGAAGACGAAGCTGCGGCCGGTGCCGCGCAGCCGGCGCAGCATCGCGAACAGGCGTTCGACCTCCGGCGGCGACAGCGCCGAGGTCGGCTCGTCGAGGATGATGATGCGGGCGCCGGAGAACAGCACGCGGGCAATTTCGACCAGCTGCTGCAGCCCGAGCGCGAGCGAGCCGGCCGAGGCGCGCGGGTTGACCTCGATGCCGAGGGCGGCCAGGTGCTCGTGCGCCTCGCGCACCATGCGCCGCCAGTCGATCAGACCGAGCCGCGTCACCGGCTGGACGCCGAGCAGCACGTTCTCGGCGACCGAGAGTTCCGGCACGATGCTGAGCTCCTGGTGCACCATGCCGATGCCGGCGGCGAGCGCGTCGCGCGCGGAGCGGAAGCGGACCGGCTTGCCGTCGATCCGCATCACGCCCTCATACTCGGAGTGTACGCCGGCGATGATTTTCATCATGGTCGACTTGCCGGCGCCGTTCTCGCCGACGAGGCCGTGGATCTCGCCGGCACGCAGCGCGAAGTCGACCGACCGCAGCGCCGCGACGCCGCCGAAGGATTTGGAGATGCCCGACAGCTCGAGGAGCGGCCGGTCCGGCGGCGTCGACGGCATGTGGGTCAGATCAGGAAATGCTCCTCCATCCACATCATCCCCGGCGCATTGGCCTTGGTGACCACCGGCCCGTCGGCGACGATGTTCTTCGGGATGGTGCCCGGCCCGTCGCCGGTCTTCTCGCCACCGACCACGGCGGCGACGCCAGCGACGATGGCACCGCCATGGATGCGGCAGGACGGGTTGCGCACCGTTGCCAGCATACGTCCGTCCTTTACAGCCTGCAGCGCCGGGGGCATGGCGTCGCAGCCGCCCACCTTGATGCTGGTGCGGTTGCGGGTCTTCATCACGTTGTAGGCGGCGAGCGCCATGTCGTCGTTATGGAAGTAGGCGGCGTCGATCTTGGGATACTTGGTCAGCAGCGTCTCCCAGATGCGCGCGGTCTTGGCGACGTCCCAGTCCGCTGGCGTCGTGTCGAGCACCTGGACCTTCGGGTATTTCTTGACGATTGACCAGAAGCCACGGGCACGCCCCTGGGCGCCGGTATGACCGAGCGCACCCTGGGTCATGGTGATCGTACCCTCGCCGCCGATCGCGTCGACCAGCGCCTGGGTGACCGAAGAACCCATGAACTCGTTGTCCGGGGCAATGAAGCTGTGGATGTCGATCTGGTCGAGCGGCGCGATCAGCGTGTCCATGTCGATGACCGGGATGCCGGCATCGATCATCTTCTTCACCGGTGCGGTCAGCGTGCCGATGCCGAAGGCCTGGATCGCGACGAAGTCCCATTTCTGGGAGGCCATGTCGTCGATCGCCGCGCGCTGCTTGGTGGCGTTGAGTTCGCCGTCGAACCAGGTGACGTCGACGTTGTAGAGCCGGCCCCAGGACTCCGCCGCCTGCTTGCCCTGGGCGCACCAGGTCGCCTGCAGGCCGGCATTGGAGAAGGCCGCCTTGAGCTTCTTCGGCGATCGCCCGGTCTCGTGGGACATCTCCGCCGCCATGGCAGGCGTGACGCCGAGGCCGAGCAGGGCCGCCCCGGCAGCGGCGGCGCGGAATATGGAACGCCGGTCGGTTGAAGCAGGGTCGTCGCGTACGGTCACCTTCGTCCTCCCTCGCTGGCGCCTGCCCGGTGTCCGGAGCGCCTTGTTACTTGGCCAGGACTGTGCGCCAGGCGTGACAGGCTTTGCAAGGCGCGACGCCGTGCGCGAAGGCCCGGGCGGGGCGGCTCCGGCGCCGGGTACCGGATCGGAGGCCAGGTGCGGGAGCCAGTCGCGCGCTAGAGTGCGGTTCGGCGAGCCCACGCTCCGGTGCCGGCGGCCGGGCGGAGGGCGCGGGCCGCCGTTTGGTCGGCCCGCCTGTCGCATGTTAGGCTCCGCGCAGAACGGCCGATGCGCGGCACGGGTTCGGGGGAAGTGGGATGTCCGGCAAGAAGATTCTGATGCTGACTGGCGAGTTCAGCGAGGAATACGAGATTTTCGTCTTCGAGCAGTGCATGCACGCGGTCGGGCATACGGTTCACGTGGTCTGCCCGGACAAACGCGCCGGCGAGACGATCAAGACTTCGCTGCACGATTTCGAGGGCGATCAGACCTACACCGAGAAGCCCGGCCATCTCTACACGCTGAACCAGAGCTTCGCCGATGCACGCGCCGCCGATTACGACGCGGTCTACGTCGCCGGCGGCCGCGGCCCCGAGTACATCCGCATCGACCCGCGGGTGCAGGCGCTGGTGCGCGGCTTTCACGAGGCGGGCAAGCCGATCTTCACCATCTGCCATGGCGTGCAGGTGCTGATCGCGGTCGATGGCGTGGTGCGCGGCAAGCGCGTCGCCGCCCTGCAATACTGCGAGCCGGAGGTGCGCCTGGCGGGCGGGATCTATGTCGATGTGCCGCCGACCGATGCCTGCGCCGACGGCACGCTGGTGTCCGCGAAAGGCTGGCCGGGGCTTGCGGCCTTCATGCGCGAATGCCTGCGCGTTCTCGGGACCGAGATCAGCCATGCGGGGCGGGCCGGAGGCGGGATCGCGGCGGAGCGCGCGGCAGCAGAGGCGCCGGCCTGACGCAACGTCGCGGCATCGCGATTATCTCCGCGGCCGCGCGGGGATGCTCAGCGGGCGTTGACTGATCCGTCGCGCACGGTCGCGTCACGCCGCGGAACCTCAGGCCAAGGGCGAAGTCGGGGAGGGCCGGGGTCGGCGCCTCAGTCTGGGTGAAGGGAGGCGCGCGCGCGTAACGAGCGTGTCCGACTGACGGGCGGTGAGGGAACGACCGGCACAGACCAGGGACGGGAAATCGCGATCAGACGGAACCGAGCACGAACATTTTATTGACAGCGCGATTCTACCGGGACCCGTGCAGGACTTGCGCAGAACGGCTCATCACGCATGTCGGCAGGCACGTGCGCGACGAAGCGCGCTGCGGGCCGACGCCACTGGGGATTCCGCCAGATCCCGACTGAGAGTGGCTCGCCATCCGAGCGCACCATTGTCCGCAATATTCAGCATTGCCGACCAAGGACGGCGGCGACGTTCCGACCGATCGTGATGGGAAGCGCCGGATTCCGCAGCGTGGTCTTCAGACGGGAGGTGACTACGCACCAACCGGCAGGGAACGAGCCGGCCGCCCGCACGCGTTCAGGCCGTCTCGCCCGACATTGGTTGCGGCAAAAAACGGTTGCGAGGCTGAGGGTCATCCTTCAATGCCTTGATTTTCATGCTTTCATGGCGGATGGGGTGGGATTCGAACCCACGAACCCTTGCGGGTTGGCGGTTTTCAAGACCGCTGCCTTAAGCCACTCGGCCACCCATCCTGCGCGGCCTGCGTCGCACGTCGGGCCCAGTTGTCCCAGCCGGCCGCACGCCCAAGCCGCGGGCGGCGAACCCTACCCGCCGGCCCGCCCAAGCCACAAGGCCGGCTTCCGCACTGCGTCCGGCTTCGCTAAGGATCAACGGTTCGACTGAATCGAGGAGCCGAGATCTTGGGACGCCCGCGCCGCCGCCTGGCAATGCCGTCAGCCCTGTTGCCGCTCCTGGCCCTGCCGGCCGCGGCCCGGGCCGGTCAGCCAGCAGACCAGGCGAGCATCTGGACGTTCCAGGTCGAAAACGACGCGGTCAGCACGCTCCAGGGCACATCCGACCAGTACTACACCAGCGGCCTGCGCCTCGGCTGGACCTCGGGCCAGGATCAGCTTCCGGATTCACTCGCCGGCGTCGGCCGCATGCTCTGGGGCGACGGGCATCAGCGGGTGTCGATCGACATCAGCCAGTCGATTTTTACCCCGCGCGACACGCAGATCTCGCCGCCGAACCCGAATGACCGACCGTACGCCGGCTGGCTGAACGCCACCTTCTCGCTGCTGCATGATACCCAGACGACTCAGGATTCGCTCGGCATCAGTCTGGGCTGGATCGGTCCGGGCGCGCTCGGCGAGGAGGTGCAGAACGGGTTTCACCACCTGATCGGCGACACGCCGAACAAGGGCTGGAGCTACCAGCTCAAGAACGAGCCGGCGATCGAGGCCTATGGCCAGCACACCTGGCGGCTGCCGATCGTGAGCTTCGCCGGGCTGGAGACGGACGCGCTGCCCGGCGCGACGATCGGCATCGGCACCGTGCGCGACTACGTCCAGGCGAGCACCCTGCTGCGCATCGGCCAGGGGCTGACCAGCGATTTCGGGCCAGCCCGCATCATGCCGGGCATCAACGGCAGCGATGCGTTCACCACCGTCCGGCCCATCGCCTGGTACATCTTCGGCGGCGGCGATGGCCAGGCGGTGGCCCACGACGAGTTCATCGAGGGCACCAGCTTCCGTGCCCCCAGCCCGTCGGTGCCGCTGGTCTGGTACGTGGGCGAGATCGAGGCGGGGGTCGCCGTGATCTGGCACGGCGTCCGCCTCAGCTACACGCAGACCTGGCAGACCCAGGAGTTCCGCGGCCAGAAGGGCGGGCTGTTCAACTTCGGCTCCTTCGCCCTCTCCGCGCGTTTCTGACCGCATCGCGCGCCGGCCACAGAGCCTGTCGCGCGCGCCGACTGCGCCGGATGCGCGACGCATTGGCGTCAAGGATCGGAGTCACAGGCATTGCAGCCAGTCGCAGTCCGCCGCGCGCCGTGTCGCGCCGGTACCCGATCGCTGCGAAGCATGAGGCGCGTCGCGACCACGCGTCGCCGCGTGAATGGGATACTCGGGAAACTGCTGTGTGCCGACGTTCGGTGAAAGTTGGCACCAGACCGGGCTCGCTCTGACCGTGCAGAGCGATCCAAGCCTCGCCCTTTGTTTCCAACTTACGATTCAAGCTTCCGGTGATGCCTCCACCGGCGAGCGTCGTCCAGTGTGATGATCGGGAGATTCGCGATATTTCTTATCGTGAATTTCCGAATCTGAATCACACTGGATTCAATGGATTAGTGGCCCGATTCACGTGAAATTCGCTGCAGCGAATTTCACGATCGGGACACTAGCAGTTCGGCATATTCTCCCGGCAGGTGCCCCGATTGCCGTTGCGCGTCAGATCGGCGAAGGCGCGATCGGCCTGCGAAAACACCGGCAGGTTGCTCAGGGCAGCGATCGTGCGCGTGGGGCCGAGGCCGAACGCAGGCGGTTGCAGATCCGACGCCGCAGCGCTCTCGTCATGCTGACTGAGCGCGGCGGACGCCGACAGCAGCCGCTCGACCACGAGCTGGGACGGCGCATCCGTCGGGATGCCGAGATAGGACCGAACCTCGTTGCGCAAAAGTTGCCAGTACACGATGCGCGCCGGCGCATAGGTGTCGAAATTGCCGGTGAGAAACACCTGTCCGGCCAGCCAGTCCTCCGCCGCGATGGCGCGCGCCGCCAGCGCCGGATCGCCGTGCGCGACGCCGGGGTTCTTCAGCACCCAGGCCGAGACGGCGATCGCGTCGTTCTGCGTCATGGCCGGTGCGCCGCTCGCCAGGTACGGCATCTGCGCCGTGTTGTAGCCGGACGAGACGCCGCAGCCCGCCAGGGTCAGGCTCGCCAGCAGCGCCAGGCCGCCGATTGTGCGGAACCGCATGAGACTTTTTCTCCGTATCAAGCCGACCGCCGACGATCGGCGTCGCGCAGCTATGCGGGGGCAGCGGTGACGAAAGCCCCGCCAGCAATGCGCCACCATCGTCGTGCCTGGAGGGAAGGCGGGCAAGCGAGCGGGGTCACAGGCGATGGCCGCCGCACGTCTGCCGCAAGCCCTGCCCGGCGATCACCCGGCGCCCAGCCGATGGGCGATGCCTCCCGCGCGCCGAGCCGACCGCCCGCCGCCCCACATTGCGGAAGGGCCCCATCGGCCGTCATTGCCACGACCGCGGTGGCAGTTCCACGGCAGCGCCTGCTCTCCGGCCGCACGGATCGCGGCCGATGGGTGTCGGCGCATCCTTCGCTCCCATATCTCGCGCCATGGAAAGCGCCGAAGCGGAGGGAATGATGATGCGACGAGCTCTGGGCCTGGCGATGGCGGGTCTGCTGGCGGTCGGCTTTGCCGCGCGGGCCGGGGCCGTGGAACGTCAACGCGTCCGCGGTGAGATCACATCGGTCGAGCCCGACGCAGTCGCGATCCGGACCTATGAGGGGACGACCGAGCACCTGACGCTCGGTGTCCACACGCACTACATCGCTGTGGTCCCGGCCACCCTGTCCGATATCCACCCAGGCGATTTCGTCGGGATCGGCGCAACCGGCTCCGACGCGGCGCCGGTCGCGCTGGAGGTGGTCATTTTCCCGGCTTCGATGCGCGGCACCGGGGAGGGCCATTATCCGTGGAGCGTGCCGGCCGCCGTCGCCGACGCGGACAGGCATCGCGCCGCCTCGGGCGCCGGCGCCGCCACGGTCCAGGGCACGATGACCAACGGCACCGTCACGGCCGCGGCGCCGCCGGTCCAGGGCAGCATGACCAACGGCACCGTGGCGGCAAGTGCTGCTCACGCCGGCGGCGAGACGCTGACCGTTACCTACAAGGGCGGGAAGACGCCCATCCTCGTGCCGGCCGAGGCGCCGGTCGTCCGCCTCCAGCCGGGCTCGCAGTCGCTTCTCACGCAGGGGGCAAAGGTCTTTGCCGTGGCGAGCGGCACGGGCCCGCAGCCGGTCGCCCTGTTCATCGCGGTCGGACAGAATGGGCTGATGCCGCCGATGTAGCGGCCTCGTGCAGCGGCGCTGCCGGTTCGTTCCGCGGCGGCGCATCGCATTGCGGTCGGCTGGCGATCCGTGGCAGAGCAGCCCGCGTGACTGGGGACGAGCGATGATTCGACGACGCGGCCTGCTCGCCGCCGCGGCCGCGACCGCGGCCGCACCCGCGCTGCTCCGCACCGCCGCAGCGCAGGGCAGCTTCTCCGGCTTCATCGAGGGTGTCCGCGCGGAGGCGTTGCGTGCCGGGATCTCGCCCGCGATCCTGGACGCGGCGCTGACGGGGCTGCAGCCGAATGCGCATGTGCTGCAGCTCTTCAACCACCAGCCGGAGTTCACCCTGACCTGGGCGCAGTACCGCGCCAAGGTCCTGACCCCGGCAAAGCTCGCCAATGGCCGGACGGCTTATGCCGGCAACCTGCCGCTGCTCGGCCGGGTGGAGCAACGCTACGGCGTCACCCCCAGCATCCTGGTCGGGATCTGGGGCATCGAAAGCGCCTACGGCGCGATCACCGGCAATTACGGCGTCGTCGACGCGCTGGCGACCCTGGCCTGGGATGGCCGCCGCACCCGCTTCTTCCGCTCCGAGCTGATCACCGCGCTGCGCATCCTCCAGGACGGCGACGTCACGCCGAGGCGCATGACCGGCAGCTATGCCGGCGCGATGGGACAGCCGCAGTTCATGCCGGATTCCTACATGCGCTATGCGGTCGATTTCGACGGCGACGGAAGGCGCGACATCTGGGACAGCCGCGCCGACGTGCTCGCCTCGATCGCGAACTACCTGGCGCGCAACGGCTGGGTGTCCGGCGCACCGTGGGGGCAGCCGGTCCGGGTGCCGCCGGGTCTCGATCCGGCGCTGGTCGGGCGTGACGATGCCCGCCCGCTCGGCGAATGGATGCGGCTCGGCGTCATGCGCATCGACGGCACGCCGTTCTCCCGCAGCGATGTGATGGGCGCGCTGGTGATGCCCGATCCGGGCGGCGAGGCGTTCATGACCTACGCCAATTTCCGCGTCATCCGGCGCTACAACCCGTCGGATTACTACGCGCTCGCGGTCGGGCTGCTGGGCGACAACGTGGTGTGACGCGGCGCCTGCACCGGCTCGCCGTGCTGCTCGCGGTGCCGCTCGCGGCCTGTTCCTGGTTCCGTCCGCACCCGAAACCGCCGCAGGCGATGCCGCACTACGTGCTGGAGAGCGCCTGGCAGGCGCCGGACAGCGGCGCCTGGTTCTATCCGCATGAGAGCTTCACTGCCGACGAGACCGGGCTTGCCGCCGTCTATGCCGGGCCGCATCCGCCGCAGACCACCGACGGCGAGGACTTCGATCAGGACGCAATGGCTGCGGCGCATCAGACGCTGCAGCTGCCGGCGATCGTCCGGGTGACGAACCTGCAGAACGGCCGGCAGGTCGAGCTGCGCGTCAATGATCGTGGCCCGGATTCGCCGGCGCGCATCGTCGAATTGACCCGCCACGCTGCCGACTTGCTTGGCATCGCACCGGACGGCACCGCGCAGGTGCGGGTGCAGGTGGTGGAAGCTCCGAGCCGCGCTCTGGCCGGTTCGCTGCAGCGGGAGGGGCCGCTGCTGAAGATCGCCGCTGCCCCGGTCGGCGCCGTGCATGCCGAGTCGCTGCCGCCGCCCGCGGGGATCGCCGAATCCGGTGGCGCTTCGCTCCCGCAGGCGCCGCTGCCGTCCGGCGCGCCGGTCGCCGCGCCGGCGCTGCCGCCATTGCGCCTGCCCGCCACTGTGACGCAAACCACGCCCGATCCGGGGCAGCTCTGGCTCCAGGGCGACACGTTCGGCCGCGCCGACTACGCCGAGCGCCAGCGCGCGCAACTGGCGGGCCTGCCGGTCCAGGTCGAGCGACTCCGCGAGGGCCGCAGCACGAGCTACCGCGTGCGCGCGGGCCCGTTCCCGACCGTCACCGATGCCGACGCGGCGCTGGACCAGGCGCGGCGCGCGGGAGTAACCGATGCCCGAATCATCGTCGAATCCGGAGGGCCCTGACATGCCAACCCGTCGGTCCCTGCTGCGTGGCGGCGCCGGCCTTGCGGCGCTCGCGACGGCCACCGCTGCCGTCAATCGCGCCGGCGCCGCCGAGCGTCACGGACACGCCGAGCGCGGCCACGGCCATGCCCCGGCGGCGGCCGCGCCCGAACCGGTCGGCAGCCCGGCGACCACGCCGCTCGGCCCGGTCAACACCGTCGCCAGATGGGCGTACATCATCGATTTCACGACGGGCGCCACGCTGCTCGAAAAGGACGCGGACGTGGAGATGCCGCCCTCGTCGATGACCAAGCTGATGACGGCATACATCGTCTACAGCGAGCTCAAGGCCGGTCGGCTCCGCCTGGATCAGGAACTCCCCGTCAGCGAGCAGGCCTGGCGCATGGGCGGCTCGAAGATGTTCGTGCCGATGGGCGGCTCGGTGAAGGTCGAGGATCTGATCCGCGGCATGATCGTGCAGTCCGGCAACGACGCCTGCATCGTGCTCGCCGAGGGCATCGCCGGCTCGGAGCAGCAATTCGTCGCGCGCATGAACGCCGAGGCCAAGAAACTCGGCCTGACGCACAGCCATTTCATGAATTGCACCGGGTGGCCGGACGCCAACCACTACATGTCCTGCCGCGACATCGCGACGCTGGCGGCGGCGATCATCCGCAACTTCCCGCAATACTACCACTACGATTCGGAGAAGAGCTTCACCTACGACAACATCAAGCAATGGAATCGCAATCCGCTGGTGCAGAAGGGCCTCGCCGACGGGCTCAAGACCGGCCACACCGACGCCGGCGGCTTCGGGCTCTGCGCCAGCGCGCAGCGCGGCAATCGCCGCATCATCGAAGTGCTGAACGGCATGGATTCGATGCACGAGCGTGCCTCCGAGAGCGAGCGGCTGCTCGAATGGTCCTTCGCCAATTTCGAGGACGTGACGCTGTTCACCGCCGCCGACACGGTCGACAATGCCCGCGTCTGGCTGGGCGACCGCCCGACCGTGCCGCTGGTGAGTGGCCGCGACATTACCCTCACCATGCCGCGCAACTGGCGCAACACGGCGCATATCGCCGTCGACTACCAGGCGCCGATTCCGGCGCCGGTCAGCCGTGGCCAGGTGCTGGGCAAACTCATCGTCTCGGGACAGGGCGTGCCGGCGATGGACGTGCCGCTGCTCGCCGGCGCCGACGTGCCGCGCATGAGCCTGCCTGGCCGCGCGTTGGCGGTGCTGTCGCATTACGTCACCGGCGGCTGAGCGGTTCGGG
>DATJSJ010000206.1:0-16339 GCA_035504175.1 Acetobacteraceae bacterium
AATCGTGGCCGCGCAGCGGCGCCGGTTGCGAGGACGGGGTGACGCGCGGTCCCGGCGCGGCGGACAGCGGAGCGTCGCCTGCAGGTCAGGGCAGCTTCGATCGCCGATCGGGGCAAGCGGACCTTAACCAATCCCAGGCAATCTGCCGACCGTGTCCGCGCTTCGCCCGAGAGTGCGGAACCGCATCATTCGTGCCCGATCGCAACAGGAGCCCCGCAAAGCGATGTCGTTCAACGGTCTCAGTATCCGCGCGAAAGTGATCGCGGCGTTCGCCATCGTCGCGTGTTGCACCGGGGCGCTCGGGGCGTTCTCGCTCATGCGGGTCAGCGCCCTTCACGAAGAGACGGCAACGGTCGGCGGCGATGTCCGTACGGTGCAATGGCTCGGCGACTTCTCGCGCGACCTGGAGCGGCTGCAAGCCCTCACAGCGCTGCAGCACATCGCCAGCAGTGACTCCGAGAAGAAATCCATCGCCGATGCCGCGGCGCGCACGCAGAGCAACATGTCGGACCTCTGGTCGCGCTACGCGCCGACGATCGATCCCGGGGAAGAGCGGCATCTTGCGGACGCGGTGAAGACGACGTGGGGCGAATTCACCCCGCTGCTGACGACCATCGCCGATCTCGACAGGTCCGGCCAGCACGACAAGGCAACCGCGCTTCTGCTCGGCGAGTTCCGCCGGAAGACGGCGGAATTCCGCACTGCCATTGCAGCCGACGCTGCGTTCCAGGATCGGGAGAGCCAGCGTGCGACGGGCCAGAACGAGGCGGACGCATCGTCGGCCCAGACCTGGATCCTGCTGGCCGGCTGCGGGATCACCGCCATCTGCCTGCTGATCGGCTGGTCGATGGTGCGCGGAATCTCGACGCCCGTCCGGGCCATGACCGGCGCGATGCGGCAACTGGCCGAGCATGATCTCAGCGCCGACATCCCCGGCATCACGCGGGGCGACGAGATCGGCGGCATGGCCGCGGCCGTCCAGGTGTTCAAGGACAACATGATCAAGGCCGACCGCCTTGCCGCCGAACAGGAAGCCGAGCGTGCGGCGAAGGAGCGGCGTGCGGCGCGACTGGCGGATCTGGTGCAGGGCTTCGAGCAGCAGGTCAGCGGCATGGTGGGCCAGCTCTCGTCGGCATCGACCGAGCTCGAGGCAACGGCGACGTCGATGAGCGAGACCGCGGATCAGACCAACAGCCAGGCGACCGCCGTCGCCGCCGCGGCCGAGGAGGCGAGCGCGGGCGTCCAGACGGTCGCGGCCTCCGCCGAGGAACTGACGGCGTCGATCGGCGAAATCAGCCGGCAGGTGGCGCAGTCCAGTCGCATGACCGGCAAGGCGGTCGACGAGGCGCGGCGGACCGATACCATCGTCCGCGCATTGGCCGACGGCGCGCAGAAGATCGGTGATGTCGTGGGCCTGATCACCTCGATCGCGGGGCAGACCAACCTGCTCGCCCTGAACGCCACGATCGAAGCGGCCCGGGCCGGGGATGCCGGCAAGGGCTTCGCGGTGGTTGCATCCGAGGTGAAGGGCCTGGCGTCGCAGACCGCGAAGGCGACGGACGAGATTGCCGGTCAGATCGGTCAGATCCAGGCCGCGACGCGGGAGGCGGTGATGGCCATCGAGGGCATCACGACGGCGATCGAGGAAGTCAACGGCATTGCGACCAGCATCGCCTCCGCGGTCGAGGAGCAGGGCGCCGCGACCGCGGAGATCGCGCGCAACGTGCAGCAGACCTCGGCCAGCACGCAGCAGGTCACGACGAATATCGCGGGGGTGAACCACGCGGCCGGCGGCACCGGGACGGCAGCCCGGCAGGTGCTCCAGGCGGCGGGTGACCTGTCCCAGCAGGCGGAGCGCCTCACGCAGGAGGTCAACGGCTTCGTCGCCGGGGTCCGCGCCGCCTGAGCCGATCCGATCGCGCCGCGGCACGTGCGGATATCCGTGCCGCGGCGTCGATCGGCCGCAGCCGCGTCAATCCGCCGCTGCGAACACAAGCCGCCGCTGCAGCGCCACGTCGATCTGTGCCAGCATGGCGGCGACCCGGCCCGGCCAGGCGATCGCATCCAGCCGCGCCTGCGCCGGTGCCTCCGGTCGCAGTCCGGCCAGAATGCGGTCGATCGCGGCGGCGAAGCCCTCGGCACTCGGGGCGATCCGCAGCAGGTCGCGCACGTCCTCCAGATTGGCGAGCGGCACGCTCACCACCTGCACCCCGGCGGCCAGGTAGTTGTAGACCTTGAGCGGGTTCATCGAGGCGGTCAGCGCATCGCATGTATGCGGCACGATCGCCGCATCGAAAGCCCGCATCGCGGCGCGGGCAGCGTCGTAGGGCATCGCGCCCGTGAAATGGACGTTCGCCAGCGCCCGCATCTCCGGCGGAATGCGGTCGCGCGTATAGGGACCGATCAGCACGAGGCTCCAGAGCGGCCGCAGTTGCGCCAGCTCGCGCAGCAGCGCCCAGTCGATCCGGTCATTCAGGTTGCCGACATAGCCGATCCAGGGCCGCGGCAGGGCGGCGAGCGCCGGCGGGGCGGCCGCGGCGGAGGGGGCTGAAAGCTCGGCGCCGTTCGGCACCACGACGATGTCCGGCCGCAATGCCGCGAACCGCGCCCGATTGCCCTCCCCGTTGGTGAAGACGACGTCGGCCGCCTGCAGCACTGCTCTGTATGCCGATTCCAGCTTCTGCAGCCGCTCCGGCGTGGTCGGCCACGCCCGTTCGTCATCGATCAGATCGGCAACCACGGCGAGGAAGGGCACGGAGCGCAGGATCTCCGCCGCATCCCAGATCACCGGACAGAACCAGGCGAGCGTGCGCCGCGGATCGAGGCCGGCCTCGCGCAGCGCGGCGGCGACGAAGCCCGCCGCGTCGGGACGCGCACCGAGTGAACGCCCGCCCAGGCTGTTGGCCGCCTCGCCCTCATGCGTCACCAGCAGGCGGCGCAGCAGCGCCGGCTCGTCGGCCAGCCCGAGCGCGCGTGCGACCGTACTGCGCGCCTGCAGCGCGGCGACATGCGCCGATGCGCCGATTGCGGCGCGTGCCATCTCGCGCAGTCCGGCGAGCGCCACCGGCTGGTCGAAATGCACCACCCGGCCGACGCGGCCGGACGCGAGCAGATGCTTGACCACCATGTCGGCGCGACGGCCGAACAGGTCGCTGTCGTTCTGTTTCCAGAAGAACGCCACGTCGAACCGCCCGCCCGGCGCGGCTCGCGCCGCGGCGTGCGGCGCGAGTGGCCTGGCCTGCCCGGCGGCAATGGCGCGCCGCGTCGTGGTGCGCAGCGCCTGCAGCACGTCGCGCACCGTCGATGCGAAGGGATTGCTGCGCCAGCGTGCCTCGGCGATCGCCGCCGCCAGTCGCACGCGGTTGACGGCAAAGCCGAACTCGCCCTCGAACAGCCGGCGCTGCCGTGCCCGCGACGCTTCCGTCTCCGGGCTCGCCAGCCGCTCGCGCAGATAGGCGGCGAATCCCTCCGCCGGCAGCATGTCGATGCCGAGCGCCGCGAGTTCCTGCAGCGGCGGCGTCGGCGTTGCGACGACGCGCACGCCGTGCTGCAGCGCATCGGTCAGCTTGGCAGGGAGTTGCGACTGCGTTATTGCCGCCTCGGGATCCTGCAGCAGCGGCACGAGATCGGCGGCGGCGAGATAGTCGCCGATCGCGCCGAAGGCGAAGCTCTCGCGCAGCACCACGCGTCCGTCCTGGCGCGCGCGCAGCGCCTGCTGCATCGCCGGGTCGGCGATCGTGCCGGCAACCAGCAGCTTCAGCCGCGGATCGCCGACGGCGTCGATCGCGGCCAGCACGCTCGCGAGACCCTTGTGCGGCCGCACGGTGCCGAGGAAGGCGAGCACGACATCGTCCGGCGTGAAGCCGAGACGCTGCCGGGCCAGGCTGCGGTCGGGCAGCGCTGCCCGCTCGTCGCGGGCGTGACGCACGAGATGGCCGCCGAGATTTTGCTGCAGCGCGCGGCTGGCGACCGTGACGCAATCCGCGACCGACCAGTAATGGCTGGCGAGTTCGGTGCCGGCGGCGCCGAACGGCGCCTCGAGCAATGACTCCGCGCCGCCGCGGTCGCCGAAGGCGCGCTCGTCCTCGTCGAAATCGAACAGCAGCGGGCAGCGGCTCTGTTCCGCCAGCAGCAGGCCGAGCAGCAGCCCGGGCAGACGCGGCTTGCAGACGATGACGAGATCGAAGCCGGCGGCGAGTGCCAGCACCGTGCCCTCGCGCCACAGCTCGGGCAGGCTGCGCACCGGCAGGATGCGATGCGCCAGGCCCTCGTCGCGCAGCGGCTGCCAGAGTGCCTCGCCGAAGCGCGGCCAGGCCGGGCCGATGAGCTGCACGTCCCAGTCGCGCTCGAGCAGCCGGTAGAGGACGAAGGAACGGCCGGCAGGATTGTGCGTCAGATCCCAGCCGACAACCGCCACGCGAGGCCGGCCGAAGGCGGTGCCCGCCGCGACCGGTGAAGACAGCGTCGCAACCCGCGCGGCGAGATGCTCGAAATTGCGCGACAGCCGCTCCAGTCGCGCCCGCTGCTCATCCATCGGCGGAGTCATTCGCGGCCATGCGGTCGAGCAGGTCGAGCCGGCGGAGCTGGAAGCCACGCGGTCGCCCGCCGGTCGGCTCCGGATCGGCATAGAATGCGATGCGATGCCGTCCGGGTGCAGGCGTGCGGAAGGTGATCGGCGTGATGCCGCCGCGCGGCAGGCTGAAGCAGCGCGGCGGCTCGGCGCCGGCGGCGATGCGCAGCATCTTGGCGCCGCTGCCCTCTCGCTCCGGCAACCAGCAATGCAGGCTGAGCCCGACCACTTCCTCGACCTCGAGCACCGCCGCCGGACCGACCCAGCCGTCGCGATCCGGCGCGCCGCGGCACCAGCGCAGATGCGCGCCGAGTGCAGCCGCGGGATCGAGCGCCAGGCGCAGGCCGGGTCCCGCTTCGCCCTCGAGCAGCAGCCGGTCGTGCGGCGTCGCCGCCTCCAGCCGGGCGGTGCCGCCCGGTGGCAGCGGATCGTCCTCGGGCGCCGCGACGGCAACCGGCAGGCAGGATGCCAGCGCGGCCAAAGCCGGCGGCTCCGTCAGCGCATAGGTTTTGCCGCCGAACGCGATGCCCCATGCGGCGGAGCCGGGCGCGGCCATCAGATGCGCACCCGCGGTCGCGATCATCGTGCCGCCGCTGCCGGAAAGCTCCACGCGATCGAAGGCGCGGCGGACGCGCACGTCGCGGCGGGAGCGCGGGACGACATGGTGCAGCGCCGTCGCGGTGAACCCATACCGGCCGGTGCCGATCCCGGCTTCCGACAGATCGCGACGGAACTGATCGGCGCGCATGGTGAGCAGGACCTCGTCGCCGTCGACGAGCTCGACCGCCACCACGGCATCGGGATGCGCCGGATCCCACGCCCAACCGGCGATGAGATGCGGGGTGAAGACATCGACGCAACCGGGCAGCGACACGATCCCCCCAATCCGGTGACCGCGCGCCGGGAATTCCGACGCGCATGGCTTTGCCCTGCCGCCGACATTCCTGGTCGACCTCGCCCGCCGTCTGCCGGCACCGCGACATGCAACGGTAATCAGCCTTCCACCGGAATACGGTGGTTCAAACAGGAATATCCGGTTGACAGCACAACCGCTGATCCGTACCTGTAGCGCATCAATATCCTGTTTGTCCATATGATCGCCGAGCGCATCGAGCCGATTTTGCCAGCCGTGCTATGGCATCACCGCAACTGACGGTGTGGTCCTGATGCTGGAACGTCGTGACGATCCGCGCTTCGCGACGATTGCGCAGCCGTCCGAACATGCAATCGCCTTGCTGCGCGAGGTGCTGGCATCCAATCCCGCCCCCTCGGTCGCGGAGATCGGCGTCGGCATCGGTGCCACCTCGGCGGTGCTCTGCGAGCTGCTGGCCGGCCGCGGCGAGATCGCGTTCTACGACTACGCCGAAAAGCTCGAGGAACTCGGCGCTGATCTCGCAGCCAGGGGCTTCACCAATATACGGTTGCACGGCAACACCCGGTGCACCTTCGACAGTTATGCCTGGACGCTCGCCAATCAGGCGCTGGCGATGCGGCAGGCCGGACAGGAGGGCCTGTTCGATTTCATCTATTTCGACGGCGCGCATCTGTTTCATCACGATGCGCCGGCGGCGATCGTGTGCAAGGAGATGCTGCGGCCCGGCGGGGTGATCCTGTTCGACGACTATGACTGGTCGATCGCCATCTCGCCGACCATGCGCCCGGAGGTGCAACCGGCGGTCACCAAGCACTTCACGCCGGAGCAGATCGCCGCACCGCATGTCCGCCTGATCTGCGACCTGTTCCTCGACCCCGATCCGGCGTTCCGCAAGCTCGATATCGGCTATCACACGCATGAGCATCGCCGCGCCTATCGCCGGGAGGCGCGATGACCGCAGCCGCGTCGGTGCTGGAGGCGGCGACGACTGCCTCCGCCGTGCCGCCCGCCTGGCGGATCGACGATGCCGCGACGCTGCGCCGGGCGGTCGCCGAGGCGCCGCCGGGGACGGTGCTGGAACTGGACGCGCCCTGCGTCCTGCTCGCGGAACCGCTGCTGATCCGCAGCGCGCTACACCTGCGCGCGCGACCCGGCCGCGAGGCGATCATCGTGCTGACGACGCCGGAGGCCGCGCTGCAGGTCGCGGGCGATGCCGAGGGCGGCACGCTCTGCGATCTCATCCTCGCCGGCGACGGTCAGCGCACGCAGCCGCTGCTGCAACTGCGCGGCGCCGATACGCTGCTCGTCCACAACGTCACCCTGCGTGACAGCGAGGGTGCCGGCTTCGCCGCCGAGAACTGCCGCGCGCTCTGCCTCAGCGGCGTGGTGCTGGCGGAAATCGGGCTGCTGGGCGGCAGCATCAGCAACTGCCCGGACCTGGAGGCGGAGATCGCGCTGCTCGGCATCGGCCGGCGTGGCCGGGCCGCCGGGATCGTACTGGCCGGAAGCGGCGGCGGCATCCTGCGCGTGCATGCGCGTGACGTTTCGGGCAATGCGGTGACGCTGCGTCCCTGTGGCGGCGCGGACGCCGGGCCACCCGACCAGCTCCTGGTCGATGCCGCGCGTTGCTTCCGCGCGGTGGCCGTCCTCGGTGATGCCGAGTGCCCGGTGCAGGGCGCCACGCTCACCGTCACGGCGACGGATATCGACGACTGCGCCGTGCTGCTGAGCAACTGCCGCGACGTGCAGCTCGATCTGCATGCGATGGGCTGCATGCCGGCGCTGCTCGATGGCCGCGCCGGCGCGCGCGACTGCCGCATTCGCCTCGCGACCGACCGGCCCGGCGCGCTGGAGCAGCGCGGTGCCAGCCGCGGCAACGTCGTGACCGAAGTGCCGCCCGATCCGCGCACGGCACCGGCGGTGCCGCCGCCGCGCGGTCTCCCGTCCGCCGCCCGCCCCGTCCACGAGGTGGCGGATCGCTGCCGGATCTGCGGTTGGGAGGGCCGTTTTCGCCAGACCGACCGGCGGGTGCGGGAGACGTTTGCCTGCCGGCGCTGCCGCGGCACGCTGCGCTACCGCGCCCAGGCCTGGGCGCTGCTGCACGCCGTCGCCGACGACCGGTTTGCGTCGCTGGAAGCACTCGCGGGCGCCGGCTGGCTCGCCGGACGCTCCGTCTTCGAGCCCGGACAGTCGGGTCCGCTGCGACCCTATCTGGCGAAGGCGGGGCACTACGTCGCCTCGGTCTACCGCCCGGGCCGGCGCAGCGGCGACACCGATGACGGCGTGCTCTGCCAGGACCTGACCCGCACCAGCTTCGGCGATGCCGGTTTCGACCTCGTCGTCACCTCCGATGTGATGGAGCATGTGCGACGGCCGGACGATGCCTGGGCCGAGATCCGGCGCATCCTGCGCCCGGGCGGCTGGCACGTGTTTTCCATTCCGCTGACCGCGCCGATGCCGCCCGCCTCCGTCGTGCGCGTGGATACGACCGGCGACGACGACCGGCCGATCCTGCCGCCCGTCTACCATGGCGATGGCGCTGACGGGCGCTCGCTCGTGTACACCGATTTCGGCGCCGACCTCCTGGACCGGCTGGCCGCGCTTGACCTGCCGACGCAGGCCCTCGCCTATCCGAGCGACGATCCGCTCTGCGCCAGCGTGCTCAGCTTCGTCTCGCAGCGCGTCGGATGAACGCAACCGCTGATTCGGCGTGCCGAGAGGCGCCGCTGTTACCCGCGCTGCTGCATCGCCGTGCGACGGAGCACGGTGCGCGGGTGGCGCTGCGCTTCCTGCGTCGCGGCGAACACCTGGCTGACCAGGCGAGCTACGCCGACCTCGATGCGGCGGCGCGGATCGCGGCGGCAAACCTGCTGTCCGCCGGGCTCGCCCGCCGGCCGGTGCTGCTGGCTCTGCCGCAGGGGCTGGATTTCGTGCGCTGCTTCCTCGGCTGCCTCTATGCCGGGGCGATCGCGGTGCCGACGCCGGCGCTGGCCGACCCGCGCGGCGCCGAGCGCATCGCCGCCATCGCCGCGCAGGCGCAGCCAGCGGCCCTCATCGCCACACCCGACCACATCGCGGCCGGCGAGACGCTGGTGACGCTGCGCGCCGCCGCACCGGCGATCCGCGCGCTCGCGCCGGCGGACGTGCTCGCGGGCCCGGCGCTGGCCTCACCCGCCGGCGCCGGGGCGGATGCGATCGCCTTCCTGCAATACACCTCGGGCTCGACCAGCCGCCCCAAGGGCATCGTCATCACCCACGGCAACATCGCCGCCAATCTGGCGATGATCCGCGCCGCCTTCGCGCAGGACGAAGGCAACAGCACGGTGAGCTGGCTGCCGCTGCACCACGACATGGGGTTGATCGGCTGCGTGCTCGAGCCGCTCAGCCTCGGCGCCGAGGCGGTGCTGATGTCGCCGCTCGCCTTCCTGCAGAAGCCGCTGCGCTGGCTGCGCGCGCTTGCCGCCTACGGTGCCACCACCGCCGGGGCGCCGAATTTCGGCTACGAGCTCTGTGCGCGCGCGGTCGACGAGGCGGCGGCGCGCACGCTCGATCTGTCGCGCTGGCGGCTTGCGTTCTGCGGCTCCGAGCCGGTGCGCGCCACCACCCTCGCCCGTTTCGCCGCCCGGTTCGCACCGAGCGGCTTTGCCGCCGAGGCGTTCTATCCCTGTTACGGTCTAGCCGAGGCAACGCTGTTCGTCACCGGCGGCGCGCCGGGCAGCGGCGTGCGCGAGCGGGCGCTGCCCCGCCCGGCGGGCGGCGAGATCCGGGCGGTATCGTGCGGCGCGCCGCGCGGCGGCGCCGCGATCGCATTGCTGCGGCAGGATGTGCCGGAGCATGTGGCACCGGGCGCGATCGGCGAGATCGCCGTCGCCGGGCCGCAGCTCAGTCCCGGCTTCTGGGATGCGGCGCGCGGCATCGTGCCCGATGCAGCGCGGGAGGTGCGGCTCGACGGGCAGCGCTTCCTGCGCACCGGCGATCTCGGCGCGCTGCAGGATGGCGGGCTGCACGTGGTCGGGCGGCTGAAGGACATGATCATCGTGCGCGGCGCCAATATCTTTGCCGAGGATGTCGAGCAGACCGTGCTCGCGCATCCCGCCGCCGCGGCGCTGGGCGCAGTCGCGGCGCTGGCGCTGGCCGACATCGCCTCCGACAGCACGGCGTCGGAGGGGCTGATCCTGGCCTGCGAGGCGGCGCGCGGCGTCGCGCCGGCGCGCCCGGCCGAGA
This sequence comes from Acetobacteraceae bacterium, assembly GCA_035504175.1. Lineage (GTDB taxonomy): Bacteria > Pseudomonadota > Alphaproteobacteria > Acetobacterales > Acetobacteraceae > DATJSJ01. The sequence goes on from DATJSJ010000206.1 coordinate 9,669, forward strand.
TGCTGGCCGCGCTGGCGACGGTGGTCGCGCAGGCGCATGGCGTCCTGCCGACGGAGATCGTGCTGCTGCCGGCGGGTGGTATCGAGCGCACGCTGAGCGGCAAGCTGCAGCGCGCCCGCACCCGTGAGCGCCTGGCACAGGGCGCGCTGCCGATACTGGCGCGCTTCGCCGCGCCACGCCCGGCGCCGCGGCCCGCGGCATGATGGGGTCGCTCCCCAGCATCCACGGTATTGCACGGGGCACCGGCGGGGCGGTCGCGCCCGAGATCGCGAACGTGCTGCCGCCCGCTCAGTATGCCGCCGGTCGCGCCGCGGGAAGGCCGCCGTGAGCGCCACGCGCGTACTGCCGCACGATGCCGATCTCGCCGCGGCGCTGCGGGATGCGCCGTCCGGCGCGCCGGTGACGTTCGGCCCGGGCACGTACCGGCTCAGCGGGACGGTGCGGCGGGCCGCCCCGCTCACGCTCGCCGGACAGGGCGCGAGCGCGACCGAACTGGTGCTGGAGGGCGAGGCGTCGCTGCTGCTGGAAAGCACCGGCGGCGAGATCCGCGGCATCATGCTGCGCGCGGCGTCGGCGCAGCGGCAGGCACCGGCCCTGCAGGCGGAGCACTGCCGCGACCTGGTGCTGCGCGACCTCGTGCTGCGCGACATGCGCGAGGGCGTGGCGCTGCGTGACTGCACGGATGTGCGGCTTGACGGAATCTCGTTCCGGCGCATCGGGCTGGCCGCTTCGCGGCTGCACGGCTGCATGCAGATCATGTTGCGCGCGGATGTCGAGGCGACCGGGCTCGTGCATCGACATGCCGCGATCCTGCTCGAAGATTGCACGAGGTTTTCCATCCGGGCGAGCCTGCGCCGCGTCTCCGGCAGCGGCATCGAGCTGCGCAGCGCCGCCATCGGCTGCCATTCCGGCGAGATCGCGTTGCACGCCAGCGCCTGCTTCCGCGCCCTGACCGTGCTCGGCACGGCCTCGGTGCCCTGCGCCGATCTGGATGTCACGGCTGCGGGTGAAGAGTTCGGCGACGTCGCCGTGCTGCTCTCCAACGTCTCCCGGGCGACGGTGGATGCGACCGCCCTCGCCTGGCACGGGGAGCCGCTGCTGCGCCTTGCCGGCGGCGGCGGCGCGCGCGATTGCACGCTGCATCTCGGCCGCGTGCCGCCCGAGGCGGTGGTGCAGGCGGGCGGCAGCACCGGCAACCGCATCGTGTCAGAACCGCCGCAGGAAGCCGCCGCCTGACATGACACTTGCGATCGCGACCGAGACCGTGCCGTTTCCGGCCCCGCCGCACACCGAGCTCGGACGGCCGTCACTGCGCCAGCTCGGCTACCGGCTCAGGGTGTTCGACCTGATTCTGCAACGCCTGCTCGGCGCGGGAGAGGGGCGGCGCTTCGTCGATCTCGGCGGCGGGCCGCTGCTGTTCGCGCGCCGCGCCCAGGAGGCAGGATTCGCGGTCACGGCCGTGGACGCGCGGCCGCCCTGGACGGGCGCGCGGCCGGAAGGCATCGCGCAGGTCCGGGCGGACATCCGCGGCTTCGATCTCGACGGCTTCGACGTCGTCGGCATCATCGGGCTGCTGTACCATCTGCGCCTGACCGAGCAGATCGACCTGCTGCGCCGCTGCGCCGGTCGCCCCGCGGTGATCGACACCGAAATCTGGTGCGCCGGTCTCGTCCGCGAACTCGGCGTGGAATCGCCGCAGGTGCGGCCGGCGGAGCAGCTCGGCTGCAGCGGCGCGGTGTTCGACGAGACCGGCAACGTGTGGTCGTCGGTCGGCAACGAGACGTCGTTCTGGCTCGACGAGCCGAGCCTGCTGCGCCTGGTCGAGGGATTCGGCTGGCGCCGCGTGACGCTGCTCGACCCGCCCTATTTCTCCCGCTTCGGGCGGCGGCGCTGGTACGTGCTGCAATGACCGCAGCGATGCACCCGGAAGACGCCGCGCCGACGGCCCTCATCTGCGGCACGTTCGATGTCGGGAATTACGGCGACCTGCTGTTCCCGATCGTCGCCGCGCACCGGCTGGGACGGCTCGGCTGGCGCGTGCTGCCGGTCTCGCCCACCATGCAGCCGAGTGGTTTCGCCGACGCGCTGCCGGCACTCCCGTTGGCCGAGATCGTGGACCGCACGCGCTTCGACGCGGTGCTGATCGGCGGCGGCGACATCATCCATGGCTGGCGCGCCGATTTCCTGCGCGAGTATCGCATCGGCGACCTGCCGGGCTGGGCCTATACCGCGCTCTGGTTCGGCGCCACCGCCGCCGCGGCGCTCGCCGACGTGCCGGTCGCGTGGAATGCGCCCGGCGTGCCCTCGCCTTTTCCGGAACAGCCGCGCCGCCTGGCGCTGCAGCCCGCCCTCGCCGCCGCCGACTACGTCGCGGTGCGCGATCCGGCCAGCGCACAGTTCCTCGGCAGCACGACCGAAGCGGAGATCGCGGTGGTGCCGGACACGGTGGCGGAACTGGCGCAGGTCTGGCCACGTGCCGTGCTCGCCCCGATGTTTCGCGCGCTCGCCGCCCGCAAGGGAATCGGCGCCGAGGAGGCGCTGCTCGCGGTGCATCTGCGACCCGGCGGCACCGGGCCGGCGGCACCCGAGGCGATCGCCGCGCGGCTTGCCGATTTCGCCGGCGCGCGCGGCCTGGTACCGCTGCTCGTCTCGATCGGGCCGAGCCTCGGTGATGCCGCGACCTTGCGCCGCCTCGCCGCGGCACTGCCGCTGCGCCACGTCTGCCTCGACGATCCCGCCAGCCTGCAGGACGTGGCGGCGGCGATCGCGGCCTCGCGGCTCTACATCGGCAATTCGATGCACGGCTATATCACCGCTGCGTCGTACGGCGTGCCCGGCGTGATCGTGGCGCGCCCGGCGTTCCGCAAGTTCGCCGGCATCACCCGCGCTGTCGGCCGCGATGCCGACGCCGTCCCGGACTGGGAGACGGCGCTCGACCGCGCGGCCGGGATCCTGGGCGAGCGGGTGGAAATCGGCGCGCCGGTGTTCGCGGCGATCGAGACGCATTGGCAGCGCCTCGCCTCGGCCATCGCCGACCGGGACGCGGGCCGCGCCCGCCGCGCCCGGTTCCTGCGTGCGCTGGTGGCCGGCGGCGTGGCGACCGCCGGGTTCGGCTGGCTGACCCAGCCCTTCGTCACCCGCGCCGGCTCGGGACGCGTGCCGTGAGCGAAGCAGCCCTCGCGGCGGTGCGCGCGCGGCTCGCCGCCGGCGACCTCGACGGCGCAGCGGACATGCTGCGCGACGTGACGGCGGCCGAGCCCGGCAATCTGACCGTCAGGCTGCTGCAGGGCGAGCTGTTGGAGCGGCGCGGCCGGCATGCCGAAGCGGCGGCGCATTACGGGGATCTGCGTGCCGCCTGGCCGGACAATCCCTGGCTCGCGGCGCGGCTTGCGACGGCACTGGCGGCAATCGGCGAGGCGCAGGCGGCGCTGACGCTGTACCGCGACGTGATCGCCTCCGCGGCACTGCCGGAGGCGATGCGGACGCAGATCGTGCGGCGGCTGGCGGCGGCGAACCGGCGCGATGCGGAGATCGCGGCGCTGCTGGAAAGCCGTCTCGACGCCACGCCCGACGATCCTGCGCTGCTGCGCGAGGTGGCGAGCAGCGCCGCGACGGCCGGCCGCGACGCGGCGGCACTCGGGCATTTCGCACGTTCGCACGCGCTCGAAAGCCTTCCCGCCTGGGCCTGCGCACTGCGCCTCGAGGCGATGGCCCGCCATCGCCGCCAGACCGGTGCGTACCCGCTGGCGGATGCGGCGCTGATCGCGGCGCTGGAGGATGCGCTGGAGCGCTTCCCGTCGCATCCGCTGTTCGTGCGCGAGCTGAACCGGCTGCCGCTGGCTCGGCCGGACTGGCAGCGCCTCTACGCGCTGCACCGGCGTCGGGCACCGACGGCGCCGCCCGACGGATTCCTCGGCTTCGAAATGGCCAAGGCCCGTCTCCAGGCCGGCGACCGGGAAGCGGCGCGGGCGCTGCTCGACGGGCTCGGCGCGGGCTCGACCTGGGATGCGCGCGCCCGGCCGCTGCGCGAGGTGTTCGCCACCGTGCCGGAAGCGCTCTGGCAGCGGTCCCGTCTCTGCGACGACGAGGCGGCCGAGGTGCAGGTCGTGGCGACACCGGGGGCGCGCCGCACGCTGATGATATTTGCGACGCTCGCCGGCGATTTCATGATGTTGCCGCTCGCCGGTCTCGACGCGCTGCTGGCCGAAATGCCGGCCCATGTCGTCTACCTGCGCGACACGGTGTGGAACTCCGGGCTCGGCGGCTTCCGCTCGCTCGGCCCCGGCATCGGCGATGCGATTGCGGCGCTGCGCGCATGGCTCGCGCGCCTCGACGCGCCGGACCTGGTAACCGTCGGCGGCTCGGTGAGTGGCCTGTCGGCCCTGCGCTACGGCGCCCGGCTCGGCGCCGCGCGGGCGGTCGCGTTCGGCGCGCTCACCACCACCGATCCAGAATTCTCGGCCACGCCGCCGCGCTTGCAGCGCACCGGCCGGCGCGCGCTGGAAACCGCGCCCGGGGAACAGGAGCGCTTTCGCGAGGTCGCGGCGGAACTCGCCGCATCGCCGGCGATGCGGGTCGACCTGTTCATCGGCGCCGATTGCCCGCTCGACCACGCGCAGGCGGCACGGCTGGCCGGGCTGCCGGGCATCGCCACCCATGCCGAGCCCGGCGTCGATCACCACTACGTCGCGCTCACCATGATTGCGCGCGGTCGCTTCCTGCCGGCGATCGCCGGCGCCTTCCCCGCCCCTGCCGCCGCTGCCGAGGAGATTGCCGATGTCGCATGAGACCGGTATCGCCGAGCCGACCCGTACCGCGGTCACCGAGTGGATCATCCGCTACGCCACCGCGGCACTCGACATGCGCCGCGAGGATTTTTCCACCAGTGCGCATTTCGATTCCTACGGCCTGGACTCGGCCGAGGTGGTGATCATGGCCGGGCTGCTGGAGGAAGCGTTCGGGATCGAGATCAATCCCGAGCAGTTCTTCACCACGCCCAGCGTCGACGGCGTCGTCGAGGCACTGGTCGCCGCGGGCACGGTGCGGGCCGATTGAGACCGACGTCGCCGAGCAGGGCCGCGACCCGCGCGGCCGCCGCGACAAAGACGGCGCGTGACGACTGACGCGCCACTTGCGCACGGCCGGTCACAGTCGAGCATGAGTGCCGCGCGTGACCACGCCTGAGATCAGCCTCGTCCTGGTCAGCCACGCCATGTCGGCGCAGCTCCGGCGCACGCTGCTCTCGCTTTCGCCCGCGTATCAGCGCAACTGCCCGCCGGGACGCTGCGAGGCGATCGTGGTCGACAACGGCTCGCCTGAGCCGCCGACGGCAGAGCTGCTGCAAATACAAGGCCTCCCGGTCGAGCTGCATCTCTGGCCCGACGCGCCGCGCTCGCCGGTGCCGGCGGTGAATTTCGGCCTGTCGCGCGCCCGCGCGCCCGTCGTTGCGGTCTGGATCGACGCCGCCCGGCTCGCCTCGCCGGGGCTGATCGATGCCTGCCTGCGCGCCTGCCGCCTGCACGAGCAGCCGGTCGTCGCGACCTACAACTATCATCTCGGGCACAAGCCCCAGTATCACAGCGTGCATGAAGGATACGACGCGACGGCGGAGGCGGCGCTGCTCGCCGGGATCGACTGGCCCCGCGAGGGCTACCGCCTGTTCGAAATCGCCGTGCCGGAGATCGGGCAGGGCTGGCCTGGGCCGATGCTGGAAAGCAACGCGCTCTGCATGCCGCGCGCGATGTGGCAGGCCCTGGGCGGCTACGAGGCCCGCTTCACCAGCGCCGGCGGCGGCGCCGCCAATCCGGATGTATTCTCCCGCGCCTGCGGGCTGCCGGGCGCCCAGCTCATCAAGGTGGCCGGCGAAGGCACCTTCCACCAGTTCCATGGCGGCATCGCGACCAATGCCCTGCGGCATGACGTCTATCGCGCGATCGCCTTGGAATACATGAAGATCCGCAAGCGGCCGCTGGCGCCGGTGCGCCTGCCGGGCTGGCAGTTCGACCCGGCCACCGGCATCGTCACCCGCCCGTGAGCGCAGCTGCGGCCGCCGTCGCGGCGCGCCTCGGCGTCGGCGACATCGCGCCGGCCGGACCGCCGGTCTGGGAGCCGGCGCAGCGCGCCTGGCGGATCACCCGCCATCACGACTGCCTCGCGGCGCTGCGCAGCCCCGATATCGCGGTCACCGAGCTTGCCGAGACGCTGCGGCGGCTCGGTGAGCGACACGGCATCGCGCTCGACCACCTGACCGCGGTGCTGGGCGCGTTTCTGTTCGTCCGCCATGCGCCGTTCCACGACGGCGCCCGCGCCCTGCTGCGCCAGGTGCATGCGGCGCTTGCCAGCCGCCTGTCCCCCGCCCTGCGGGCGGAGATCGCGACAGGGCTGCTCGCCGCGGTCGCAGCCGATCCGGGCGGTGACGGCATGCCGGCCTGCCAGGCGCTGCCGGTACGATTGATGGCGCACGGGCTCGGGCTCGCCGAGGAGGCGGTCGCGGGTGCCTACGCCGCCACCCAGGCCATCCTGACGCTCTGGCGGCGCAGTCCCGACCGCGCGGCGCTGCAGCGTCTGGAAGCTGAGTCCGCGGCGGTGATCGATCGCCTCGGCGCCACGCTCGACGACGCCGCGCGCGCCGGCGGGGTCGCGGCAGAGGCACCCCGGCTCGGTCGCGACCG
>DATJSJ010000207.1:0-8928 GCA_035504175.1 Acetobacteraceae bacterium
GGCGCCTGGGTCGGCGCCGGCGAGCCGCTGGTCTACATCACCGGCAGCATGGTGGCACTCTGCGACCTCGAGACGCTCCTGCTGCAGAAGGTCGGGCCCGCGTGCGTCGCCGCGCACAACGCTTATCAGATGGCGCTCGCGCTGCCGAAGGTCGGCTTCCTGGCGATGGAGGCGCGGCACTGCGCCGGCGCCGGTATGCAGGAGATGATGGGCTACGCCGCGGCGGTCGGCAGCCGCGCCGCCCAGGCGGAAGGCGCGCGCGGCTTCATCGGCACTGCGACCGACACGACCGCCCGCTTCTTCGGTGCCACGCGCGGGCGCGGCACGATGCCGCATGCGCTGATCGGCTACGCCGGCTCGACCGTGCGTGCCGCAGAGATGTTCCACGAGACTTTCCCCGACCAGGATCTCACCGTGCTGACCGACTATTTCGGCCGCGAGATTTCCGACGGGCTTGAAGTCTGCCGCCGCTTCGCCGATCTCGCCGCCGCCGGGCGGCTGCTGGTGCGGCTCGATACGCATGGCGGGCGCTTCCTCGAGGGGCTGACGCCGGCCGAGAGCTACGCGGTGCTGGAACGCCATGCGCCCGGTGCCATCCGCCGCTACCGCAGCGAGACCGAGCTGCGCTTTCTGGTCGGCACCGGCGTCTCCGCTGCCGCGATCTGGCGCATGCGCGAGGCGCTGGATGAGGCCGGGTTCGATCGCGTCAAGATCGTCGCCTCCTCGGGCTTCGGTGTGGGCAAGTGCCGGACCATGGCGGACGCCAACGCGCCGATCGACATCGTCGGCACGGGGAGTTTCATCCCCGAGGCGTGGTCGGAAACGTACGCCACGGCGGATATCGTCGAGTATGATGGGCAGCCCATGGTGAAGCTGGGGCGGGAGTTCCTGTTGCGGCGAAGGGAATAGAAAGAAAGCGGTTCTTTTTTGTAAAAAAGAACCAAAAAACTTCTATCCGTTTGGCGCCGAGTCTACGGGATCGCCCACCGCCAAGGGAACGGATAAAGTCTTTTTGCTTCTTTTTCTACAGAAAAAGAAGACTCTTCCCTTACTTCGCCTCCCCGAACACCCGCGCGAAAATCCGATCCACCTCCCGCAGGTGCATCCTAGCGTCCATCGCCCGATCAAGCTCCGCCGCCGGCACGCGCCCCGCGACCTCCGGATCGGCGTCCAGATTCTCCCGGAAGCTCCGCCCTCCTTCCCACGTGCGCATCGCGTTGCGCTGGACGATCGCGTAGGCGTCCTCGCGCAGGATGCCGGCGCGGGTCAGCGCCAGCAGTACCTCGCCGCTGTGCACGACGCCGCCCAGCGCCTCCAGGTTCGCCAGCATCCGCTCCGGATACACGACCAGGCGTTCCATCATCCCGGCCAGCCGCGTCAGCGCGAAATCGAGCGCGAGCGTCGTGTCGGGTGCGATCACCCGCTCGACGCTGGAATGGCTGATGTCGCGCTCGTGCCAGAGCGTGACGTTCTCCATCGCCGGCACCACCGCGCCGCGCACCAGGCGCGCGAGGCCGGTGAGGTTCTCCGACAGCACCGGGTTGCGCTTGTGCGGCATCGCGCTGCTGCCCTTCTGGCCGGGCGCGAAGAACTCCTCAGCCTCGCGCACCTCGCTGCGCTGCAGGTGACGGATTTCGGTCGCCAGCCGCTCGATGCCGCTTGCGATCACGCCGAGCGTGCAGAAGAACGCGGCGTGCCGGTCGCGCGGGATCACCTGGGTCGCGACCGGCTCCGGCTGCAATCCGAGCCGCGCCGCGACGTGCGCCTCCACGCGCGGATCGAGATGCGCGAAGGTGCCGACCGCGCCGCTGATCGAGCAGGTGGCGATCTCGGCGCGCGCCGCCTGCAACCGCGTGTGGTTGCGCGCGAATTCGGCGTAGTGGCCGGCGAGCTTCAGCCCGAACGTGGTCGGTTCGGCGTGGATGCCGTGGCTGCGGCCGATGGTCAGCGTGTGCTTGTGTTCGAAGGCGCGCCGCTTCAGCGCCGCCAGCACGGCGTCGAGATCGGCCAGCAGCAGGTCGGCGGCCTGGGTGAGCTGCACGGCGAGGCAGGTGTCGAGCACGTCGCTGCTGGTCATGCCGAGGTGGACGTAGCGGCTGTCCGGCCCGATCGCCTCCGCGAGCCAGGTGAGGAACGCGATGACGTCGTGGCGCGTCTCCTGTTCGATCGCGTCGATCCGGGCAACGTCGGCCGCATCGATGGCGGCGACGCGCGGGCCGCCGCGCTCGCGGATCGCCTGCGCCGCCTCGGTCGGGATGGTGCCCAGCGCGGCCATGGCTTCCGCCGCCAGCGCCTCGATCTCGAACCAGATCCGATAGCGGTTGGCGGGCGACCAGATCGCCGCCATCTCGGGGCGGGTGTAGCGGGGAACCATGCGGGACCTCGTGGCCTTCGGGCCTGCTTCTTCATCCTCCCGCCGGGCGACGCAAGTCCGGCCGCCGACGGAGACCCGACCGACCGTGCTGCTCACCGATCTTGCCGCTCTCGCCCAGGTCCTGCTGATCGATCTGACGCTGGCCGGGGACAATGCCGTGGTGGTCGGCCTGGCGGTGACCGGGCTGCCGCCGCGGCAGAAGGCGCGGGCGATCCTGTTCGGCACCGTCGCCGCCGCGCTCATCCGCATCGGCTTCGGCGCCGTCACGCTGCAACTGCTGGCGATTGTCGGCATGACCCTGGCTGGCGGGCTGCTGCTGCTCTGGGTCTGCTGGAAGATGTATCGCGAGCTTTGGCGCAGCCGGCATCACGCCGTGGCGGGGCTGAGGCCGCCGAAGAAGTCGCTGCGCAGCGCGCTGGTGCAGGTGGCGCTGGCCGACGTGTCGATGAGCCTGGACAACGTGCTGGCCGTGGCGGGCGCCTCGCACGGCCGGCTCTGGGTCATGACGGTCGGAATTGCCGTCTCGGTGCTGCTGATGGGAATCGCTGCGGGGCTGATCGCCCGGCTGCTCGAGCGGCATCGCTGGATCGCCTGGATCGGCCTGATGATCGTGCTGGTGGTGGCGGTGCGGCTGATCTGGGACGGCTCACAGCAGGTGGCCGGCGCGATCACCTGAGCCGGCCACCGGGCGCCCGCTGGCGGCTCAGGCCGCGGCCGAGAGCAAGTCGGTCGGGGTGTAGCGCCAGACGCTGGCGGGCGGCAGGTTGAGCGGAGTCCAGGCCTCGCGGCGGGCGTGCAATCCGTGCCGGCGCCAGGGGAGCGGCGAGGTGGCGCAGTAGCTGTAGTGCAGGAAGCCGCGGCCGGGCGCGACCCGGTCCATCGCGTCGATGAAGCGGCGCTGCTCGGCGAGCGGCAGCAGCACCAGCGGGATGCCGCAGACGACCGTACCGATACGACCACACAGTGCCGGCGGGATCAGCCCGGGCAACTCGCGCGCGTCGCCCTCGATGACCTGCACGCCGGGCAGCCCGGCGCGCAACAGCCGTGCCAGCGCCGGCACGATTTCGACCACGATCAGACTAGAGGGCGGCACGCCGCCGGCCAGCAGGGCGCGCGAGACGACGCCGGTGCCGGCGCCGAGCTCCAGCACCAACTCCTCCGGCGTCCGGCGCGTCTGGGCCACGATGCGCCGGCAGAGCGCCGGTGAGGAGGGGACGACCGACCCGATCTGCAGCGGGTTGGCGAGCCAGCGCCTGAAGAACAGCCACGGCTCCGCTGCGGCCTTGACTTTCGCTGGACTGTGAGACGGTGCGGCCGAATGCAAGAAATGTGTCATCGTTCTGTCATCCGGGATTTGTCGATACTTTCACAGACCCTCCGTAGCGCAGTGCAGGAGGTCGGGGAAGTTCACCGCTGCCGCCACGAGACCGGCCTGCGACGTGCGCCTCCCGGGCTGAATCGCGCGCGGGCGGCCCGGGCGGCGGCATGGCGTTGCCGTGCCGCGACCATGGAACGCCCGCCATGGCAGGTCCGAAGGCCAATTGATATCGAAATAAAAACGACGCGATAAACGAACTGCTATGTATTGCGACCGCGTGCTGGTGAACGCGGTCCAGCCATCGGGGCGGTTTCATTTCACGGGTCGCGGTGCGATACACGCTTTGGTTGTCAGCACCAAGAAAGCAATCGCGCCCGGTTGCAGCAGTTCATGCCGGCGCGATCATCCCGCCCGCGGCCGGCAGCGCAGAGACCTGACCAGCCCCGGCTTCCACCGCCGGCGGTTACGGCGGAACCCCATGATTTCTCGATGTTTCTCGGCGGATGCGGGAAACACATCGCGCAGGCGTGAACGAACGCGCTCAACTAGCACTCAACGTCGCCGATCCGGTTCGGATAAGACACGATGCGACGGGGTCATAATGGAGTCAGGCGTCCCATGACCGCCACGCGTTTTGCCGTTGCCGCCCATATCCTGATGCTGCTCGCCGAGGGCGAAAGCACCACCAGGCCGGGGCGCAGCACGAGCCAGGAGCTTGCCCGCAGCGTCAACACCAATCCGGTGGTGGTGCGGCGAATCACCGGCCAGCTCGCCCGTGCCGGGTTGGTCCGGGTGCGCCGCGGTCCGGGCGGCGCAGCGCTGGCGCGCGCGCCGGAGGAGATCTCGCTCGGTGAGGTCTGGCAGGCGGTGAATCCGGGGCTTGCCGCCCGGCTGCTGCCGGTACACCCGCACCCGGACCCGTCCTGCCCGGTGGGACGTCGTGTGCCGGCGCTGCTCGGCGCCGCGGAACGTGAGCTGCAATCCGCACTGGCGCAGATCACTCTGGACCGGCTGATGCACGGCATGCAGGTGGACGGCTTGCCGGCATCCGCGCCGGCGCGGACCGAGCGACGGCTGGCGGAGTCGCACGCGGCACCCGCCTGACGCCGGCCGCAAGCGGCGCGCGCAAACGCTACGTGAACAATACGTTCTCGATTTCACTGGAAGATTCACGCTGATAAAGTAGAGTTTATGTTCTATCCTCGCGCGCGGGTCGGGCGTGCCAGCGCGCGCCCTCGCGCTGCGTCCGGACAACGACTGACGAGGGTAGACAAGCATGAGCGATCGCGTGGCGGAGATTCTCGAAGAGGAAATCTCTGCCATCACCGCCAGCAGGGCGCCCGCGCACAACCAGCCGCGTGAGCCGCGGCCGGCCCGGCCGGCGACCCAGATGCCGCCCTACAGCGTGGAATCCGTGATCGTCTCCGAATCGGGCGTGCTGGTGATCGGCTGGCTCGATGACCGGGAACAGGGCCTGGAGGCGATCCGGGTCAGCGGCGACGGCTGGTCCGGCGGTTTCGCCGCGGCCGAGTTGTCGCGGGTACGGCGCAACGATGTGGAGCGGGCGCTCGGGGCCGGCGGCGCGCACGCCTTCGGCTATTGGGGCCTGGCCGGGACCGAGCGGTCGGCAAGCCGCGGCAGCACGTGCGCCGTCGAGATCGTGATGGCGGGCGGCCTCATCGCACGGCACGATCTCGAGGCGCATGAGGTCAGCGATCCGGCGCTTCGCCGCGTCGCGATCGCCTATCGTGCCGGCAATCAGCGGGTGCTGGAAGAGGTGGTGGCGCTGCTGGCCAGCCGACCGGTCACCGAGACGGCCGGCTCGCCGGCCCCGCGCGCCGGCGGCGAGCGGCGCAACCAGGTCGTGGTGACCGCTGCACCAAGTCCCAGCCTGGCCGCGCCGGCAATGCCGACCCACAGCGTCGAGGCGCTGGTCGGCTCACCCGGCGGGCTGTTCATCGTCGGCTGGCTGGACGACCGCAACGACCGGCTGGATGCGATCCGGGTGCGCGGCGAGGGCTGGCACGTCACGTTGGACGCGAGCGCGCTGGCGCGCGTGCGGCGCCGCGACGTGGAGGCAGCGCTCGGCGCCGGACAGCAGCATGCGTTCGGCTTCTGGGGCTTCCTCGCCACCGAAGGCAGGACGCTCGGCGCCGCCGGCAGCAGCGTCGAGATCGCGCTGCGCAGCGGCGCCTTCGCCAGCAACAACGCGGCGATGCGCACCGTCGACGATGTCGAGCTGCGCGGAATGGCGCTCTCCTATCTCGCCTCATCGGAATATTTCGGCAATCCGAGCGTCGAGGCGATGCACTGCCTCGACGCCTTTCTCGGCGACCAGATCGTCGCCTTCAACAAGGGGATTTCGAACGCCATCGTCGCCAATCCCTATGTCCGCCGCTTCATCGGATCGGGCCCGGCGCCGCGCGGCTCGATCGTCGTCTGCCTCTACGGCAAGCCGGAATATCTGTTTCTGCAGAACGCGCTGTTCGCCGGCGGGCGCGGCATGGAGGAGTACGAGTTCGTCTACATCTCCAACAGCCCGGAACTCGCCGAGCGGCTGCTACGCGAGGCGCGGCTGGCGCGGACCACGTACGGGCTCGACCAGACGCTGGTCCTGCTGCCCGGCAACGCTGGATTTGGCGCGGCCAACAATGCAGCGGTCGCGCATTGCCGCAGCGATCGCATCCTGATCGTCAATCCCGACGTGTTTCCCTACCACGCCGACTGGGCGGCGCGGCACAGCGAGCTGCTGGCGGCGCGGCCGGCGCAGGAGACGCGGCTGTTCGGCGCGCCGCTCTACTACGATGACGGGACGCTGATGCATGGCGGCATGCATTTCGAGATCGACACCGGCCTGTCCATGGAGACGAGCGGCATCAAGCAGCGCAAGCTGCTGCGCGTCGAGCACTTCGCCAAGGGTGCGCCGGCCTGGGCGGAGCAGTTCAACCGGCCGCGCCCGGTACCCGCGGTGACCGGCGCGTTCATGTCGGTGGAGCGCGCCTGGTTCGAGACGCTCGGCGGGTTCACCGAGGATTACGTGTTCGGGCATTACGAGGATGCCGATCTCTGCCTGAAGAGTCTGCAGCGCGGATACCCGGCCTGGATTCAGGATCTGCGGTTCTGGCACCTGGAGGGCAAGGGTTCGATCCGCCAGCCGGTGCACGAGGGCGGCTCGCTGGTCAATCGCTGGCTGTTCTCGCGGAGCTGGGGCGACACCGTCGCCGCCGATCTCGAGGGCAAGATGCCGACGCATCCGCTGCTGGCCGCGCCCGCCGAGGAGGCGGAACCGCCGGTTCCAGCTGCGGTCGCGACCCTGACGCCGCCGGCACGGCCGGCGCCGGCGCCACGAACGCGGCGTCCGACTCCGGCCGGGGCGCGCCGGGCATGAAGGTCCTGCTGGTCAGCCTGTTCCATCCCGAGCTCGTACGTGGCGGCGCGCAGCAGATCTGCTACGAGCTGTTCGAAGGCTTGCGCGAGCAGGAGGGGGTGGAGCCGACGCTGCTCGCCTCGATCGATGAGAGCCTGCCGGCGCTGTTCAAGAGCGGCGCCCGCATCACCGGCTTCGACGGCCGGCCGGGCGAGTTCCTGTTTCTCTCGCGCGACTACGATTACTGGTGGAACAAGGCGGGCGACCCGCTGCTGGTCGAATCCTATGTCGAGTTCCTGCTGATGCTGCGGCCGGACGTGGTGCATTTCCACCATTTCCTGACGCTCGGCGTCGACCTGCTGACGGTGACGCGGCGGACGCTGCCGGACTGCCGCATCGTCTTCACCTTCCACGAGTTCCTGTCGATCTGTGCGGCCGACGGGCAGATGGTGCGCAGGACCGATTCGTCACTCTGCGACCACGCCTCGCCGGTGCGCTGCCATCAATGCTTCCCGGACCGCCCGCCCGAGGAGTTCTTCATGCGCCAGCGCTGGATGCGCCGGCATCTCGACGCGGCGGATTACTACACGACGCCGAGCCGCTTCATGATGCGGCACTACACGCGCTGGGGCATCCCGGAGAACCGCATCTTCTGCGTGCCGAACGGGCAGCGGAACTACAACCCCGCGGTGACGAAGCCGGAGCCCGGCCAGGTGCGCAACCGCTTCGGCTTCTTCGGGCAGCTCGTCGACAACAAGGGCGTGCACGTCATCCTGCGCGCCGTGCAGCAGCTGCGCGCCGAGGGCTTCACCGATTTCACGGTCGAGATCAACGGCGACAATCTGCGCTATGCGCGCGAGCGCAAGGCCGAGATCGAGGGCTTCCTCGAGGACGAGCGGGCGCGGCCGGCCGAGGAGCAGATCGTGCTGTTCAACGGCTCCTATCATGTCGACCAGCTCGCCGGCCGCATGGCGCGGATCGACTGGTGCATCGTGCCCTCGGTGTGGTGGGAGATCTTCGGCCTCGTCATTTCGGAAGCCTGGATGTTCGGCAAGCCGGTGATCGCCTCGAATGTTGGCGGCATGGCGGAGCGCATCGCCGATGGCGTCAACGGGCTGCACTTCCCGGTGGGCGACGCGCGCGCCTTGGCGCGCGTCATTCGCCGCGTCTGCACCGACACGGGGCTGTGGGACCGGCTTGCCGCCGGGATCACGCCGCCGCCGGCGCGCGAGGAGATGGTGGCCGGGTATCGTGCGCTGTATGCGGCACCCCGGCCCGAGGCTGCCCTGCAGGCGGTGGCATCATAGGCCGGCGGGCGTCGGGGCGGCGACGGGCCGGCCGCGACGCGCACCGGCGGACGACCGGCGGCAAGCCGGCGCGCCACGACAGAGGGTGGCGGTCCAGGAACGCACGGCGAGGACGAAAGAGTTCAAGACAGGGATTTGGCATGACGGTCCTGGTTTCCGAGGCAACGGCGGGCAACAGCCTGCCGGTCGAAACGTTCGCCGGACTGGTGAACCGGCGCATCCTCATCCCCTCGGAGAGGACGCATTACGTCGCCGTCGACCGGTTCTTCCTTGCTTCCCTGATGCGTGACCGGCTGGCCCGGATACGCGTCGACGAGACCTGGTACAAGACGTTCTATCCCGACATCGCGGCTGCGATCGCCGAGGGCGTGGTGAGCAGCTCGCGCGACCACTACATCCGCTTCGGCTATTACGAGCACCGCATGCCGTATCCGATCGAGGTCGATGAGGAGTGGTATCTCGACCAGTATCCCGACGTGCGCGAGGCGATCCGCAACGACGATTTCCAGACCGGTCAGGCGCATTTCCAGATGGCCGGCTTTCGCGAGGGGCGCTTTCCGTT
>DATJSJ010000208.1:0-12969 GCA_035504175.1 Acetobacteraceae bacterium
CCCCCCCCCCCCCGACTTCAGATCATCTCTTCCTCAGTCCGCTCCGACCCGCCCTCATCGCCATCCGGCCGCGGCAACGCCGGCGCGCTCGCCTCGATGAACTCGAAATCGAGCTTGCCGTCCTTCATCGTCACCTTCACCGAGCCGCCACGGGCCAGGCGTCCGAACAGCAGCTCCTCGGCCAGCGGCTTCTTGATGTACTCCTGGATCACCCGCGCCAGCGGCCGCGCGCCGTAGAGCCGGTCGTAGCCGCGCTCCGCCAGCCACTCCTTCGCCGCCGACGACAGCTCGATCGTCACGTTGCGATCAGCGAGCTGCGCCTCGAGCTGCATGACGAACTTCTCGACCACGCGCCCGACGATCTCCGGCGTCAGGTTGGCGAACGCGATCACCGCGTCGAGACGGTTGCGGAACTCAGGGGTGAACAGACGCTTGATCGCGTCCTCGTCCTCGCCCTGCCGCTCCGTCCGGCCGAAGCCGATCGCCTCCTTCGCCAGATCGGAGGCGCCGGCGTTCGTGGTCATGATCAGGATGACGTTGCGGAAATCGACCGTCTTGCCGTTGTGGTCGGTGAGCTTCCCGTGATCCATCACCTGCAGCAGGATGTTGAACAGGTCCTGGTGCGCCTTCTCGATCTCGTCCAGCAGCAGCACGGCATGCGGATGCTGGTCGATCGCGTCGGTGAGCAGCCCGCCCTGGTCGAAGCCGACATAGCCAGGCGGTGCGCCGATCAGGCGGGAGACGGAGTGCCGCTCCATGTACTCGGACATGTCGAAGCGGATCAGCTCGATGCCAAGCGTGCTGGCGAGCTGGCGTGCGACCTCGGTCTTGCCGACGCCGGTCGGCCCGCTGAACAGGTAGTTGCCGATCGGCTTCTCCGGGTCGCGCAGCCCGGCGCGGGAGAGCTTGATCGCCGCCGACAGCGCCTCGATCGCGCGGTCCTGGCCGAACACCATCGCCTTGAGGTCGCGCTCGAGATTGCGCAGCGTCTCCTTGTCGTCGGCGGACACCGATTTCGGGGGAATGCGCGCGATCTTGGCGACGATCTCCTCGACGTCGCGAAGCGTCACCGTCTTCCGCCGCTTGCCTTCCGGCAGCAGCATGCGTGAGGCGCCGACCTCGTCGATCACGTCGATCGCCTTGTCCGGCAGCTTGCGATCGTTGATGTATTTCGCCGACAGCTCGACCGCCGCCTTGATCGCCTCGTCGGTGTAGCGGACCTTGTGGTGGCGCTCGTAATTGGTCTTCAGGCCGCGCAGGATCTTCACCGTGTCCTCGAGCGAGGGCTCGTTGACGTCGATCTTCTGGAAGCGGCGGACCAGCGCGCGGTCCTTCTCGAAGTAGTTGCGGAACTCCTTGTAGGTGGTGCTGCCGATGCAGCGGAGATTGCCGCTGGCCAGCGCCGGCTTCAGCAGGTTCGACGCGTCCATCGCGCCGCCGGACGTGGCACCGGCGCCGATCACGGTGTGGATCTCGTCGATGAACAGCACCGCGCCCTGCTGGTTCTCGAGTTCGGAGACGACCGCCTTCAGCCGCTCCTCGAAATCGCCGCGATAGCGCGTCCCGGCGAGCAGCGCGCCCATGTCGAGCGCATAGATCGTCGATTTCGCGAGCACTTCCGGCACGTCGCCCTCGACGATGCGCTTGGCCAGGCCCTCGGCGATCGCGGTCTTGCCGACGCCGGGATCGCCGACATAGAGCGGGTTGTTCTTGGTGCGGCGGCAGAGGATCTGGATCGTCCGCTCGATCTCGGTCTCGCGGCCGATCAGCGGGTCGATCTTCCCGGACTGCGCCTTCTTGTTCAGGTTGACGCAGTAGGTGGAGAGCGCGTCCTGGTTCCGCCGGCCGGGCTTCTCCTCCCGCTCCGGCTCGCCGCCGCCCTCCTGGCTGCCCTGGACCGGCCGCGGCGTCGAGCGGCCCGGCGCCTTGGCGATGCCGTGGCTGATGAAATTCACCGCATCCAGCCGGGTCATGTCCTGCAGCTGCAGGAAATAGACCGCATGGCTCTCCCGCTCGCTGAACAGGGCGACCAGCACGTTGGCGCCGGTGACCTCGTCGCGGCCAGAGGACTGGACGTGGATCGCCGCCCGCTGCACCACCCGCTGGAAGCCGGCGGTGGGCTTGGGCTCCCCGGGCCGGTCGGTGGCGAGGCCCGAAAGGTCCTTGTCCAGGAACTCGGTCAGGTCGTGCCGCAGCTTGTCGAGATCGACGCCGCAGGCGCGCAGCACGGTCGCGGCGTCGCTGTCGTCGGTCAGGCCCATCAGCAGATGCTCGAGCGTGGCGTATTCGTGCCGCCGCTCGCTGGCGAAGGACAGGGCGCGGTGAAGCGTCTGTTCCAGATTGCGAGAAAGCATGTTCGACGCTCCTTCGGGCGACCCCTCAGCCGATCCAGTGCCTCAACCCGGCACCACGTGCCCGGGTTGCCCGTCCTGGCCCTCCGTCAAGGCGAAAGCGGGACATGGTGCGGCGGCGACGATGCTGCACCCCTATTCTTTCTCGATCGTGCATTGCAGAGGGTGCTGGTTCTGGCGCGCCAGATCCATCACCTGGGTCACCTTGGTCTCGGCCACCTCGTAGGTATAGACGCCGCACACGCCGACGCCGCGCCGGTGCACGTGCAGCATGATCCGCGTCGCTTCCTCCCGGCTCTTCTGGAAGAACCGTTCCAGGACGTGAACCACGAATTCCATCGGGGTGTAGTCGTCGTTCAGCATCAACACCTTGTACATGGCCGGCTTGCGCGTCTTCGGACGCGCCTTGACCACCACCCCGGTCGTCGGGCCTTCACCGTTTCCACGCCTGTCGAAATCGCTCATCGCCCACATCCCGCTTCCCGCTGCCGCGTCGTCAGGAAGCTGTCTCCTGCCCGGGCGCTGAGCCGTCCCGAGCCTCAACCGGTCTTCCGGCCTCCAAGCCGACTCCGAGACCATATCGGATGGGCCCAGCCCGGGAAAAGAGCGCGCTTGGTGTGAACAAAGGAAAGGCCCGGCCGAGACCCCGGCGGGTATCGCCGCGTGGGTCTCGGACCGGGCCGATCCGGGCCGCCCCATGCCGGGGCAGGCAAAGCCGTCAGGCGGTCTTGCCGAACTTCTCGACCGCCAGTGACACCCGCGCCGCGATCGGGGCGAAGCTCTGCTCCGCCAGGCGGAACGACGCCTCCGTCACACGACCAGCCTCGGCCAGCGCCTTCTCGACGCTGCTGCGCGCAAAGCCGCTCTGCAGCTCGACCGCTTCCTTCAGCGACTTCGCCGCGGTGACCGCCTTGAAGGCGCTCATCGTCTCGTCCATGCGCGCCTGCGCCGTGGCGACGGCCTGACGGGAAAGGTCCTGCACGCCGGCGGCCCAGATCTGGCCCGACTTCACGACCGCCTCCAGGTTGCCCTGGTTGAAGGCCACGATCTCTTCCGCCGTCTGCATCGCCTTGTCCATGCTCTCCTTCACCTTCGCCTGTGCCTGCGCAAAACTCGCCGTCGCCGCCGCAACGCCTTCCTTGATGCCGCCAACCGTGCGGTCAAAGGTCTGCGTCACGGCCTCCTGGGTCTCCGCCACGGCGGAGGCAGCCACCTCGCCTGGCTTCAGCTTCGTCGTCGTCATGCCGCGCTCTCCTGAAAGTTGCCCCGCCCTGTGGCCCTGCCGGCAGCACCCCCGATTGGGCAGCGCTTGGGCGCCGGGACGAGCTTGCTTCGTTCGTTGTTGCCTGCGGTGCGTCGCATCCATCTTTGCTGCACTGCAGCACAACCGCCATGTATGCCAGCCTCATTGCAAGGTCAAGGCAGTTTTGTGCGATGCAAAAAATTTTTTGAGGGTGGCAGGAACCGGGCGCGCCGGCCGACGCCACCCCGACGGCGGCTCGGTCCTGTGTCAGCAGTGAGGGTTAACCCGCTCAAGAAAAAGCCCTTCCGGCGCCGGATGTGCTGGACAAGTCCGGCCGCGCGACCGTAAAAGCGAGACCGGTGGGACGCTGGGGGACGGCATGGCGGGACGACGCAGGGTCTGGGCGGGTTGGTCGCCGTGCCGGCCCGATGCCCTGCCGGCGCGCCGGCACACCGTCCTGGTCGCGATCGCCGTCCTCGCCGCGATGCTCCCCCGCCTGGCCGCGGCGCAGGTCGCCTCCGACCGCTTCAGCTCGATCGTCGTCGACGCCGGGAGCGGCAAGGTCCTGGAGGAATCGAGCGCCGACGTGCTGCGCTATCCCGCCAGCCTGACGAAGATGATGACGCTTTATCTGGTGTTCGAGGCACTGCGCGACCGGCGCATCACCCTCGACACGCTGGTGCCCGTCTCGGCCGAGGCGGCAGCCAAGGAGCCGTCGAAGCTGGGCCTCCTGCCCGGTTCCTCGATCACCGTGGAGCAGGGCGTCCTCGCCCTGGTAACGAAATCGGCCAATGACGCCGCGGCGGCACTCGGCGAGTTCCTCGGCGGCAGCGAGGGACGGTTCGGCGAGATGATGACGCTGCGCGCCCGCGCCCTCGGCATGACCCATACCGTCTTCCGTAACGCCTCCGGCCTGCCCGATCCGTACCAGGTCACCACTGCGCGCGACGTCGCCATCCTGGCGCGCCACCTGATCCGCGACTTCCCGGAGGACTACCACTACTTCTCCACCCCGTCGTTCGTGTTCCACGGCCGCACCATCTACAACCACGACCTGATGCTGCGGACCTATGCCGGCGCCGACGGCATGAAGACCGGCTACACCGAGGAGGCCGGCCACAACCTGGTGACCTCGGCGCTGCATGGCGACGTGCGGCTGATCGGCGTGGTGCTCGGCGCCACCAGCAACGTGCAGCGGAGCGTGCAGATGACCGCGATGCTGAACCAGGGCTTCGAGCAGGAGGGGGCTCCGGTCTACCTGGCGAAGGCGGAAGCGCCGTCCCGCGCGCCGCTCTTCGCCACCGCCCATGCCGCGACCCTGCCCCACCATGCGACGGTCCGGCTGGCGACGGCGCAGGTCCGCCGCCGGGTCGTGACCCACACCCCGGTCGAGGTTGCCGAGGCGCCGGCGCACGCCCCAACGCGCGTCACGCACCGGCGGGTGGCGCATCACTATGTGCATCCGGTCGCGCATCACTCGCAGTCGGCGACGACCGCCACGGCTTGCAAGCGCTACCATCATTGCCACGGGCAGCTCGCCAGCCGCTGACCGGGCCCGGCTGACCCGCGCGGGGTAACCGCCGATCCGGCCGCGGCGAAACGCGGCCGGAGGCCCTCCACATGCCGCGTCTGCTGCCGCTGCTCGCCGCCTGCCTGCTGCCGCTTCCGGCACTCGCCAGTCCGCGGGTGCTCTTGGAGCTGTTCACGTCGCAATCCTGCTCCTCGTGCCCGCCGGCCGACGCGTTGCTGGCCGAGCTGGCGCAGCAACCGGGCGTGGTCGCGCTCGACCTGCACGTGACTTACTGGGACCGGACCGGCTGGAAGGACCGCTACTCGCTGCCGGAAGCCACCGCCCGGCAGCAGAGCTACGCGACGCTGTTCGGCAGCGACGAGGTGTACACGCCGCAGCTCATCGCCGGCGGCCGATTCCAGGCGGTCGGGTCGGACGCGGCGGCGGTGCGAAACGCCATCGCGGCCGCGCGTGCCGAGGCCGCGCGGGACGACGTGCCGGTCACCCTGGAGGCAACGCCGGACGGACTGCGCGTCGCGACCGCCGCCGGCAGCGGGGCCGGCACGCTCTACCTCGTCGGGCTCGACCCAAGGCACGTCACCACGATTGGCGGCGGCGAGAATGCCGGCCGGCAGCTCACCGAGGTGAACGTGGTGCGCTCGCTGCACCCGGTCGCGGCCTGGAGCGGCCAGGCCATCAGGCTCGACGTGCCGCGTCCGCCGGGTCAGGACGCGGTCGCCTTTCTGCAGGCGCGTGACGGCCGCGTCCTGGGAGTGGCCACCGCGCCATAGCGCCATCACCGGCACGGGGCGCCCGAGCGAGCCTCGGGGCCGCAGAATGCGTCAGCCGCGCCGCCGCATCCGGCCGGAGCCCGAGCTGGTCGGGGCGCCGAGGGCGCGGCCGCCGAGGGCGCGCACGATCAGGATCACGATCCCGACCGCCACGGTGTGGAACACGAGATCGCTCGCCGCCACGTCGTAGGGATGGATGAACGACAGCAATGAAGCCGCGGCGGCGGCGGCGGCGAGCCCGCCCATCGCCGCCACCGGCCCCGGGCGCAGCGGCCGCGCCCGCCACAGCATCGCCAGCAGAAGCAGCGACAACGGCACCGAGACGCCGACGATGAACATGAGGCAGTGGCTTTCCTCGCCCATCGTCGGCATGCGCGCCGCGGGAATCAGGGTGGTGCGCAGGCAGCCCATGCCGCTGGCGCCGAGCCAGAGCGCCAGGCCCGGCAGCGGCAGCAAGGCCCAGGCCCGGCTGCGGTCGGGCAGGCTCAGCTCGAAGGCGGCAAGCCCGGCCGTCAGCGCGGTCACCACCGACCCCACCACCGCGAGCCACATATCCGACGCCCCGGTCAGGCGCAGCCAGATCGCGTGCAGGTCGGAGACACAGGCAAGGCCGCCGGCCGCGACCACCAGCACCGCGGCCCACACCGCGGTGCGCCAGGGTGGCGACCACAGCCGGCGCACCGGCCGAAGCTCGGCGGTGAGCTCCCGGATCAGCGCCTCGTGCGGCTCCCAGCCGGCGGCGCTCATGACTCGTCTCCCGGCGCGAGCCGGGCGCGCAGCGCCTTGACCGCCCGATGCAGGTTGACCTTCAGCGCCACCTTGCTGCGCCCGGTCGCGGCCGCCGCCTCGGCAAGCGACTGATCCTGCAGCGCCAGCATCTCCACCGCCTGGCGCTGGCCGGGCGGCAACGCCGCCAGCGCCTCGCGCATGCGCTGCGCCTGGGTGACACGATCGAGCCCATGATCGGGGGAGGCGGCGGGATCGGGGTGATCCTCGTACGCACCGGGATCGTGCACCTCGCGCAGCCGCTGCCGCGACTGGCGCCGCTGCACGTCGATCGCGCGCCGCTGCGAAATGGCGCGCAGCCAGGCGTTGAAGGAGCGCGACGGGTCGAACGTGTGCCGGACCCGGTGCAGCGTCAGCAGCACGTCCTGCACCACGTCCTCGAGCCGGTCGGCGGCGACCCCTTGACCGCGCGCGGCGCTGCGGATCAACGGCAGGCAGTCACGCAGCAGCGCCTCATAGGCGCCGCGGTCTCCCGCCTGCGCCGCCGCCATCAGGGCGCCGCGGCGCCGGTCGGAGTCTTCGCCCGCCGTGCCGGCGGATGTCGCAGTCATCGCGAGGCCGAACCCGCCTTTTGCCAACTCGGTGGAGGCGCAGCATGCGCCGCCCGCCCCCGCTTGGCCAGGAGCCGCGCCCCAGTCCACGGCGACCCCGCACTGGCTCACGCCGGTCGGCCGCCCGCGGGCGCGTGCCGACCGGGCGGCAGCACCGGGCCCGGATTCCGGCTTGATGGCATGGGCGTCTCCCGCGCGACGTCGGCCGCGCTGATCGGGGCTTCGCCCCTCCGGCCGCCCGGGTTACCGCGGCGCGCCGGACGGACGTCACACCGGTGCGTATCGCGCCCGGCACCTCGCCGCCCTTGCATGGGGGGGACGTGTTGCGCATGTTCGCAGCGGTCGCCGCGGCCCCGCGGCTTCCGGTGACATGGCGGAGTGGCGATGGACGGCGGCGGCGAGGCGAGGCGGATAGCGATCCACCCGCCGGAGGATTTCGCGGGGATGCGGTCGGCGGGCCGGCTCGCGGCGGAAACCCTGGACATGATCACCGCGCATGTCCGCCCCGGGGTCACCACGGCGACGCTGGACCGGCTGTGCCACGAATTCATCCTGGCGCACGACGCGACGCCGGCGCCGCTCGGCTATCGCGGCTTTCCCAAGTCGATCTGCACCTCGATCAATCACGTCGTCTGCCACGGCATCCCGGGCGACCGGCGGCTCGCCGAAGGGGACATCCTGAACATCGACGTCACCGTCATCCTGGATGGCTGGCACGGCGACACCAGCCGCATGTACGTGGCCGGCCAGGCCTCGACCCGCGCCCGGATGCTGATGGACACCACGTACGAGGCGATGATGCACGGCGTGCGTGCGGTGCGGCCGGGGGCGACGCTCGGCGATATCGGCCAGGCGATCCAGACCTATGTCGAAGGGCACCGGTTCAGCGTGGTGCGCGATTTCTGCGGCCACGGCATCGGCCGGCGCTTCCACGAGGCACCGAACGTGCTGCATTTCGGTCGCAGCGGCGAGGGCCCGGTGCTGCGGCCGGGCATGTTCTTCACCATCGAGCCGATGGTGAATGCCGGCCGGCCGGAAGTGAAAGTGCTGGACGACGGCTGGACCGCGGTGACGCGCGACCGCAGCCTCTCGGCCCAGTTCGAGCACATGATCGGCGTGACCGAAGACGGCTGTGAAGTCTTCACCTTCTCGCCGGCCGGGCTGAACAAGCCGCCGTACGAGGCCTGACGCGCCACCGACACGACCGAGCGAGGGCTCGCCTCCGCTTTGCGCAGGCGGTCGCGACGGCCGCGCCTGCGCGGCCGCGCGGCAGGCAGTGCCGCGTTACCGCCGGGCGAACTGCGTCGCGCCGAACAGATTCTCCCGCTCAGCATCGGTCATCGGCGCGCGGCGCTGATGCTCCGCCAGCACCGCGACGCCACGCTGCACGGCCGGGCGCGCGGCGATCGCATCCTGCCAGCGGCGCACGTGCGGATACTCGGCGAGATCGATGCCGCGCCGGTCGGGATTGCGCACCCAGGGGAAGGTCGCGATGTCGGCGATCGAGTAGTCCGGCCCGGCCAGGTACTCGCTCTTCGCCAGGCGCTTGTCGAGCACGCGGTGCAGGCGCTGCACCTCCTGGGAATAGCGGCGGACGGCGTAGGCCAGCGTTTCCGGCGCGTAGCTTGCGAAGTGGTTGTACTGGCCGAACATCGGCCCAACGCCGCCCATCTGGAACATCAGCCATTGCAGGCAGGTGTAGCGCCGCACCGCATCGTGCGGGATCAGCCGCACCGGCGCATCGGCGCCGGCTTTCTCCGCGAGATAGATCAGGATGGCGCCGGACTCGAACAGGCGCAGCGGCTTGCCGCCCGGCCCGTCCGGATCGACGATCGCCGGGATCCGGTGATTCGGGGTGATGGCGAGGAACTCCGGCCGGAACTGCTCGCCGGCGCCGATATTCACCGGCACGACGCGGTACGGGTGCGCCAGCTCCTCGAGCGCGATATGCACCTTGTGGCCATTCGGTGTGGGCCAGCTCCAGACCTCGATCATGCGCAGCTCCGGGAATGCGATGCGGGCCCGCGCGGCGCCCCGGCAGCCCGGAGCGAACGTGAGCACCTCGGGGGATCACGAAGACCGGCCCGGGATACCACCTGACATGGCCGGCAGCGGGGAGAGACGACCATGAAGGTGGCATTTCTGGGTCTCGGCGCAATGGGCATGGACATGGCGGCGAACCTGGCCAAGGCCGGTCATGCCGTGGTGCCCTGGAACCGCAGCCGCAAGACGCTGGCGGGATTCGGCGACGCGCCGCCGCCGCTCGCCGGCTCGATCGCGGCGGCGGTGCGCGGCGCCGAGGCGGTGATCAGCATGCTGGCCGATGACCGGGCGGTGGAGGCCGTGGTCGCGGACGGGCTGCTGGAGGCGATGGGCCCGGAGACCGTGCACGTCTCGATGAGCTCGATCAGTGTCGCCGCGGCACGGCGGCTGGCCGAGGCGCACGCGCATCGTGCCCGCGCCTATGTCGCGGCCCCGGTCTTCGGGCGCCCCGATCTCGCGGCCTCGGCGAAGCTGTGGATTGCGGTCGCCGGCGACGATGCGTCGATCGCGCGGGTGCGGCCGCTGTTGCAGGCGATGGGGCGCGGCGTCACCGAACTCGGCCCCGAGCCCTGGCACGCGAACCTGGTCAAGCTCGGCACGAATTTCGCCATCGCCTCGATGCTCGAGACCTTCGGCGAGGGCTGCGGCCTGATGCGCCGGGCCGGCATCGACCCGAAGCGCTATGTCGAGCTGGTCAACGATCTGTTCCAGTCGCCGGTCTACGCCAGTTACGGCGACATGGTCGCCGAGGGCCGCTACGGGCCGGCGCTGTTCCGCGCGGCGCTCGGGCTCAAGGACATGCGCCTCGTGTTACAGGCGGCGGACGAGTTCGGCGTGCCGATGCCGATCGCGAGCCTGGCGCACGACAACCTGATGACCGCGGTGGCGAAGGGCCCGGACGATCAGGACTGGACCGCGCTGGCGCGGGTGGCGCAGGAGCGGGCCGGGCTCGACTGACCCGGCATCGGGCATGTGGGCACGCCCCGGCACGGCCCACCCCCCGCGTTTCCCAAACCCGGCCCCCGCTGCTAGAAATTCCGACCCCCTCCAGGCAGCGATTCGGGACCAGCGGCAATGGCCGGCCATAGCCAGTTCAAGAACATCATGCACCGCAAGGGCGCCCAGGACGCCCGGCGCGCCCGGCAATTCGCCAAGCTGATCCGCGAAATCACCGTCTCCGCCCGCCAGGGCCTGCCCGACCCGGGCTTCAACCCGCGGCTGCGCGCCGCGGTGATCGCCGCCCGCGGCGCCAACATGCCGAAGGACACGGTCGATCGCGCCATCCGCAAGGCGACCGGCGGTGCCGGCGGCGAGGAATACGCGGAGGTGCGATACGAGGGCTACGGCCCGCACGGCGTCGCCATCATCGTCGAGGCGCTGACGGACAACCGCAACCGCACCGCCTCCGACCTGCGCTCCGCGTTTTCCAAATACGGCGGCACGCTGGGCGAGACGAACTCGGTCGGATTCCTGTTCAACCGGCTCGGCGTGATCCGCTATCCGGCGTCCGCGGGGAGTGCGGATGACATGCTGGAAGCAGCGATCGAGGCGGGCGCGGAGAATGTCGAGAGCGGCCCGGACGGGCACGAGGTCACCAGCACGGTCGAGAGCTTCTTCCCGGTGCGCGACGCGCTGGAGCGCCGCTTCGGCGAGCCGGAGGAGGCGCGGCTCGACTGGCGCCCGACCACCGCGGTGACGCTGGACGAGGAGCGGGCAGGCACGGTGCTGAAGCTGGTCGACGTGCTCGAAGAGTATGACGACGTCCAGAACGTCTATGCCAATTTCGACATCCCGGACGCGGTGATGCAGCGCCTCTCGGCCTGAGGGGTTGGCGCGGCATGGCGATCCGCCTGCTCGGCGTCGATCCCGGGCTGCGCTTCACCGGCTGGGGCGTGATCGAGGCGGAGGGCAACCGGCTGCGCCATCTCGCCGACGGCGTGATCGCGACCGACAGCGACGAGTCCGTGCCGGACCGGCTGCGCGCGCTGCATGACGGGCTGGCGGCCCTGTTCGCGACCTGGCAGCCGCAGGAGGCGGCGGTCGAGGAGACCTACGTCAATCGCAACGGCACCGCGACGCTGAAGCTCGGCTATGCGCGCGGCGTCGCCCTGCTCGCCCCGGCGCTGGCCGGCATCCCGGTCACCGAGTACGGCGCCATGGCGGTGAAGCAGGCGGTGGTCGGCACCGGCGCCGCCGCCAAGGAACAGGTGCAGATGATGGTGCGCCGGCTGCTCCCCGGGGCGGCGATCCGCCGCGCCGACGCCGCCGACGCGCTCGCGGTCGCGATCTGCCACGCGCATCACCGCGCCAGTCGCATCGCCTGGGCGCGGGGCACCGCCGCCGGGGGGCGCCGGTGATCGCCCAGCTCACCGGCCGGGTGGAGGCGATCGAGGACGGCCGCTGCATCGTCGACGTCGCCGGCGTCGGTTATCTGGTGCAGGCCTCGACCCGCACGCTCGCCGCCCTGCCGCGGCCGCCGGCGGTGGCGCGGGTGCTGGTCGAGACGCAGGTGCGCGAGGATGCGATCGCGCTCTACGGCTTCGCCGACCCGGCGGAGCGCGACTGGTTCCGGCTGCTGACCCAGGTGCAGGGCGTCGGCGCCAAGGTCGCGCTCAACATCCTCTCGGCGCTGTCGCCGCGCGAGCTGATCGGCGCCATCGCCGCCGGCGACCGCGCCAGCCTCACGCGCGCGCAGGGGGTCGGCGCGCGGCTCGCGGTGCGGCTGCTGACGGAACTGCGCGAACGTGCCGGCGCAATGCCGGCCGGCGGCGACGGCATCCCGGCGGCGGCGATCGCGCCCGGCGGCGCGGCGGGCGACGCCATTTCGGCACTGGTCAATCTCGGCTATCGCCGGCCGGAGGCGCAGGCGGCGTTGGCGCGGGTGATTGAGCGGCTCGGTGACGACGCGGCGCTCGATGCGCTGATCCGCGACAGCCTCAAGGAGCTGGCGCGGTGAGCGCGCGATGAGCGGAGGTGCGGCCAGCGAGCAGCGCCCGGTCTCGCCGGCGCGGGCGGAGGAGGATGCGGCGGAGGCGAGCCTCAGGCCGCAGTCTCTCGCCGAGTTCATCGGCCAGACAGCGACGCGCGAGAACCTGGCTGTTTTCATTCAGGCGGCGCGCGGACGCGGGGAGGCGCTCGACCATGTGCTGCTGCACGGGCCGCCTGGCCTCGGCAAGACCACGCTGGCGCAGATCGTCGCCCGCGAGCTCGGCGTCGGCTTTCGCGCCACCTCCGGCCCGGTGATCCAGCGCGCCGGCGACCTCGCGGCCATTCTGACCAACCTGCAGCCGCGCGACGTGCTGTTCATCGACGAGATCCATCGCCTGCAGCCCGCGATCGAGGAGGTGCTGTATCCGGCAATGGAGGATTTCCAGCTCGACCTGATCATCGGCGAGGGGCCGGCGGCGCGCAGCGTGCGCATCGACCTCGCGCCCTTCACCCTGATCGGCGCCACCACCCGCGCCGGGCTGCTGGCGACGCCGCTGCGCGACCGGTTCGGCATCCCGCTGCGCCTCGTGTTCTACACGCCGGAGGAGCTGCGCCTGATCGTCAGGCGCGGCGCCGAGAAGCTGGGCTTCGACCTGACCGCCGACGGGGCCGCGGAGATCGCCCGGCGCTCGCGCGGCACGCCACGGATCGCCGGGCGGCTGCTGCGACGGGTGCGCGACTTCGCCGCGGTCGCCGGGCACGCACC
>DATJSJ010000209.1:0-4866 GCA_035504175.1 Acetobacteraceae bacterium
CACGCGCCAGAGCGCCTATTTCGCCGGCGCCAACCGCAACAAGCGCTCGGTCACGCTCGACATCGCCAAGCCCGAGGGCCAGGCGCTGGCGCGCCGCCTCGCCGCGCAGAGTGACGTGCTGGTGGAGAATTTCCGCGTCGCCACGCTGGCGCGCTACGGCCTCGGCTACCCGCAACTGCACGCGGAGTACCCGCGCCTGGTCTATGCCTCGATCACCGGCTTCGGGCAGACCGGGCCGTACGCGGCGCGGCCGGGCTATGACAGTCTGATCCAGGCGATGGGCGGCATCATGAGCCTGACCGGCGCGCCGGATGGGCCGCCGCAGAAGGTCGGCGTGCCGGTCGCCGACCTGTTCGCCGGGCTCTATGCCTGCATCGGGATCCTGGCCGCGCTGCGCCACCGCGACGCGACCGGCGAGGGGCAGCTCGTCGATATCGGCATGCTGGACGCGCATCTCGCCTGGCTCGCCAATCAGGGGATGAACTATCTCGCGACCGGCGAGGATCCGCCGCGGCTCGGCAACCAGCATCCGAACATCGTGCCGTACCAGGAGTTCGCCACCGCCGACGGGCACGTCATTCTCTCGGTCGGCAATGACGCCACCTTCGCCCGGTTCTGCGCCGCCTTCGGGCTCGAGGCGCTGCCGGAGGATCCGCGCTTCGCGACCAACGAGGCACGGGTGCGCAACCGGGCGCTGGTGACCGAGACGCTGGCGCCGGTGCTGCGCGCGCACCCGACGGCGTGGTGGCTGGCGGAACTGGAGCGGCTCGGGATCGGCTGCGGCCCGATCAACCGGCTGTCGCAGGTGTTCGCCGACCCGCAGGTCGCGGCACGCGGCTTGGTGGTGGAGATGCCGGCGGGCGAGAATGGCGGCATGAAGCTGATCGCCAACCCGGTGCGGCTCTCGGCGACCCCGGCGCGCTACGATCGGCCGCCGCCGGCACTCGGCGCGGACACGGATGCGGTGCTGCGCGAACGGCTGGACCTCGACGAAGCCACGCTCGCGGCGCTGCGCCGGGACGGGGTGATTTGACCGCTGTCGCGCCGGAGCAGGGCGAGGTTCGCTGGCTGCTCGGCGACGCGTTTTACCGAATGGCCTACACTGCGTTCGGCGATGCGGCGGCGCCGCCGGTCGTATGCGTGCACGGGCTCACGCGCACCGGGCGCGATTTCGACGCGCTGGCCTCGGCGTTGGCCGACCGGTTCCGGGTGATCTGTCCCGACCTGCCGGGACGCGGAGCCTCCGAGTGGCTGCCCGATGCGACGCTGTATCAGCCGCCCACCTATGTGCAGGCGCTGGCGTATCTGCTGGCCTCGATCGGCCGGCCGGTCGCCTGGGTCGGCACGTCGCTCGGCGGCATCTGCGGCATGCTGGTCGCTGCCGCTTGCGGCACGCCGCTCACCCGCCTGGTGCTGAACGATATCGGGCCGAGCATCCCCGCCGCCGCGCTGCGCCGGCTGCGCGCCTATGTCGGGCGGGTCATGACGTTTCCCGACCTGGCGGCGCTCGAGGCGCATCTGCGGCTGGTGCATGCGGGGTTCGGGCCGCTGAGTGACGCGCATTGGCGGCACCTCGCGGAGACTTCGGCCCGGCGCGTGGGCGGCCGCGTGACGCTGCACTACGATCCCGGGATCGCACGGTCGTTGCGCGGCCCGATCGTGCGCGATGTCGAGTTCTGGCCGGTGTGGGAGAGGATCGCCATGCCGGTCCTGGTGCTGCGCGGCACGGAGAGCGATCTGCTGCTGCCGGCGACCCTGTCCCGCATGGAGCGCGGGGGCGCGCGGAGCATGCTGGTGCCCGAGACCGGCCACGCCCCGGCGCTGATGGACGAGGCGACGATCGCGGCGATCCGGGGGTTTCTCGAGGAAGGGCACGCGGGCGGATGAGCGCGCTCACGGGCCGTCCGCGACGGCGAGGATCGTCGGCATTGCCGGGTCGAGGGGCAGCGTGAACCGGTCCAACCGGCCCAACGCCCGGCCGGTCGCGAGGTCGCTGAGGGACGTCGGGCGATCAAGCTTCAGCTCCACCGTCACGCGTGTGGATCCGGTCACCTGCAGCGCCAGGATCGTGCGGCTGCCATCCCGCCAGCGATAGGCGTCGACACCTTCCGCGATCTGGCCGTCGGCGGCGCGCAGCAGGACCCCGGGCGGCAGGCCGGCGCGGCGCAGCAGCGGCGCAAGACGCGCGGCGGTGGCGTCCGATGCCGCGAGCCGGACAATGCCGCCGGCGGCGAGCAGATCGGCAAGTTCCCCGCGTGCCAGCTTCCGTCCGTGCTCGTCATAGAGTCCGGGCTCGCCATCGGCGATCACCAGGCCGCCCCTAGCGACGAACACGCGGATCGCCTGTGCCGCCGCGGGCGACAGGGCAATCGTCTGCGGCAGTATCAGTGCGTGCAGGCCACGCAGCCCGTCTCCGCTCACCGTCGCATCCGTCAGGAAGCGCGCCCGCAGTCCGAGTCCAGCGAGACCCGCGACGAAGCGCGCTGGTCCGTCGTAAAGCCCGGTGTCGTCCCACTCCGCCGCCGCGCCGCGTTGCGTCCAGGCGTCGCCCGCGGCGCGGTGCTCGAGCAGCCAGCGCACGCGGAAGCTGGCGGGCGAATAGAGGATCGCCACCGGATCGACCACCGGGGTTGCGCGCGCGAGCTGTGGCGCGATCCGGTGCAGGGCGGCGAAGACCGGCGCCATTGCGCGTCCCTCGGCACCGGCCAGACGATGCTCAGGATCCCACAGGATCAGCCCGCGGCTGCCGCGCAGCATTTCTCGCCAGATGTTCGGGATCGCGGCGGGATCGGGCGACGACGTGGTGAGCGGGATCAGGCGCGGGTTGAAGCTCTCCGCCAGGTCGAGATCGGCACCGGCGTCGTAGATCTCCATCACGTCCACCGCCGGTGCCAACCGGCTGTAGTCGTACCCGCCCCAACCGGGAATCTGCGCTCCCTCGATGCCAGGCAGCGCCCCGGGATCGGCGGCATGCACCGCAGCGGTGCCGGCCGCGATCGCGCGGGCGAAAGCCACGTCCATCCACGCCTTGAAGTCCGACCAGGCCGCGCAATTGCCGTCCGCTTGCTGCATCGCCGCCGTGGTCAGCATCGGCCGCACCGCGTCCCAGCGGCGATAGTCCGTGCCCCATTCCGCGTTCAGCGCCGCGAGATCGGGGTAGAGCTGATGCAGCCAGGCGCGGAAGCCGGAAAACGACGCGGGGGACAGGTCGAAATCCCATGCGGCGGCGAGGTCGGCGATGCCGGTCTCGTCGCCGAGGCTGTAGAACAGCGGGTGATAGGCCCGATACTCGTGGACGGTCCGCTCCAGCCGCGCCGCGATGCGGGCGAGGGCGGCAGGATCGGACAGGCTCGGATGCCGCTCGAACACGCCGAGATCGCCAGGATCGGCGCGGTGCCGCTGCTGCAGGGCCAGGAAGGCGGCGTTGACCGGCAGGCCCGGCTGCCAGCGGTGATAGGCGGCGTAGAAATCGGTCGCGGTGTTCTCGACGTAGAACCCGATGCCGTGGCGGGCGAGCTGATCGAGCGGACGCGGGTCCGGGGGCGGCGCGCCGTCGCGGCGGTCGGGGATGATCGCGGTCGCGGTGACGCCGAGCCGCGCCAGCACCGGAAGCTGCGCCGGCAGCGGCGTCTGCCAGACGATGATCGGGAAGTCCGCCCAGCCGGCGGCGGGCGCGGCGCGCGACGCCGGCGCCGCGAGCATCAGGGCGAGCGCGACGACGCCGGCGCTGCCCCGACGCCGAAAGCGGTTCAGCCGGCGAGCGCCTGCGCGGCGCGCACGGCGAAATAGGTCAGCACGCCGTTGGCGCCGGCGCGCTTGAAGGCGAGCAGGCTCTCGAGCATCGCCCGCTCCCCGTCCAGCCAGCCATTGTTCGCCGCCGCCATGATCATCGCGTACTCGCCCGACACCTGATACGCGAAGGTCGGCACGCCGAACCGCTCGCGCACGCGGCGGACGATGTCGAGATACGGCAGGCCGGGCTTGACCATCACCATGTCGGCGCCCTCGACCAGGTCGAGCTCGACCTCACGCAGCGCCTCGTCGCCGTTGGCCGGGTCCATCTGGTAGGTCTTCTTGTCGCCGCGCAGCGCCGTGCCGGAGCCGACCGCCTCGCGGAACGGCCCGTAGAACGCCGAGGCGTATTTCGCCGCGTAGCTCATGATCCGGGTGTGGATGAGGCCGGCGCGATCGAGCGCCGTGCGGATCGCGGCGACGCGGCCGTCCATCATGTCGGAGGGGGCGATCACGTCGATCCCCGCCTGTGCCTGCAGCACCGCCTGGCGGGCCAGGATCTCCAGCGTCGCGTCATTGGCGACGTAGCCGTCGCGGATCACCCCGTCATGGCCGTGATCGGTGTACGGGTCGAGCGCCACGTCGCCGACCAGGCCGAGCTCGGGGAATTCCCGTTTCAGGGCCGCGGCGGCGCGGCACATCAGGTTCTCCGGGTTCAATGCCTCGCTGCCCTCCGGGTCCTTGCGCTCACGCGGGGTGGCGGGGAAGAGGGCGACGGCCGGGATGCCGAGGCGGGCGGCCGGTTCGACATGGGCTGCGAGGCGGTCGACCGTCACGCGCTGCACGCCAGGCATCGCGGTGACCTCGGTCGTCGCGTCGCGGCCCTCGATGACGAAGACCGGCCAGATCAGGTCATCGACGGAGAGCCGGTGCTCGGCCACCAGCCGGCGGGTCCAGGCGTCGCGGCGGTTGCGGCGCATGCGGGTCTCGGGAAAGCGGCCGACGGTCATGGGCAGGCTCCGGGCGCGAACGATCCCTCGGTCCATAGCGCCGGCGCGACGTGGTGCAAAGCACGCGGCCGACGCCCGGCGCGGGACCGCGATGAGCCGGGTCACGCGGTGCCCGGGTGCGCCT
>DATJSJ010000210.1:0-7310 GCA_035504175.1 Acetobacteraceae bacterium
GGTGACGTCAGCCGAAGAACCCCTCCAGGCGCGCCACCACCTCGTCCGGCGCTTCCTCCGGCAAATAGTGGCCGGCCTCGACCGGACCACCGGACACCTCGGCGTCACAGTATTCACGCCAGAGCGCGATCGGGTCGTACCAGCCGCCGATATGGCCGCGCGCGCCCCAGAGTGCGAGAAGCGGACAGGTGATCCGCCGCCCGTCGGCGCGGCTGATCCGGTCGTGCACCAGGTCGATCGTCGCCGCAGCGCGGTAGTCCTCGCACATGCCGGTGATGGTCTCGGGCTGCCGCGCGGCGGCGAGGTAATCGGCCAATGCCTCCGGATGGAAGAAATCGTGCGCCCTGGGCTCATGACCGGTATGGGCGTTGAACCAGGTCTCCGGCGCCGCATTGATCAGCTCTTCCGGGAACGGATGCGGCTGCGCGAACCAGAACCAGTGATAGTAGCCGAGCGCGAACGACATGTCGGCACGTTCGAAATGCTCGAGCGTCGGCACGATGTCGAGCACTGCGAGCTTCTCCACCCGCTCGGGATAATCCAAAGCCAGCCGATGCGCGACCCGGCCGCCCCGGTCATGGCCGGCGAGGCGGAAGCGCGCATGGCCCAGCCGGTCCATCAGCGCCACCATGTCCGCGGCCATTGCCCGTTTCGCATAGGGGGCGTGGTCCTCGGTCGGGCCCGGCTTGAACGAGCCGCCATAGCCGCGCAGGTCCGGGCAGATCACCGTGAAGCGCTGCGCCAGCGTCGGGGCAACTGCGTGCCAGATCGCATGGGTCTGCGGGTTGCCGTGCAGCAGCAGCAGCGGCGGCCCGGACCCGCCCTGTCGCAGGCGCAGCCGGCCCGCCGGCACGTCGATCATCGTCAGCTCGAAGCCGTCGAAAAACATGCCGGTCCGTCCCCGTCTCATCGCGCCGCCGTCGCATCCGGCCGCCGCCGCCCGACCGAAGCGCAGCATCAACTCGCGGCAGCCGGTACTGGCCGCCGGCGATCGACCCTGTTGTCAGGCAGGAGAACACTGAGTAAAGCCGCGGCGTGGCAGGTTTGCGGCAGAGGCGCCGGCAGCGATGAATCCCGGGCTGGCACGGGCGCCGGCGAGGCCCGACGGCAGCGCCGCGGCGCGACCCCGCTCGCCATTCGGGCAGCTCGGTCTCGCCGAACCGACCCCGCGGCACACCGGCCCGGCCCGCGCCTCGGCTGGCGGGGGAGGGAGCGTGGCAGGGTGAACCACGCGCTGCACCTCCCCGACGGCCCGGTGACGCCGACGGCGACGCCGACCTTCTCCGTGGTCATCCCCGCCTACAATGAGGCCGAGGGCATCGCCGCCTTTCACGCCCGGCTCGCCGCGGTGATGGACGAACTCGGCGAGAGCTGGGACGCGATCTACGTCAACGACGGCAGCCGGGATGCGACGCTCTCCCGCCTGCTCGGCCTGCGCGTCGCCGATCCGCGCGTCGGCCTGCTCAACCTCTCGCGCAATTTCGGCAAGGAAATTGCAGTCACCGCCGGACTCGATCACGCCGGCGGCGACGCCGTGATCGTGATCGATGCCGACCTGCAGGATCCGCCCGAGGTGATCCCGGCGCTGGTCGCCGCCTGGCGCGAGGGCTTCGACATGGTCTATGCCCAGCGCTGCGAGCGAGAGGGCGAAAGTTTCCTCAAGCGCGCCACGGCCCACCTGTTCTACCGCCTCGTGCAGAACATGGGCCGCGTCTCGCTGCCGCGCGATGTCGGCGATTTCCGCCTGATGAGCCGCCGCACCGTCGAGGCGCTTCGGCAGCTGCGCGAGCACCACCGCTTCATGAAGGGCCTGTTCGCCTGGGTCGGCTTTCCCAGCCGTGCCGTGCTCTATCACCGCGCTCCACGCCATGCCGGCAAGACCAAGTGGAGCTACTGGCGACTGTGGAACTTCGCCCTCGAAGGCATCACCAGCTTCACCGTCATGCCGCTGAAGGTCGCGACCTATCTCGGCCTCATCATCGCCGCGCTGTCTGCGATCTACATCGCCGAGATCGTCGTCCGCACCCTGATCTTCGGCAACCCGGTCGCCGGCTACCCGAGCCTGATGGCGGTCGTCCTGTTCATGGGTGGCGCGCAGCTCATGACTCTCGGGATCATCGGCGAGTATCTCGGGCGCGTGTTCAACGAATCGAAGCAGCGGCCGCTCTATTTCGTCGAGCGCCATCTGCCCGGCGCGCCCGCCTCCGCCCACGCCCCAGCGGAGGCGACGCCGCCATGTCCGATCCCCGCACGCTGAGCGGAGGCGGGACCTCACTCGATCCCGCCGACTGGGACGGGCTGCGCGCACTCGGCCATCGCATGCTGGACGACATGATCGCGCACCTGGCCTCGCTGCGGGATCAGCCGGTCTGGCGTCCGATGCCGGCACCGCTGCGCGCGGAGCTTCGCCAGCCGCTGCCCCGCCAGGGCGAGGGCGCCGACCAGGCCTATGCCGCGTTTGGTCGCCTGGTGCAGCCCTACGCCACCGGCAACCTGCACCCGCGCTTCATGGGCTGGGTGCATGGCGGCGGCAACCCGGTCGGCATGCTGGCGGAATTGCTCGCCGGTGCCCTCGATGCCAATTGCGGCGGCCGCGACCACGCGCCGATCGAGGTCGAGCGCCAGGTGATCCGCTGGTCCGCCGAAATGCTCGGCCTGCCTTCGGACAGTGCCGGCCTGCTCGTCACCGGCACCTCGCTCGCCAACCTGATCGGCGTGCTCGTCGCCCGCACCCGCGCCCTCGGACCGGAGGTGCGGACCGAGGGCCTGCGCGGTGCGCCGCTCACCGCCTATGCCTCTGCCGCCGCCCATTCCTGCATCCCGCGCGCGATGGACATGGCGGGCCTCGGCAGCGCCGCGCTGCGCCTGATCCCCTGCGACGCGGCCCACCGCATCGACACCGCCGCCCTGGCCGCCGCAATCGCCGCCGACCGCGCCGCCGGGCTGCAGCCTTTCCTGCTCGTCGGCACCGCCGGATCGGTCAACACCGGCGCGATCGACGACCTCGCGGCCCTCGCCAACACTGCCGCCGCCGAACAGCTCTGGTTCCACGTCGACGCCGCTTTCGGCGCGCTCGCGATGCTCTCGCCGCGCCTGCGGCCTGCCTTCGCCGGCATGGAACGCGCCGATTCCGTCGCCTTCGATTTCCACAAATGGGGCCAGGTCCCCTACGACGCCGGCTGCATCGTCGTGCGCGACCCGGCCGCCGCGCTGGCCACCTTCGCTCAGGATGCCGACTACCTCCGGCGCGAGGCGCGCGGCCTCGCCGGCGGCGCGCCCTGGCCCTGCGATCTCGGCCCCGACCTCTCGCGCGGCTTCCGCGCCCTTAAGGTCTGGATGACGCTTATCGCCTATGGTGGCGACCGGCTCGGCGCCGTCGCCGAGACAAGTTGCGCCGTTGCCCGCCACCTCGCCGCCCGCATCACCCGCGAGCCCGCCCTCGAACTGGTCGCCCCCGTGCCGCTCAACATCGTCTGCTTCCGCCTGCGCGCTGACGACGACGGCGGCGACCGCCTCAACGCCGATCTCGCCGCCGACCTGCAGGAGGCCGGCATCGCCGCCCCGTCCACCACCCGCGTCGGCGGCCGCCTCGCCATCCGCGCCGCCATCGTCAACCACCGCACCGAACCCGCCGATGCCGACGCGCTGATCGACGCGCTGCTCGCCGCAGCGCGGCGGCGCGGCGTGCCGCTCGGCACCACGCCATGACCGCGACCGAGCCCGCCGCCGCGCGACCCGCCAGCCGCCTCGCCGCCATCGCCGGCGTCGGCGCCGCCGTCCTGCTGTTCTGCGCCGCCATCGCCGTCTGGTTCGTCGGTCCGCGCCTCGACCAGGCCGACATGAGCGGCATCGGTGGCCCCTTCACGCTTGAAGACGGGCAGGGTCACACCGTCACCAATGCCGCCTTCCGCGGCAAATACATGCTCATCTATTTCGGCTACACCTCCTGTCCGGATATCTGCCCGACCACCCTCGACACCATCGCCTCCGCGCTCGACAAGCTCGGCGCCGACGCAAACCGCCTCAGCACGCTGTTCATCACCGTCGACCCGCAGCGCGACACGCCAGCCGTCGTCGCCCGCTACGCCGCAGCCTTCTCCTCGAAAATCGAGGGGCTGACCGGCACGGCGCAGCAGATCGCCAGCGTCGCGCGAGAATACCGCGTCTATTATGCGATCCACCGCACCGGATCAGGGCCGAACGACTACACCGTCGACCACAGCTCGATTATCTACCTGATCGGACCGAACGGACGTTTCGTCGCGCCGATACCAAGTGCAGGGTCGCCGGACGAGATGGCGGCGGCGATCCGCAAGCACATCACGTAAGAAGGCCAGGGGGCTCCGCCCCCTGCACCCCCGCTGGGGCCTGAGGCCCCAGACCCCCCTGCCAAGCCACGCGATACGCCGACAGATCCGGCAACTCGAAACCCACGACCGCCCGCGGCGCAGGCACCGGAATGTCCAGCCCGCAAGCCAGCAAACGTGCGGCCACCACACTGCCGGCACGATTCTCGCCGATCAGTACCTGGCTCTCCGGCCGGAACGCCGCCAACAGGCCGGGAAACAGCGGGTTCATCGCCAGCGGTCCATCCAGGATCACCGCACCCGACACGCCCAGCAGGTCCAGCATCACATCCACGACCAGCGCTGAATAAACCGTCGCCAGCGCCGCACGCTCCGCGGCATCCAGCCCCTCCGCGTCGACCAGCCGCCCCGCGGATCCCTGGAACGGGCCACCGCCCGCGGCAAAGGTCGGCAGCGCCATCGCCCCGCGCCGCACCACCCGCTCCAGCGCCGGACCATCCAGCGTCGCCGCGAGCCCGGCCTCGCCCGCCACCGCCGAATACTCGCGCCCGCCCATGAACCGTGCGGTCGCGACCGGCGCCCCGAAGGCGTCGATATTCGCCAGCATGTCGCGCTCTTCCCGCAGCCGCGCGAGATCGACGCCACGCGCCATCACGATCGTCCACGTGCCGCTCGACACCACGGCAAACGGACGATCGTCCGGCCGGCTCACCAGATGGCAGAGATACGACGCATTCGAATCATGGATGCCGCACAGCACGCGGCAGGCCGGATCGAGACCGGCTGCCGCAGCGAAGCCCGCCGTGACCGGCCCGAGCACGTCGCCGGCACGCCGCAGCGGCGGGATCAGCGCCGCCCAGCCCTGCCGCTCCGCCAGCGCCGAAAACCCGCGCGCCAACGGCCGCCACAGATCGGTGTGCGAGCCGAGCGACGTGATCTCTGCCGTCGCAACCCCCGAGAACCGCCAGGCCCAATACTGCGCATAGGGCAGGATCGCCTCCGCCCGCGCGAACAGCCCCGGATGGCGCACCTGCAGGAAATGCAGTTGCTGCCCGACATTCAGCCCGAGCGGCAGATGCGGGCTGAAC
Organism: Acetobacteraceae bacterium; assembly: GCA_035504175.1. Taxonomy (GTDB): domain Bacteria; phylum Pseudomonadota; class Alphaproteobacteria; order Acetobacterales; family Acetobacteraceae; genus DATJSJ01. Next base: position 5,396 of record DATJSJ010000210.1, read on the forward strand.
GTCTCGCTGAACGGATCGCGCCGCTTCGCATAGGTGGCGTGATCGCGCGCGAACACCGGGTCCTCGTAATCCGGCGCCGCCAGCACGCTGCCCGCCGCATCCAGCACGACGCAGGCCGCGCCATGCGCGACCGGCACGATGGTCGTGATGCGCTCCCGACCGGACGCCTCTCGCAGCGCCCCGATCAGCCAGGCCTCGATGCCGTGCACGTCGAGCTGCCGCGTCTGCGGGCCAGGGATTGGGGGGCAGGGATGCTCGGCCGCATGCGTGACCCGGCCCGACTCGCCTTCCACCAGGATCAGCTTCGCATGCGTCTTGCCGATATCGACGACCGCGAGCAGGTCGGCCACTGTCGCCTGCTCAGTCGAGATGGAACATCGGTGCGAGCGGCACGACCTGCGGCACGCCGTCCGGCTCGGTCTCCATGATGTCGCGCATATGCTCCCACCAGCGCCGCATCACCGCCTGCTGCGGCAGGCTGTCCATGCGGTGTTCCGGCGTGCGGCGCAGCACCGCGAACAGGGCGTGCGTCTCCTGGTCGAGGAAGATTGAATAATCGCGCACGCCGCTGTCGCGCAGCAGCGCGGCCAGCTCCGGCCAGATCGCATCGTGCCGGGCACGATACTCCGCCTCCCGTCCGGGCTTCAGCCGCATGCGAAACGCGATCTGTTCCATCCCGCTCACCCCGCCGCAATGCGCCGCTTCACGCGCAGCTTTCGCAGCACAACCGGAATTGCCACCACCAGGATCAGGAGTCCGCCGGTCACGATCGACATCACGATCCCTGGCACGTTCAGCAGGCCAAGCCCGAACGTCACCAGCCCCATCAGCACCGCCGAGAGCACGACGCCGAGGATCGAGCCGCTGCCGCCGGCGACCGACACGCCGCCCAGAATCACCATGGTGATGATCTCGAGCTCCCAGCCCTGCGCGATCGACGGCCGCGTCGAGCCGAGCCGCGAGGTCAGCAGCACCGAGGCGAGCCCGCTCGCAAGCCCGGTGACCGCGAACAGCCAGAACCGGTAACGGTTGACCCGGATGCCGGAGAGCCGGGATGCGACCGGATTGTTGCCGATCGCGTAGATCCGCCGCCCGACCGTGGTCAGATGCAGCACCACCGCGGCGACGATCGCCAGCGCCGCGAACAGCACCAACTCGAACGACACCGGGCCGACCACGTAGCCTTGGCCGAAAAAAGCGAAATCGGGCCGGTACGCCTTGAACACGCGATCGCCGAGGATCGCGTAGGCGATGCCGCGGAACAGGCTCATCGTGCCGATTGTCGCCACGATCGAGGGCACGCGTGCCAGCGTCACCAGCACGCCGTTCACCATCCCGGCCAGCAGTCCCGACACAAGCGCGATCACCACCAGCAGGCCGGTGGCAAGCCCGACCTGCGCGCCAAGTCCCATCGCGACCGAGGCGAGCGCCATGATGCCGGCGACCGAGATGTCGATCTCGCCGGCGATGATCAGCAGCGCCATCGGGAGCGCCACGATCGCCTTCTCGGTGAAGTTGAAGGTCGCGTCCGACAGCGTCCAGGGATCGAGGAAATAGGGTGAGGCGAACGCGTTCAACGCGAAATCGGCGACCACCGCCAGCGCCAGCATCGCCTCCCAGCGGAAGACGCGCACCGGCCGGCGACGCGGGGGGGCCGGGGCGAGGGCGGCCTCGCCCGGGATCACGTTCATGCCGCGTGCTCCTCGAGGATGCGGCGGCTCGGAGCCAATGCACTACGGCTGTTGACCACCACGGCGCCGGTGATCACCACGCCGCTGACCACCATCTGCCAGAACGGCGACACGCCCACCAGCGGCAGCGCGTTCTTGACGATGCCGAGGAACAGCGCGCCGAGCACGACGCCCAGCACCGTGCCGACGCCGCCGCCGATCGAGACGCCGCCGATCACGCAGGC
>DATJSJ010000211.1:0-3374 GCA_035504175.1 Acetobacteraceae bacterium
GACCTCGGTCAGATGCGTGGTGAGCACGCTGGCGGGATCGACCACGGTGCAGCCACGAAACATCGCTTCGTCCTTGGCGTCAGCCTTGATCCACAGTGCCGGCAGCCCGAATGCGGGTTCAGTCGTCCGCTCCCCCGGCAGTTCCGGCGCCGTGCCTTTCGGGCTCATGGCCAGCAGCATGGTGGGGCGCAGCTCGCCTTTGCCCGCCTCGATCTCCTTGATGCGGATCGAGTAGGCGTCTGCCGGAAGCTGCATGTTGTCCTGGATGCGCACCGGCGGCAGCACGAAACCCATCTCTGCCGCTATCGCCCGGCGCAGGTTCTTGATCTGCTCTGTCAGGCGCGGCGTGTCCCCGCCGGCCAGCGTCAGCAGCCCGTAGCCGAGCTCCAGCCTGATCTGGTCGAGTCGCAGCGAATCTCCGATCGGCGGTTCGGTCGGCACCGGTGCCGGCGCGGCGACGTCACCGGGCGACGGCGGCGGGTGCTTGTAGCGGAGCCACGCGCCGCCGCCGGCCAGTCCAGCCAGCGCCATGAACGGCAGCATCGGCAGTCCGGGCAGCAGCGCCAGCACGCTCGCGGCGCCCGCCGCCAGGGCCAGCGGCTTGGGACTGCCGCCGAGCTGGCGGATCAGCGCGGCGTCCGCCCGCCCTTCCATGCCGCTCTTGGTCACCACGATGCCGGCCGCGGTCGAAACCAGCAGCGACGGGATCTGCGACACCAGCCCATCGCCGAGGGTCAGCGTGGAGTAGGTCGAGATCGCATCATTCAGCGGCATCCCATGCCGCAGCAGACCGATCATCAACCCGCCGACGAGATTGATCGAGGTGATGATCAGGCCGGCGATGGCATCGCCACGCACGAACCGCGCCGCGCCATCCATCGCGCCATAGAACGCGCTCTCCGCTTCCAGTTCGCGGCGCCGGCGCTTCGCCGTCTTCTCGTCGGTCAGGCCCGACGACAGGTCGGCGTCGATCGCCATCTGCTTGCCCGGCATTGCGTCCAGGCTGAACCGCGCGGCGACTTCGGCGATACGGCCGGAACCGCGGGTGATGACCATGAAATTCACCACCAGCAGGATGGCGAACAGGATCACCCCGATCACCACGTCGTCGCCCATCAGGAAGCCGCCGAACGCGGCAACGACGTGGCCGGCGGCGGTGGGCCCGTCGCTGCCGTGCGACAGGACGCGGCGCGTGACGGCCACGTTCAGCGACAGGCGCAGGAGGGTGGTCAGCAGCAAAAGGGTCGGGAAGCTGGTGAAATCGAGCGGGCGTTCGAGCAGCAAGGCCACCATCAGCACCAGCACGGCGGCGGTGATGGAGATCGCCAGCCCGACGTCCAGCAGCATCGGCGGCAGCGGCAGCATCAGCACCGCGAGCAGCATGATGACGCCGATTGCGAGCCCGACGTCGCTGCCCGGGGCGAAGCGGCGCAGCCGGCTGATCAGTTCCGTCGGAAGGAGGCCGCCGAGCATCAGGCGCTAGACTTGATCCAGGGCCGGTTCGCGGAGCGAATCCGGCGAGGGTCTCGGGGCGACGGCACCCTGACCCGCCACGCTGCGCGTGGCGACCTCTCCCGCAAAGCGGGAGAGGTGCTTGCTGTGCCGGCTTGCGACCACCACCAAATCGCCCTACGCCGCTATCCCAGCCGTCGGGGGCGGCACCGGCAGGCCCTGGGCGGCGTAGTCGCGCAGCTTGTTGCGCAGCGCGCGGATCGAGATGCCGAGGATGGTCGCCGCATGGGTGCGGTTGCCCAGGGTGCGTCCGAGCGTCTCCAGGATCAGATCGCGCTCGACCTCTTGCATCTTCTGGCCGACGAGGGCGGCCACGCCGGTCGGGCGCTGTCCGGACGGAACCACCTCCGCGGACGCGACGGGGGCGCCGAGTTCGATTGCCTCCAGCCCGATCTCGTCGCCCTCGGCGAGCAGCACGGCACGATGGATGGCGTTCTCCAGCTCGCGCACATTGCCGCGCCACTGATGCGAGGTGAGCCGCATACCGGCGGCGGGCGACAGCGGGCGGAACGGGAGGCCGTTCACCTCGGCGTAGCGACGGGCGAAATGCTCGGCCAGGGGCGCAATGTCGCCAGGCCGCTCGCGCAAGGGCGGGATGCGCAGGTTGACGACGTTGAGCCGGAAATAAAGGTCCTCGCGGAAACGGCCGCTTCTCGCCTCGGTGGCGAGATCGCGGTTGGTGGTCGCCAGGATACGCACGTTCACCTTGACCGGGGCGGCACCGCCCAAGCGGTCGATCTCGCGCTCCTGCAGGGCGCGCAATAGCTTGGCCTGCAGCCGCACGTCCATCTCGCTGATCTCGTCGAGCAGCAGGGTGCCGCCGTCCGCCGCCTCGAACTTGCCGACGCGACGGGCCACCGCGCCGGAGAACGCGCCGCGCTCGTGGCCGAACAGCTCCGATTCGAGCAGGTTGTCCGGGATCGCGGCACAGTTGAGGGCGACGAACGGCCCGCCGGACCGGCGCGAGCGGCGATGGATGTGCCGCGCGATCACCTCCTTGCCGGTGCCGGATTCGCCTGAGATCAGCACCGATGCCTCCGAGGCGGCGACCTGCTCGGCACGGCGGATCGTGGCGGCCATGGCGAGATCGCGGGCCACCATGGCGTGGCTATCGCCGGCGGCGGCCTCGAGGATGGCGGCGATCAGGTCGGGGTCGGGCGGCAGCGGCAGGAACTCGCGCGCGCCGGCACGGATCGCCTGCGCCGCGACGTCGGGGTCGGTGCCGGTGCCGCAGGCGACCACCGGCACCGCCATGCGCTCGGAGACCAGCGCGCGGACCACGGCGCCGACATCGTGCGCCACGTCACACAGCACGAGATCGAGTCGCGCGTCGGCGCGCAGACGCACCAAGGCGCTGCCGAGCTCGTCCGCCTGGTCGAGGCGGACGCCACGTCCAACCGCAATGCGGGCCGCCTGGCCCAAGCCGCCCGCAAGCGAGCCGATGATCAGGATGCGCATGCGGCGACTGCCCCGGTGGTCCGGCCTGTAGCGAGCGGTTTGTTGTCATTGCGAACGCAGCGAAGCAATCTCCTTGCCCGCCAGGTCGGGGATTGCTTCGCCGCGCTTCGCTTCGCTCGCGCTCCTGGCAATGACGTCATCATACCGGGCGATCGGCTTTGACGATCTCGGTCATGGTGACGCCGAGTCGGCTCTCGTCGACCATCACCACCTCGCCGCGGGCGACGAGGCGGTTGTTGACATAGATGTCGATCGCCTCGCCCAGCTTGCGGTCCAGCTCCACCACCGCACCGCGGCCGAGCTTGAGGATCTGGCTGACCTGCATGGTCGCCTTGCCGAGCACCGCGCTGACGGTGACGGGAATGTCGTACACCGCTTCCAGTTCGCGGGCGCCGCCGCGCGAC
>DATJSJ010000212.1:0-8796 GCA_035504175.1 Acetobacteraceae bacterium
CGGCAATTCCTGAACTCGACCTTCACCGAGACGTCGGGCAGCCGCCGCCGCGAGCGTCGTCCGACCGTGCTGCTGCATCCGGCCGACGCGCGGCACCTCGGCATCGGCGACGGTGACCGGGTGCGGCTCGGCAATGCCCGCGGCACGGTGCTGCTGCATGCCCGCCTGTTCGACGGCATGCAGCCCGGCGTGCTGGTCGCCGAAAGCATCTGGCCACCGGCCGACCACGAGGACGGCATCGGGATCAATGCGCTGACCGGCGACGATCCGGCCCCGCCGGCGGGCGGGGCGGTGTTCCACGACACCGCGGTCTGGCTGCGCCCCGCGCCCGTCGCCGTGCCGGAGGCCGCCCTCGAGGCGGTGGCGGATTGATCGCGCCGCGACCGGGTATCCCCGGCCGGCGCGAGAGAACCGCGGCGCCGGTCCGGCGCTCCGTCCCAGAGACCGCGAGGCCCCCATCGTGAGCACCGATCTCGAGATCGCCCGCGCCGCCACGCTGCTGCCGATCACCGAGATCGCGCGCCGCGCCGGCATCCCGGAGGCGCAGCTCGAGCCCTATGGGCGCAACCGGGCCAAGATCGCGCCGATCCCCGCCGACGGCGTGCCGCCGCGCGAGGGCGCGCTGGTTCTCGTCACCGGCATCAGCCCGACCCCGGCCGGCGAGGGCAAGACCACGACGACGATCGGGCTCGGCGACGCGCTGAACCTGCTCGGCACGCGGACGATGATCTGTCTGCGCGAACCGTCGCTCGGGCCGGTGTTCGGCATGAAGGGCGGGGCGACCGGCGGCGGCCGGGCGCAGGTGGCACCGGTCGCCGAGATCAACCTGCATTTCACCGGCGACTTCCATGCCGTCACTGCGGCGAACAATCTGCTCGCGGCGATGATCGACAACCATCTAAGCTGGGGCAACACGCTCGGGCTTGATCCGCGGCGCGTGAGCTGGCGGCGCTGTCTGGACGTGAACGACCGCGCGCTGCGCGAGATCATCGTGGGCCTGGGCGGCAACGGCCTGCCGCGGGAGGACGGGTTCGACATCACCGCGGCGAGCGAGGTGATGGCGGTGCTCTGTCTCGCCGCCGGCGTCGAGGATCTGCGGCAGCGGCTCGGGCGCATGATCGTCGCGACCGGGCGCGACGGCGCCGCCGTGACCGCGGCGCATCTGCGCGCCGACGGCGCGATGACGGCGCTGCTCGCCGAGGCGATCCGGCCCAATTTGGTGCAGACGCTGGAGGGCTCGCCGGCGCTGGTGCATGGCGGGCCGTTCGCCAACATCGCGCATGGCTGCAACAGCGTCGTCGCGACCGGGCTCGGCCTGCGGCTCGCTGATGTGGTGGTGACGGAGGCAGGCTTCGGCGCCGATCTCGGCGCCGAGAAGTTCTTCGACATCAAGTGTCCGGCCGCCGGGCTGGCGCCACGCGCCGTCGTCGTCGTGGCGACGGTGCGGGCGCTGAAGATGCACGGCGGTCTCGCGAAATCCGCGCTGCGCGGCGAGGACCTGGCGGCGCTGGAGCGGGGCCTGCCGAACCTCGTGCGCCATGTCGAGAACATGCGCAAGTTCGGTCTGCCCGTCGCGGTGGCGCTGAACCACTTCGCCGGCGACACCGAGGCGGAGATCGGGCATGTGCGCGCCGCGATGGGCGCGCTCGACGTGAAGCTGGCGCTGTGCCGGCACTGGGAGCGCGGCGCCGAGGGGGCGACGGATTTGGCGCATGTCGTGCTCGACCTGCTGCGCACGCCCGCCGCGTTCCGCCCGCTCTACGGCGCCGATTTGGCACTGGCGGCGAAAATTCACCGCGTGGCCGGCGAGATCTACCGCGCCGGCGAGGTCACATTCGCACCGGGCGTGGCGTCGCGGCTGCGACGCTGGGAGGAGCAGGGCTTCGGCCATTTGCCGGTCTGCATGGCCAAGACGCAGTACAGTTTCAGCGCCGACCCGCACCGTCTCGGCGCGCCGGACGGCTTCACGCTGCCGGTGCGCGAGGTCCGGCTGTCCGCCGGTGCCGGGTTCGTGGTCGCGCTGTGCGGCGATATCCGCACCATGCCGGGCCTGCCGCGCCGCCCGGCCGCCGAGCATATCGGGCTCGACGGTGCGGGAGAGATCGTCGGACTGAGCTGATTTCGTGGCGAGGCTCCGGACGCGTCGTCGCGCGTGCAGCCGATCGTCGCGGGATCCGAAGACTTCCACGCACATTCCGACAGGTGTGACCGAGACAGTCCCGGCAACTGACCGACACTCGTGGTCGGCGTGCTGCGGTCTCCTTGCCTTCGTGCCGCCGGCCGCCGGTCCGGCGCGCGCCGGCAGTTCGCCCGATCGCCTTCAGCATGAACAACCACAATCAGTCGGGCATCCGCCTGGCATTGGTCGGCCGTAATCGTCGGTCGCCGCGGTGACGCAAGGGAAGTCCGCGCGAACGAATTGACTTCCATCCCGGACGCGCAATTTCCTTGCGGTATCGTTCCTTACAAGTCCCTTACAAGTCTGTTACGAGTCCTTACGAGTTCCTTACAGATAAAGTTCGCTTTGAATCCGGATTGACGATGCAAATGTGCTCGTCTACGCTTTCGGCAATCAGTCGTTACAAATAGGATCCGGGCAAGGAAGCGTAATGCGGACACACCGCTCCGTTGAGGCTGGCGCGTGAGCGGCTTCGGCGGGGTAGGCGGGGCCTCAACCACCTTCGTGGGCCTGCGAACCTATGTTGGAATCGCGCGCCCGAGCCATTGGATCAAGAACGTTTTCATGCTGCCCGGGGCAGCGGTCGCACTCGTTATTACACCGCACCTTTCGATGTCTTTGCCGCTTGCGGCGGCAGCGGCGATTGTTAGTGTCTGTCTGCTGTCTTCGGCAAATTACACCATCAACGAGTATCTGGACCGCGAGCACGATCGGTTTCACCCGCTCAAAAACCGCCGCCCGGGCGCCTTGGGCCTGCTCGATCCTCGCCTGGTGTTGCTCCAGTATTGCACGCTCGCCGCGTGCGGCCTCATGCTCGCGTGGACCGTCAATCAGCCATTCCTGCTCACCGGGATTTGCTTGCTGGTGATGGGTCTTGCCTACAATCTTGCACCGCTGCGCACCAAGGACCGCGCTTATCTGGATGTGCTGTCGGAGTCGATTAACAGCCCCATTCGCTTCCTGCTGGGCTGGTTCATGGTGACCGCGGTTCTGCTTCCGCCGTCGAGCGTTCTGTTCGCGTACTGGATGGGCGGCGCATTCCTGATGGCGGTCAAGCGGTACGCCGAATACCGCAGCATCGGTGATGCGGCACGGGCGGCGTACTATCGTCGCGCCTTCGCCCGATACTCCGAGCGCGCGCTTTTGCTTTCGTCTTTCTTCTACGCGCTCTGCGCCGCGTTCTTTATCGGTATCTTCCTCATCAAGTACCGCATCGAATTCGTCCTCACCTTCCCGCTGTTCGCGACGCTGTTCACCTGGTACCTGGCGATCGGGCTGAGACAGGACTCGGCGGCGCAGGCCCCCGAGAAGCTGTATCGGGAGTCGGCCTTCATGGCATTTGCCGGGCTGACCTTCCTCGTCGCCCTGTTCATGTTGACCGTCGATTTGCCGTTCCTGCGGAGCTTCATGGAACCGCATCTGATCCACGTCCGCCCGTAGGACGGCAGGCGGATCATGACGGAACGCCCGGCCTCCCGCCCTTGGCTCGGCCGACGATTCATCCTGATTGCCGCCAGTGTGTTGCTCGCCCTGCAGGTCGCCGGCGCCGGTTTCCTTCTGGCGGGAGCTTACGGCCTGGTCCCGCGCTACGGCCCGGCCACGGTGTCCTTCGAAGGCTTCTACGCCGCCGGCGTTCTCGCCGATCGCGGCGAACCCGCCTGGGTCTATGACGAGAGCATTCTGCGCCACTTCGCGTTGCAGAGAGGCGCGCCAGGACAGGACGTCTCCGCCGGGGCGGCGTCGGGCTACGTCTACTTCATCTATTCCCCGCTTTACCTGCTGCTGTGTGCCCCCCTCGCCTGGCTGCCATTCGCGATGGCTTTCGCCGCGTTCGAGATCGTGACCCTGATCGCTTACGTCTTAGCCATGCGACGGATCGTCGGCCTTGCCGGACCGGCGCTGCTCTTGCCGGTGCTGGCGTTTCCGGCCTCATTCTGGACCCTTGGCTACGGGCAGAACAGCTTCCTGACGGCGGCGCTATTCGGCGCCGCGACGCTGCTGGTTGACCGCAGACCCTGGGCGGCAGGATTCCTGTTCGGCCTGATCGCCTTCAAGCCACAATTCGGACTGTTGATTCCCGTCGCGCTGCTTGCCGGAAAGCGCTGGCCGGCGATCGCCGGCGCGGTTCTGTCCGTGTGTCTGCTGGCTGGCCTGTCGGTGGCGCTGTTCGGTTGGGAGACGTGGTCGGCGTATGTGCATCGCGTCCTCGGTGCCGCCGGAACCTACCAGTTCGAGGAATCGCAGACCAACCCGTTCGCTTCGATCAGCCCGTTCGCGGCGGCGCGCTTGCTCGGCTTCTCCGTGATGCACGCCCGGCTGTTGCAGCTTGCCGCGACACTCTCAGGTGCGTTCGTGGTCGGTTGGGTTTGGAGAAATCGGCTCAGCCTGGCGACGCGCTCAGCGGTCTTGATCGCGGCAACGCTCGTGGCCTCGCCCTACGGCCTGCTGTACGATGTGGTGATCGGTGGCATCGCCGGCGCATGGCTCGCCCGTGAGGGTGTCAGACGGGGATTTCTGCCGTGGGAGAAAGCCGGGTTGACGACGCTTTACATCCTGCCGCTGTTCATCTTTCAAGCGGGATTGTTCCTCCGCCTCCCGCTGGTGCCACTGCTTGGCGCCGGCCTGGTCGCGATCTGTCTTCGCCGCGCCTGGCACGAATATGCCGGTGCGCCGATCCCTGTCGTGCGCGTCGCGGGATAGCCAAGCCCGATTGTGAGCCTCGAAACGGCCGGTCGGCGACTGTTCCGCATGTCCCGGTAGGTGTTCGACGCGGACGCAATGCTCAGTCGCGCTCGCAGGTCGCGCTCAGCGCAATCGAGTGCGGCTCGGCATCTCTTCCTCGAGGTGCCTCCGCTGCGGAGACCTGCCCGCTCAGTGCGGCGGGAAGGCCAGCACCGCGCCGGTATAGGTTTCGATGACCTCGCTGAACGGCGTGCCGTCCGGCAGGACGAGCACAGCCTGGTGCTGCAGCACGCGGGCGGGGATGTGCATCTCGCCCCCGCCGTCACTCGTTCCCGGGTGCCAGAGCAACCGCACCGCGAGCGTGTGTCGCCGGAAGTGCAGATCCTGCACGGCGCGGCCGAAAGCGATGTCCGACGTTTCGAGCTGATGGTTCATCGCCGGCGTCAAACGCGACGGTACATACCAGTTGTCCGCCTCGGACAGCACGTAGCCGCCGCAACGCAGCCGCACCCGGCGGTGGATCACCGGCGTATCCGGCGCGACCGCCAGCAACTGCCGCTGCGCCGCGGTCGGCGGCAGGTACGCGTCATGCACCGGCTCGGCGGCGACGCGCGCCGGCGAGGCCAGGCCGTGGATGCGGCACCAGCGGTCCAGCGTCAGCGTCGCGCTGGGATGGCTGAGCAGATCGGCGTTGAGGCGCTGCAGCAGGGTCTCGGCTTGCTGCCGTGCCGCCGGCGTGTTCGGCCAGAGCGCGGTCTCGGTGAGATCGGCCGCTTCGGCGCGGGGAATGGCGGTCGTCGCCGCGATCACGGCCAGGAGTGGCAACGCCACACGGAGGCGCCGTGCCGGGCGCGCGGACACGACGCCCCGGTCAGCGCAGCGCAGCCCCGGTCGCCTTGGCGACCGCGGCGACCACGGCACCGGCGGCGGTTTCGATTTCCGCATCGGTCAGCGTGTGATCGCGCGGCTGGAACACGACCTCCACGCCGAGCGATTTGCGGCCTTCCGGCAGATTCGCACCCTGGTAGACGTCGAACAGCGCCACGCCGGCGATCAGCGCCCGATCGGCGCTGCGCGCCGCCTTCAGCACCGCCTCGGCCGGCACCGCCGTATCCACGACGAAGGCGAAATCGCGCCGCACCGGCTGGAACGGCGCGAGATCGGGCGCCGCCCGGCGGCGCAGCTTCGGTTCCGGGATCGCGTCCAGGAACACCTCGAACGCGGCGGCACCGCCGGTCAGATCCAGCGCCGCGGCGACCGCCGGATGCAGCGCGCCGAACGTCGCCAGCACCGTCTTCGGTCCCTGGCGCACAACGCCGCCGCGACCGGGGTGATAGAAGCCGGGCGGGTCGGCGGTGACGCTCAGCGCCTCCATCGGCACGCCCAGCGCCGCCAGCACCGCCAGCGCATCCGCCTTGGCATCGAGCGCATCGGCGCCGCGCGCCGGCTCCGCCCAATGCCGCGGCGTCTGGCCGCTGCGCACGCCCGCCGCCACCATCACCTGGGCATCCGCGGCGAAGGCGGGGCCGATCTCGAACAGCGCCGCATCCGGCCAGCCGCGCGCCGCATTGCGCTGCGCCGCCAACGCCAGTGTCGCGACCGGCGTCGGCCGCAACTGGTCGAGATCGGCGGCGATCGGGTTGGTGAGGCGCAGCGTCTCCGGCGCCTCCCCGAACAGCGCCGCCTGCTCACGCGCGAGGAAGCTGAACGTCACGCATTCCAGCATCCCGCGTCCGGCCAGCGCGCGCCGCGCCAGTGCCGCCCGGGTCTGCCGCCGCGTCAGCGTCGGCACCGGCACCGGCTCGACCCGCGGCATCGAGACGGGCGGGATGCTGTCCAGCCCGCGCAGCCGCAGCACTTCCTCGATCAGATCGGCCTCGGGTTCGATCGCGTCCCGTCCCGCCTGCGCTGCCGCGGCGCGCCCGTCCGCGAGCGAAGCCGCCATGTCGAGCAGGTCGTTGCCCAGCCCGTAGCCGAGCCCGCCGCCGACGCTGCCATCCGCCCGGGCGCCGGCGACGTCGTTGCGCCAGGACGGCACCGCCACCGTCACGCGCTCGGCATCGCGCGCCACGACATCGAACCCCAGCCGCTCCAGCGCCGCGACCGCGTCCCCCGCCGGCACGTCGAGCCCGCCCAGCCCGGCCAGGCGCGCGAAGCGCATCGTCGCCTGCCGCTGCCAGTCCGGCTCCGCCCCGGCCGCGGTGACGCCGCTCGCCTCGCCGCCGCACAGCGCGATCACCATCGCGGTCGCGGCATCCAGCGCCGCCGGCATCAGCGCCGGATCGACGCCGCGCTCGAAGCGCTGCCGCGCATCCGAGGTGATCTGATGCCGCCGCCCGGTCAGCGCGACGCGCACCGGATCGAACAGCGCGCATTCGATGAAGACGCTGGTGGTGCCGTCATCGCTGCCCGTCGCCTCGCCGCCCATCACGCCGGCGAGCGACTGCACGCAAGCGGCATCGGCGATCACGCAATCCTCCGCATCGGGCGCGTAGTCGCGCCCGTTCAGCGCGCGGAAGACGCTGCCGTCGCCCGGCCGCATCACCAGCCGCCCGCCGGCCACCTTGTCGGCGTCGAACACGTGCAGCGGCCGGCCGAGATCGAAGGTGAAGAAATTGGTGATGTCGACCAGCGCGCTGATCGGCCGCAGCCCGATCGCCGCGAGCCGGTCCGCGAGCCAGGCCGGCGACGGCCCGTTGCGAACGCCCCGCACCGTGCGGCCGAGCACCCACGGGCACGCCTCGGGCATCTCGATCGCCCACTCGATCGGGCTCGGGAACCGCGCCTCGACGCGCGGGGGCGCCCAGGGACGCAGCGCCCCCAGCCCCGCCGCCGCCAGGTCGCGCGCAATCCCCCGTACGCCGAGCGCGTCGCCGCGATTGGGCGTCACGTTGATCTCGATCACCGGATCGTCGAGCCCGGCCCAGCGCACGTAGGACTCGCCCACCGGCGCGTCCTCCGGCAAATCGACGATGCCGGAATGGTCCTCGCCCAGCCCCATCTCGCGCGCGGAGAGCAGCATCCCGGCGCTCTTGACGCCGCGGATCTCGCCCACTCTCAGCGTGATGCCGGTGCCGGGAATATGGCTGCCGGGTGCAGCAAACACACCCTTCATGCCGGTGCGCGCATTCGGCGCGCCACACACCACCGAAACCTCGCCTGCGCCGGTATCGACGCGGCAGACGCGCAGCCGGTCGGCATTCGGGTGCTGCACCGCCTCGATCACGCGCGCGATGCGGAACGAAGCCAGCGCCGCGCCACGATCCGCCACCCCCTCGACCTCGAGGCCGATCGCGCTCAGCGTCTCGGTGATGCGCTCGAGCGACGCATCCGTGTCCAGATGCGTGCGCAGCCAGGCGAGTGTCGTCTTCACCGCCCGCGCGCCTCCGCCCCGCCGGCGCGCGCCGGCGTCGCCTCATGCAGCATGGTCGGCGCCAGCGGCGAACTGCCGCAATGCCGCAGCCAGCGCACGTCGCTCTCATAGAACGGGCGCAGGTCCGGGATGCCGTGCTTCAGCATCGTCACCCGCTCCACGCCCATGCCGAAGGCGAAGCCTTGCCACTCGCGCGGATCGAGTCCGCAATTCGCCAGCACCTTCGGATGCACCATGCCGCTGCCCAGGATCTCCAGCCAGTCCCGCCCCGCGCCGAGCGTGCCGGTCGCGCGGTCCCAGCCGATATCGACCTCCATGCTCGGCTCGGTGAACGGGAAATAGCTCGCCCGGAACCGCACCGGCAGATCGCCGATGCCGAAATAGGCGCGCAGGAAATCGATCAGGCAGCCCTTCAGATGACCGAGCGTGATGTCCCGGTCGATGACGATGCCTTCGCACTGATGGAACATCGGCGAATGCGTCGCATCGTGATCCGACCGGTACGTGCGGCCGGTCGAGATGACGCGGAACGGCGGCTCACGCGTCAGCATCGTGATGATCT
>DATJSJ010000213.1:0-10450 GCA_035504175.1 Acetobacteraceae bacterium
CACCGCTGATATCTTCGCCGCCGGCTTCATCGATAATGGTATCGGCAAAGTAATATGCACCGACGGCAACATGGCCGCGGCTGGCGGCAATAACTGGAGTTGGGACGCAGTGAGGGTCTACAATCCGGACTTTCGGCTCGATGCCAAGTTGAAGCCCGACATTGCCGCTGGCAAACTGTCCATCCAAGTCGTCGATGCCTTCAATGCGAGCGGTGCGTCCTTGTCGAAAGATGCGACATTGTCTCCGGGGCATGTTGACGATGGCGATACTATATGGGCCGTGGAAGACGGCGCGCTCACGCACACGATCCGCGACCAGGCGTGGATGAGCCCCGAACTGGAAGTATATCTTGACCGCAGCCCCTCGGGCCTCGCCGATCTGCCGTCAGGCATTATTCTTAGCCTCACCATGCGTCGCGCGCTGCGCGTCAAAGCGAACGAGGGGCGCGTCCTAGAGGATGTCGGCATCGTTCCCGATATCCTCTATCGCATGACGCTGCGCGATGTAATGGAGCAGAACCAAGATCTCTTCGAGTGTGCAGGCAAGGCGTTGGTCGCCGCGGCTGCGGCTCCATTGCAGGGATAACTGACAGTTCTGGAGATCGAACCGCACTGAGTCATCCCGGAGTAATCGACGAATGCGCGCCCACGTGATGTCGCCTTACCTTTCTTCTGACTGCCTTGACAATCGTCTCGCCGCAGGATGACAGACGCGCACCCTGCAGGATCTGATGAAGGGCTCGGACGCATTGATTAGCTTTCCCGGCGCTGCGACCCGCCTTTTTGCACCCTATTCTACGCTGTAGCCCTCTCGCCCTTTGATATGGCTTTACAGCATTCTGGGAGTGAGCGCAGATTGGTCCCGCAGTTCAGAGAGGAAAAGGGCTTAGCTCGGCGGAAGTGACATACCAGCGAACGGCATGCGAGGCGCAAATCACCGCCGAACCTACGCTGTTGCTACCGTTTGCCCCTCACTCCCACTCGATCGTCCCCGGCGGCTTGCTGGTGATGTCGTACGTGACGCGATTGATCCCGCGCACCTCATTGACGATCCGCCCGGCGACGCGCGTCAGGAACGCCATGTCGAACGGGTACACGTCCGCCGTCATGCCGTCCGTGCTGGTCACCGCGCGCAGCGCACAGGCCTGGTCGTAGCTGCGGCCGTCACCCATCACGCCGACCGTGCGCACCGGCAGCAGCACCGCGAAGGCCTGCCAGATCGCGTCGTACAGCCCGGCCGCCCGGATCTCCTCGAGGAAGATCGCATCCGCCCGGCGCAGCAGCGCGAGCGCCTCGCGCGTCACCGCGCCGGGGATGCGGATCGCCAGGCCCGGCCCGGGGAACGGGTGCCGCCCGACCATCGCCTCCGGCATGCCGAGCGCGCGGCCGAGCGCGCGCACCTCGTCCTTGAACAGCTCGCGCAGCGGCTCGACCAGACGCATGCGCATCCGCTCCGGCAGGCCGCCGACATTGTGGTGCGACTTGATCGTCATCGCATTGCCGCCATGCAGGCTGACGCTCTCGATAACGTCCGGATACAGCGTGCCCTGCGCCAGGAAATCGGCGCCGCCCAGGCGCTGCGCCTCCTCGTCGAACACGTCGATGAACAGCCGTCCGATCGTCTTGCGCTTGGCCTCGGGGTCGGTAATGCCGTCCAGCGCATCGAGAAACAGCGCCGACGCGTCGCGATGCACCAGACGGATGTTGAAGCGGTCGCGGAACGTGCGCACCACCTGCTCCGCCTCGCCCTCGCGCAGCAGCCCGTGATCGACGAAGATGCAGGTCAGCTGGTCGCCGATCGCCTCGTGGATCAGCACCGCCGCGACCGCGGAATCAACGCCGCCGGAGAGGCCGCAGATCACCCGCCCGGCGCCCGCCCGCGCCCGGATACGCTCGATTTCGATCTCGCGGAAATTCGCCATCGTCCATTCGCCGCGGCAGCCGGCGACACGATGCGTGAAGTTGCGCAGCAGCGCCCCACCATGCGGCGTGTGCATCACCTCGGGGTGGAACTGCACGCCGTAGAAGCGGCGTGCATCATCGGCGATCGCGGCGAACGGCGCGCCCTCGGTCACGGCCACGGCGCGGAAGCCGGGCGGCAGGCGGGTCACCACGTCGCCATGGCTCATCCAGACCTGCTCGCGCGCGCCGCGCGCCCAGACGCCGTGGAACAGCGCGCAATCCTGCACGACGTCGACGAAGGCGCGGCCGAACTCGCGATGCGTGCCGGGCAGCACCTCGCCGCCCAATTGCGCGCACATCGTTTGCTCGCCGTAGCAGATGCCGAGCACCGGCACGCCCGCCTCGAACACCGCCTGCGGCGCGCGCGGGCTCTCGCCCTCGGTGACGCTTGCGGGCCCGCCGGAGAGGATGATGCCGCGCGGTGCGAAGGCGGCGATCCGGGCGGGATCGGCGCCATGCGGCCAGATCTCGCAGTAGACGCCGCTCTCGCGCAGGCGCCGAGCGATGAGCTGCGTGACCTGGCTGCCGAAATCCAGGATCAGGATGCGGTCGTCATGCGGCTCGGCCGCCATCGTCGGATCCTTCCATGCACGCGGACACCAATGCGCCCCCGAGTCGGCCTGCGCCCGCCGGGCAAGCGGCCGCCCCTACGCAGGAAACTCGACGCGACAGCGCAGCCCTCCCGGCAATCTCGCCAGCTCGGCGCGCCGCGGCATGCAGCGTCGACGCAAGTTGCGACAGCGGCGCGGCGCCCCCGACCGGGATCGCTGCGTCCGGGCGTGGCGATTCCCGTCGAGCACAACGATCTCAATCGGTGATCGCATCTCCGGCGATCCCAGTCTATGGCGCGGCCACCATCTGCCGCAGGACCTGGTCGAACGGCGCGGTGGAGACGCGGAATTCGCCCCGGAACGGGTTGCTCAGCGCCAGGATGAGCAGCAGCACCAGGCCGCCCGAGGCAGCGAGAATCGCCGACAGCGCCAGATGCATGCGCAGGCTTGCCACGCCCAGCAGCGAGCCGCACAGGATGGTCAGCCCGCCGCCCAGGATCACCACCGCCCAGACGATGCCGGGCACGTTGCCGCGCGCCGCCAACAGCCGCACCTGCCGGGCATCGCGCAGCCGCTGCACCGACTGCAGCAGCGCGGCGTCGAGGTTCATCTCCGCCAGGCTGGCCGGATGCAGCGCCAGTGCTTCTCGCCCGAGGCGCCGCAAGGCATCACTGCCGGCATCGATCTCGCGCCCCTGCGCCTGCGCGGGCCACTCCACGGTGACCACGGCGCGCAGATAGTCGGCGACCTCGGTGCGCATCGCCAAGCCGGACGTCCCGAACCCGGCGAGGACGTCGGCCACGTCCTGCGCCGCGGCGGCCTCGGCATAGGCCGCGGCCTCCGCCTTGTCGAACCCCTCCCAGCTCAGCGTCGCGATGAAGGCGAGCAGCACGGCGTAGGTGACGCCGACGACGGAGAACATCGCCGCGGCCGCGTCATTGTGCCGGCGCCGGAACTCGACGCCGAGCAGCCGGCGGGCGAGCAGTTCGGTCACCACCGCGCCGAGCACCGCCCCGCCGATCAGCAGCAACGCCGCCGACCAGACCGGCCAGTCGTAGACCATGTCGGGATGCATCGCGAAGTGCATCATGTCGCGTCATGCGCGGCCGACGGCCGTCCGGTTACGCCGCCGCGGCATCGGCGCCGTCGCCGGGCGCCGCCGGCCGAGCGGGTGAATGTCCGAGCATGATCCACGCCGTCGGTCATTCCACCTCGGGCGCGATTCGCGTCTACCCCGCGGGCGAGGCCGCCAGCAGCTTCTCGATCGGATCCCAGATATAGGCTGTCTGTGCCAGCGCGTGCCCGGCGACGCGCACCGTGCCCTCGGCGGCCGCCTTGCCACCCAGACGCAGGTAGAACCAGCGGCTTGGATTCTCGCTCAGCACCCAGAGGAAGGCCGACCGGCAGCCACCCGCCGCCAGATGCCCGGCCGCGGCCCGCATCAGCCGCCGTCCCAGCCCCCGCTCGCGCCAGTCATCCAGCACGTACAGCGTCTCGATCTCGCCCTCGCCCAGCCCGCCGATGCGCGCCCGCCCGGCGGTGGTGAAGCCGACGACCCGTGAGCCCACCCCGCCGGGCAGATCGAGGCCGGACGCGGTCGCCACATACACCCCGGCACCCGCCCGGATCGCCGCATCGTAATGCGCCGCCTGCCGCGTCACCGAGAGGGAGGACAGGTACGCGTCCGGCAGGATGCCGGGATAGGTGCTGCGCCAGGCCGCCACGTGCACCGCGCCGATCGCCGGCGCATCCGCCGGGCGGGCGCGCCGCAGGCTGATCATGTCGCCGCCCCGCGCCGCTCAAGGACCGCGGCGAAGAACCCGTCCGTTCCGTGCCGCCGCGGCGTCAGCATCAGGTGATCACCCTCGCACGGCACCGGGCCGGGCAGCGCCCAGGCCTGCGCCAGCGGCACCACGGCAAATTCGGGACGACGGGACAGGAATGCCGCCACCTGCTCCTCGTTTTCCTCCGCCAGCAACGAGCAGGTAGCGTACACCAAGCGGCCGCCGGGCCGAAGCAGCCGGGCGGCATCGTCGAGGATGCGCGCCTGCTTCGGCCGCAGCTCCGCCAGGTCATTCTCGGACAGCCGCAGCCGCGCATCCGGATTGCGCCGCCAGGTGCCGGTGCCGGTGCAGGGCGCATCGACCAGCACCCGGTCGAAGCCGCCGGCGCGGCGCTTGCCCCATTTGTCGCCAGGCATGAGCAGATGCCGTTCGACATTGTGCACGCCGGCGCGGCGCAGCCGGCGCACCGCCCCCTCGAGCCGCGGCGCCGAGACGTCGCAGGCGACGATGTGGCCGCGATTGCGCATCGCCATGGCGAGCGCGAGGGTCTTGCCGCCGGCCCCGGCACAGTAATCCACGACGCGCATCTCCGGCGCGGCGCCGAGCAGCGCGGCCACGACCTGGCTGCCCTCGTCCTGGATCTCCACCAGGCCGGCGCGGAAGGCGGCGCCCGCGGTCACCGGTCGCCGTCCTGCGACCCGCAGCCCCCAGGGCGAGATCGGCATCGGCGCCGCCGCGATCCCTTCCGTCGCCAGCGCCGCCTGCGCCTCCTCGCGGCCGCCGCGCAGCAGGTTCACCCGCAGGTCGAGCGGCGCCGGTTCGGCCATCGCTGCCAATTCCGCCGCCAGCGCCGGCCCGAACCGTGCGGCGAGACGCGGCAGGATCCAGTCCGGCACCTCGAGCCGCACCGCCTCCGGCATCTCCGGGTGATCGAGCGTGTGCCCTTCCAGGGCCGCCAGGACACGCCGCTCGCCGGCATCGAGCGGCGGCGGCGCGAACCGGCCGCCGGAGCAGCTTTGCGCGATGCCCTCGGCCGACCAGCCGTCCAGCGCCAGGGAGGCCGCGGTCAGCAGCCGCGGCTCGGGTGTTGCACCGCTGCGCGCCAGCCACCATTCCAGCCGGCGCCACGCCCGCAGCACGCCCCAGGCGCGGTCGGACACGGCACGACGATCGCCGGAGCCGATGAAGCGCCGGGCCCGGAAGAAATCATTGGCAACCGCGTCAGCCGGCCGGGTCGGACTGGCCGTGACCGCCGCCACCAGCTCGATCGCCGCCGCGAGGCGCGCCGCCGGGGTCATGCCGCCCCTCCCGGATTGGCCGGCGATGCGGCATGCGAAGCGGGTCCGGCCGGAGAGGCGTCAGGCATCGGCCTCGCGGGCCAGCAGCGCCGGCAGGGCGTCGAGGCCGGCGATCTCCGGCACGCGGCCGCGCAGCCCGTACTCGTCCGGCGCGCCGGTGCGGTTGACCCGGATCGCACGCAGCCCGGCCTGCGCGGCGCCGAACACGTCCCACGGATTGCTGGACAGGAAGGCGATGCCGCCGCCCGCGCCGAACCGCCCCTTGACGAGCGCATACAGGCTCGGGTCGGGCTTGAAGGTGCCGACCAGCTCCGCGCTCAGCACGGCATCCAGCAGCGGCGCGAGCCGGGCCGCCGCGATGGCGGCCTTGGTCATCGCGGGCTCGCCGTTGGTCAGGATGACGCGGGCGATCCCCCGCTCGCGCAGCGCCGCCAGCGCCGGCGCGACCTCCGGATAGGCCGGCAGCGCGCGGTAGGCCTGCATGATCTCGTCGAGCAGCGCCGCGTCGGCGAGCCCGTGCCGCGCCGCCGCGACCTCCAGCGCCTCGCGCGTCAGCCGCCAGAAATCCCGGTGCGCGGCTGCACCGGCCAGGCTGCGCACCCAGGCATATTCGAGCTGCTTGACCCGCCAGTCGCGCGTGATCTCGGCCCAGGCCGGGCCGATCCGGTCGCGGAAGCCGTGCAGCGCCGCGTCGAGGTTGAAGATCGTGCCATAGGCATCGAACACCGCGGCGCGGACCATGATCTTGCCGGTCGGCTCCATGCCGTCATTCCTGCCGGTAATTCGGCGCCTCGCGGGTGATCGCCACGTCGTGCACGTGGCTCTCCCGCAGCCCAGCCCCGGTGACGCGGCGGAAGCGCGCCCGGTTGCGCAGCTCCGCGAGGTTGGCGCAGCCGGTGTAGCCCATGCCGGCGCGCAGGCCGCCGACGAGCTGGTGCACCACCGCGGCGACCGGCCCCTTGTAGCCGACCCGGCCTTCGACGCCTTCCGGCACCAGCTTCAACTGGTCGCGGATCTCCTGCTGGAAGTAGCGGTCGGCGGAACCCCGCGCCATCGCGCCGAGACTGCCCATGCCGCGGTAGGATTTGTACGACCGGCCCTGGTACAGGAAGGTCTCGCCGGGCGCCTCGTCGGTGCCGGCGAGCAGGCTGCCGATCATCACGCTCTCCGCGCCGGCGGCCAGCGCCTTGACGATGTCGCCGCTGGTCCGGATGCCGCCATCGGCGATCGCCGGCACGTCGCGCTCGCGGCAGGCGGCGGCGGTCTCGGACACGGCGGTGAACTGCGGCACGCCGACGCCGGCGACGACGCGGGTGGTGCAGATGCTGCCCGGGCCGATGCCGATCTTGACCGCATCCGCGCCGGCCTCGATCAGCGCCACGGCCGCCTCCGGCGTGGCCACGTTGCCGGCGACGAGCTGCACCGAATTGGAGAGCTGCTTGATCCGCTCGACCGCGCGCAGCACGCCGTCGGAATGGCCGTGCGCCGTGTCGACCACCAGCACGTCCACTTCGGCGGTGATCAGCACCTCGGCGCGGCGCCGCCCGTCCTCGCCGACCCCGGTCGCGGCGGCGACGCGCAGCCGGCCCAGCTCGTCCTTGTTGGCCAGCGGATGCGCCTGCGCCTTGTCCATGTCCTTGACGGTGATCAGCCCGACGCAGCGGTACTGGTCGTCGACGACCAGCAGCTTCTCGATCCGGTGCCGGTGCAGCAGCCGCCGCGCCTCCTCGGCGCCGACATCGCCGGCGACGGTGACCAGGTTCTCCCGCGTCATCAGCTCGTAGACGCGCAGGCCCGGGTCGGTCGCGAAGCGCACGTCGCGGTTGGTCAGGATGCCGACCAGCCGGCCGGTCTGGCGCTCCACCACCGGCACGCCGCTGATCCGGTGCGTCGCCATCAGCGCCCGCGCCTCGGCCAGCGTCTGGTCCGGATGGATGGTCAGCGGATTGATGACCATGCCGGATTCGAACTTCTTCACCTGGCGGACCTGCGCCGCCTGCTCTTCCGCCGAGAGGTTCTTGTGGATGACGCCGATGCCGCCCTGCTGCGCCATGGCGATCGCCATCGGCCCCTCGGTCACCGTGTCCATCGCCGCCGAGATCAGCGGCACGTTCAGCGGGATGCTGCGCGTCAGGCGGGTGCGCGTCTCGGTCTCGCCCGGCACGACCTGCGAGTAGCCGGGCACCAGCAGCACATCGTCGAAGGCCAGCGCCTCCTCGATGCGGTGCGCGAGGGGGAGGTAGGCGGGGTCGGCGGGCATGCTGGGACCTTCTCGATCACGACAGGCCCCGGAACCGGAGCGCGGATCGCCGAATCCCGGCCGGACCTTGGCGCGTGGACATAGGCCCCGGACCGGGGTGGTGCAAGGCAAGCCACGGTTGCGCGGCCCGCGCGTCCGCTCGCCCGGTCGCTCAGCTCCTGCCGCGGAACCCGGTCGCGACGACGTAGAGCTCGCTGCTCTCGCGGCGGCTGGCGGGCGGCTTGGCGTGCCGGACCTGGGCGAAGCGCTGCTTCATCGCCGTCAGCATCGCCCGCTCCGACCCGCCCTGGAACACCTTGGCGACGAAGCCGCCGCCGGGCGCCAGCACCTCACCGGCGAAGTCGAGCGCCTGCTCGGCCAGCGCCATGATGCGCAGATGGTCGGTCGCGGCATGGCCGGTGGTGTTCGGTGCCATGTCGGAGAGCACCAGATCGGCCGGCCCGCCGAGCCGGTCGGCGAGCTGTTCCGGCATGGCGGGGTCGGTGAAATCGCCCTCGATCAACACCGCGCCCGGGATCGGGTCGATGCGCAGCAGGTCGAGCCCGAGCACCGCGCCGGCGCCCCGGCGCAGCGCCACCTGAGTCCAGCCGCCCGGTGCCGCGCCGAGATCGATCACCCGGGCGCCGCGGCGGATCAGGTGGAAGCGATCATCGAGCTCGATCAGCTTGAAGGCGGCGCGCGACCGCCAGCCCTGCTGCCGCGCCGCCTGCACGTACGGGTCGTTGAGGTGGCGCGCCAGCCAGCGCTGCGAGGCCGGGCTGCGGCCGCGCGCGGTGCGCAAGCCCACCGCCTCGCCGCGCGGCGGCAGGACGGCGCCACGGCCGGAGCGCGACTTCACCCGATGGCGGCCGGCCCGGTCAGGCGCTGCCGGCGGCGGCAGGACGCGTGCGGCTGCGCTTGCGCCCGGCGCGGGTGCCGTCGCGCATCAGCCGCAGCAGCATGCCCTCGCGCAGGCCGCGATCCGCCACCATCACCCGCGGCGTCGGCCAGGCGCGGCGGATCGCCTCGAAGATGGCACAGCCCGGCAGCACGAAATCCGCCCGTTCGCCGCCGACGCAGGGGTGCTGCGCCAGCCCGTCGCGGCCGAGCCGGCGCAGCAGGCCGAGCGCCTGGTCGGTCGCCTCGCGCGTCAGCACCGTGCCGTCGACCAGCGGGCGGCGGTAGCGCGTGAGCCCGAGGGCCACGCCGGCGAGCGTGGTCACCGTGCCGCTGGTGCCGAGCAGCCGCACGCCGCCGAGGCGGATCTCGTGGCCGATGCAATGCACGGATTCGAAGGCGGCAAGGCGCCCGGCGACTTCGGCCACCATCGCCTCGAACCCGGCATCGGTGAAGCCGGCGGCGCCGAAGCGCTCGGACAGCGTCACCACGCCGATCGGCAGGCTGACATAGCCGATCAGGCTCGGGGCGGCGTTGGCCTGGCCGCCGGTGCCGGCGAGCCGCACCCAGGCGAGCTCGGTCGAGCCGCCGCCGATATCGAACAGCAGGGCGCGCCGGCCGCCGCCCGAAAGCAGGGGCGCGCAGCTCTCCAGCGCCAGCTCCGCCTCCTCGCGGGTGGAGATGATCTCGACCCGGAGCCCGGTCTCGCGCCGCACGCGGGTGAGGAACTCGCCCCCATTGCTGGCCCGCCGGCAGGCCTCGGTCGCGATCGCCCGCATCGCCCGGACCGGGCGGCGGGACAGCCGATCGGCGCAGGCCTGCAGCGCCGCCAGCGCCCGGTCCATCGCCGAGGGGCTGAGCCTGCCGGTGTGGTGCAGGCCCTCGCCCAGGCGGACGATGCGGCTGAAGCTGTCGACGACGCGGAAACTCTGCCCGGCCGGCGTGCCCACCAGCAGGCGGCAATTGTTGGTGCCGAGATCGAGGGCCGCGAAGGCCGGCGCGGTGGAGCGCCAGGGGACCGGAAGGGGCGGAGTCAGTTCCCGGACAGGAGGCGGCTTGCTGCCGGCGGACGGGAGCGGGGAGGACGGCTCGGCAACGCACCCGACCATCGGTCCCCCTTTCCACACAACACGCGCGACACCCTGCGTTACATTCTCTGCCCGCAGCGGCGCCTTTCGCAAGTCCCTGCGACGGTTTTCACTGCCGCCTGGGCAAACTGGCTACGAAGGCATGCAGTCCTTGCAGGCTCGGGGGAACACGCATTCGGCCGGATGAGGCGTGCACGGCTGGTTGCGTGCCGCGGGGCCGCCATGCTAGTGCCCGCCGCCTGCGCGTCATGGCGCCCGCCCTGTCCTGATTGGGGGATAGTTTAGCGGTAGAACTCCCGGCTCTGAACCGGGCAGCCTTGGTTCGAATCCAGGTCCCCCAGCCAATCCGGCCGCTTCACGACGTCCGAGGGAACGATCCCCCTCGTCCCCTCCTTCGCACCCGACGCTCCCCCGAGGCGCTCCGAACACCCGCGTCCGGGCTGCGGCGGGCTGTCGCGGATCCGCCCCCGCCATAGGCGCTCATCGCGACGGCGCTTCCATCTCGGATCCTCGACGGCAGCCCGCGGCACTTTCCTCGCGATCCAACGCTGTCACGGAACCCTGGCCCGATCTCGGCAGGCTCGCCAGGGCGGGCCACGCCACTGGCGGCAGCCGGCGTCGCGATTGCCCT
>DATJSJ010000214.1:0-54397 GCA_035504175.1 Acetobacteraceae bacterium
ATTGCAAAGGCTAGCCTTTGCCGGGGGTCCAGGGGCAGAGCCCCTGGCCTTTTTCACGCGGTCGTCCGGACGATGGCGTCGTCCCGGTCGAACAGGCCAGGCTTGAGCCGCAGGCCGAGCCCGGCGCCCTCGAGCGGGAACACCTGCCCGTCCCGCGCGACGGGGAGCTCATCGACGATCTCGGTGTACCACCCGCTCGCGTAAGCCCGCACCATTTCCTGGTAAAGCACGTTGGGCAGCGTCGCCGATAGCGCGCAGCTCGCGGCATAGACGATCGGACCGGTGCAGTCGTGCAGCGTCACCGGCAGTTCGCTCGCCTCGGCGAGATTGGCGATCTTGCGGGCTTCGCTGAGACCGCCGCACCAGGCCAGATCGATCATGATGATCGAGGCAGCGCGCCGCGCGATGAGCTGCTTGAAGACCTGGCGGGTCGCGAGCCGCTCGCTGGCCGCGATCGGAATGGCGGTGTGGCGCGCCAGTTCCGCCAGCGCGTCGAGCTCGTTGTAGCGGATCGGTTCCTCCAGCCAGGCGACGTCGAACGGCCGCAGTGCCTCGGCGATGCGCAGCGCCGGCGGGAGCGTCCACAATCCATGCAGCTCGACCATGATCTCCATCTGCCGCCCGACCGCCTCGCGGATCTTGCGGAACGGCTCAAGAGCCGCGTCGAGATCGGCGAGCGGGATGCGCGTTCCCATCGAGGCTTCGGCGGCGATGTCGAACGGCCAGATCTTCATCGCCGTGATGCCTTCGTCCAGCAGGCTGCGCGCCAGCTTTCCGGCATCGAACCGCCAGGCGAGCAGGTCCTCGTACGGGCCTTCGTTCATGTCGCCCGGCTTCAGCGACCAGTCCTCGGTCCGCTCGAACAGCGCGTGGCGCTTCGTCGCCCGGGCATGCGCATAGCCGGCGCAGGTGTTGTAGACCGGCACGGAGCGATGCGTGCGACCGCCGAGCAGGCGCCAGACCGGCTCGCCGAGCGCCTGGCCGTAGATGTCCCACAGCGCCAGGTTGACCGCCGAGTTGCCGCGGAGTTCGGCGCCGGAATCGCGCGCACCGACATAGACATTGCCGAGCGTGCGGTCGTGCAGCTCGATGTCGCGCGGATCGCGGCCGAGCAGGTAACCGGCGACGTTGTCATGCAGGTAGCTCGCAACCGGGCCGGGACTCCAGAACGTCTCGCCGGTGCCGACGATGCCGCGATCCGTGTGCAACTGCAGCCAGAGCAGGAACGGGAATTCCCTGAGCTGCAGCGTGTCGAGCCGCGTGATCCGCATCGCCGCCTCCCTCCTTGTGTCCGGCCGAACCAGCGCCAGTGCCCGTTGACAGCGAGCGTATGATACCGGTATCAAACCGGTCAAGTGATGCGGGAGGAGACATTGCCTTGGCGATACCCGGGGACGTGAACCGACGGGTGATGGT
Organism: Acetobacteraceae bacterium; assembly: GCA_035504175.1. Classification (GTDB taxonomy): domain Bacteria; phylum Pseudomonadota; class Alphaproteobacteria; order Acetobacterales; family Acetobacteraceae; genus DATJSJ01. Next base: position 1,417 of record DATJSJ010000214.1, read on the forward strand.
GACGGGAGCTGCCGGCGGGCTGGGGCAGGAGATCGCGACGCAGTTGGCAGCTCGAGGCTGCGCGCTCGGCCTGGTCGATATCGACGGGCCGGGAACCGGGCGGGTGGCGGCGGCCTGTCGCACGTGCGGCGCCGACGTGGAAGAGATCGTCGGCGACTTCACCGAGGCGGGCGCGCCGGAGGCCGCTGTCGAGCGCATGGTGCAGCGGTTCGGCGGACTCGATGTGCTGGTCAACAATGCCGGGTACGGCGCGATCGAGCCGTTCCTCGGTATGACGCACCGGCTCTGGCAACGCACGCTGAATTTGAATGTCGTCGCACTGGCGATGGCCTGCGCCGCTGCCGGCCGCGTGATGCAAACGCAGCGCAGCGGCCGCATCGTCAACATCACCTCGCCGGCCTCGCGCATGGCGTTGCCGGATTATCTGGCCTACGCTGCCAGCAAGGCGGCGGTCGATTCGATCACTCGCGCCGCGGCCGCTTGCCTCGCGCCGCACGGTGTCCTGGTCAATTCCCTGGCACCTGGGATGATGGACACGGAGATGCAGCGCTCGACCGAGGCCGATCTCGCCCGGCTCGCGGGGCGCGATGATTTCCAGGCCTTTCTCGATGAACGCACGCGGCGCGTGCCGCTCGGCCGCCGCGCCGAGATTGCCGAGATCGCCGCCGCGGTGGTCTGGCTTTGCCTCGACGCGCCGCCGTACATGACCGCCGAACGGCTGAACATGTCCGGCGGCATGGACAAGGACTGAACCATGCTGCGCAACGCACCGCCGGACCCGGTCGACATCGCCGCGCTGAAGCGGCGCGCCACCAATCTCCGCCGTCACATGCTCACCATGGCGCGCGGGCAGGGGCAGGGCTATATCGGCCAGGGTCTCGGCATCGCCGACGTTCTCGCCGCGCTCTACTTCCATGAGATGCGCTACGATGCTCACGATGTGCGCTGGCCCGAGCGTGATCGGTTCCTGCTCTCGACCGGGCATTATTCGATCGCGCTTTGGGCGGCGCTGGCCGAAGCCGGCATCATCCCGCGCGACGAGCTGGCAACCTACGGCGCCGACGGCAGCCGTCTCGAGATGTCGACGCTGGACACCACGCCCGGCGTCGAGGTGATCGGCGGCTCGCTCGGACATGGGCTCGGCCAGGCGGTCGGCCAGGCGCTGGGGCTGCGACTTTCGAACTCCGCGGCGCGCGTCTTCGTCGAGCTGTCGGACGGCGAGATGCAGGAAGGCGCGACCTGGGAGGCGGCGATGGCGGGCGGCCATTTCGGGCTCGACCGGCTGGTGGCGCTGATCGACTGCAACGGCATCCAGGCGGACGGCCCGATGGTGATCGACATCGAACCGGTGGCCGACAAATGGCGCGCCTTCGGCTGGGATACGGTCGAGATCGACGGCAATGACATGACCGCAATCGTCGGCGCGCTGATGACCGCTCGCGCAGCGAACGGCCGACCCAAGGCCATCGTGCTGCGCACGCTTCCGGGCAAGGGCGTGCCCCGGATCGAGGCGAGCGAGAAGGCGCATTTCTTCCGGGTCGCGCTCGACCAGTGGGACTCCATCATCGACGAATTCGAGCAGCGTGTCGGAGCCGAGCCATGAGCGGCTCCGTGGGCGCCGGCCGCACGCTGGCGATGGGACAGGACGAAGCGACCGGCGCCGGCCGCGCCGGGATCGACGCGCCGTTCGGACACGCGCTGGCCGCCCTCGGCCGCGAGCGGCCGGATATCGTCGGGCTCACCGCCGATCTCGGCAAATACACCGACATCCTGCCGTTCCGCGACGCCTTTCCCGACCGGTTCTTCAATGTCGGCATGGCGGAGCAGAACCTGATCGCCGTGGCGGCGGGGCTTGCGCGCACGGGCAAGGCGCCGTTCGCCACCACGTACGGCGTGTTCGCGACGCGCCGCGCGCTCGATTTCATCGCCATCGCGCTGGCGCACAGCCGGCTCAATGTCAAGGTGATCGCCGGCCTGCCGGGCCTGACCACCGGCTATGGCGGAACGCATCAGGCGATCGAGGATCTGGCGCTGATGCGCATGGTGCCGGGCCTGGTGGTGATCGATCCGTGTGATGCAACCGAGATCGCGGCCGCAACGCGCGCCATCGCCGATCATGACGGGCCGGCTTATATGCGGCTGCTGCGCGGCACCGTGCCGGTGGTGCTCGATCCGGCGCAACCCTTCCGGATCGGCGCGGCGCGCAAGCTGCGCGACGGGCGTGACATCGGCATCGTCGCGACCGGCTTCATGACCGAGCGTGCGCTGGATGCGGCCGCCGCGCTCGAGGCGCGCGGCGTCTCGGTGGGCGTGCTGCACGTGCCGACGATCAAGCCGTTCGACAGCAGCGCCGTGATCGACTTCGCCGGCTCGGTTCGCCAGCTCGTCTCGGCGGAGAACCACGTCGTGGTCGGCGGCCTCGGCAGCCTGGTGGCCGAGACGCTGTTCGACGCCGGCATCGTCCGGCGGCTCACCCGGATCGGCATTCCCGATCGCTTCATCGAATGCGGCTCGGTGCCGGTGCTGCAGGAAACCTACGGCCTGTCCACGCGTCGCGTCATCGCGACGCTCGCCGGCCTGATCGAAGGCACCGATCGATGAAGATCACCGACGTCGAAACCTACATGGTCGGGGCCGGCTGGAAGAACTGGCTGTTCGTGCGCGTGCTCACCGACGAAGGCACGTACGGCGTCGGCGAGGGCACGCTCAACGGCTTCATCAAGACCACCGAGGCCGGCATCCAGGAGCTCAAGCACCTGGTGATCGGCCAGGATCCGCGGCGCATCCATTCATTGGCAAAGCGACTGCTCGACAGCATGTCGCTCGATGCCGGTCACATCCACCGCACCGTCATCGCGGCGATCGAGGTCGCGTGCTGGGACATTCTCGGCAAGACGCTCGGCGTGCCGGTGCATCAACTGCTCGGCGGCCAGGTGCGGGACAGCATCCTTGGCTACGCGAATGGCTGGTACCGCACCGAGCGGACTCCCGAGGCGTTCCTCGCGGCAGCCGAAGCGGTCATTGCCAAGGGCTTCCACGCGATGAAGCTCGATCCTTTCGGCACGACGCAGGGCTTCATCTCCCGCGACGAGCTGGATCGCTCCCACGCGATCTGCCGTCTGCTGCGCAACCGCCTGCCGCCCGACACCGAGATTCTGATCGACGTGCACGCGCGCTTCACCGAGGCGGCGGCGCTCGAGGCGGCGGAGCGCTTCGCCGATCTCGCCATCTATTGGTGGGAGGAGCCCACGACTCGCGACCGGCAGGAAGCCGTGCATCCGGTGGCGCAGCGCAGCCCGATTCGCGTTGCGACCGGCGAGATGTACGACACGGTCGGGCAGTTCTACACGCTGGCGGAGCGCGGCGGCGTCAACATCTTCCAGCCCGAACCGATGTCGCTGGGCGGCATCGCCCCAAGCCTCGCGGTGGCCAACCTGGCACTCGCCCATGGCAGCTACATCGCTCCGCACCAGAGCGGCGGGCCGGTCGCGACCGCCATCTGCCTGCAGCTCGCGGCGGTCGTGCCGAATTTCCTGATCCAGGAACATTTCGACGCGTTCAACGAGGACTGGACGCAGGATGTGGTCGACTGGCATCCGACGGTCGATCCCGCGACCGGACACCTGTCGTTGCCCGATCGTCCCGGCCTCGGTATCGATCTCAACCTCGAGGTCATCAAGGCGCATCCCTACGATCCCGAGGCCTATCTCAACGTGCATGCCGAAGGCTGGGAGCGCCGGCTGGGCCAACGCGGCGATCGAGCGGAGTGATCAGTCCGGTGCGCGGATGCGCGCGCGACTGCAGCTTCGCTGATCCGCCCGGCTGAGAGATGCCCTGAACATCTCAGGAGCGCCAAGTCTCAGCCGCGGGTGGGTTGACCGACTGGCGACGAGCAAGCTCGTCCGGCTTACGACAGCTCGAGCTATCGCGCGCTGGCGGCGAAATCGAGAATCCGTTCGGCGACCTCACGCGGCGCCAGGGCTGACCGTCATGACGGCACCGGGCAGTGATGGCAACACGACACTGCGCAGCAGGATAAGATCTCGATCTCGACCTCGGGATGCAAACGCGCGAAATCGGCGAAGTCCGGTATGAGCAGGTGTGTCGCGAGGGTTGGCGCCAGCGTCACCCGCAAAAGCCCGCGCACGCCCTGGTCGCGGCCAAAGACGCGCGTCTCCAGCTGGTTCGAGGACGCCTCCATCTGCACCGCGAACTCGAGCACCTCGCCTCCCGCATCCGTGAGACAATAGCCCGAAAGCAGTCTCTCGAACATGTGCGCTGCGAGGCGCTCCTCCAGTTGCGCGACGCATCGCAGCACGGTGGCGTGATTCACCTTGAGGCGCTCGACGGCGGCCCGGACCGAGCCTCCGCGCGCAACGGCAAGAAAGTAGCGAACGTCATCCCAGTCGATCATACGGTACGATCCTGCACCGCAAATCACGCATGTTCACGCTTCGAACAGCATCGCGCATCGGGATCGCCGGCGCGGTGATCCCAGCCAACATGCGGCGCGGATCGATTTCCGATACCCGCGAACGGCGGTGACCGTCCGGCCGCGGCTGACGACAACAGTACAGCCGGATGGATTCTGCACCACCGATGTGCGGACTTCAGCACTGAACGCTTGTCACGGGCGGACCCAATTCGAGGTCCGTGAGAGGGCTGGCGCCGGCAGGCCGAAGGCAGGCAGCCGTTGTCGCGGTGCCATCGCCGCCGCCCGCCGGCGGGTCCGGGCGCGAAAGACCGCGCATGGGGACAACAACCTCGACGTCCCGGGACGACCCGGCGACGCAGACCGAAGGACGCATCATGTCGAGATTGGCAGGCAAGGTCGCCGTCATCAGCGGCGGCAACAGCGGCATCGGACTCGCCATCGCGCAGCGTTTCGTGAAGGAAGGGGCGCATGTGCTGATCTTCGGGCGGCGTCAGGCGGCGCTCGACGAGGCGGCAGCGCGCATCGGTTCCAGCGTCATCGCCATTGCGGCGGACGCGACCAGACTCGAAGACCTCGACCGCGTCGCCGATGCCGTCCGCAGAGCGAAGGGCAGGGTGGACGTGGTCGTGTCCAACGCCGCGCTCGTCGAGCAGGTGCCGCTGCCCGACATCACGGAGGACCACTACGATCGCACATTCGACCTGAACGCCAAGGCGCCACTGTTCCTGGTGCAGAAGATGCTGCCGATGATCGGGCCGGGCGGATCGATCATTCTCGTGGCTTCGGCCATGCACTACATGGGCCTGGCCAACCACTCGACCTACGCCGCCACCAAGGCGGCGTTGCGTTCCTACGCCCGGACCTGGGCGGCGGAGTTCAAGGACAGCGGCATCCGCGCGAATACGCTGAGCCCGGGCGTCGTCGATACGCCGATGCTCGACTCTCAGGCGAGAACGCCCGAGGAGGCTGCCGCGATTCGTGCGGGCTACGCCAAATACACGCCCATGCTGCGACTCGCCCGACCCGCCGAACTCGCCAATGCGGCCCTCTTCCTCGCCTCGGATGAAAGCTCGTTCATGACCGGCTCTGACATGGTCGTCGACGGCGGCGTCAGCAACGTCTGACGAATTCGATCGGCGCGAACGGCGCCGGCCGTGGCCATCGATCTCGGGTCACTGGCACGGGGCGGGGCGATGCACCAGCTCGGCGCGCCTTTGTCGGGCCTCGATCTTCACGTCGTTCGACGGCTCCGCTGAACGGCTGCATTGCGGGTGCCGCACGGCCAAGGCTGATCGCGCAAAATCGAGGCAATCGGGATATCGAAAGAGGTCTGCAACTGGTCCTCGTTCCCTTCGTGGCGCTGGCCAGCGGTGCACTGCTGGTCAACCGGATAGGGCCCGGACGCGCTATGTCGCCCCTGTGGGCATCGGCCTATGTCGAGTTCCATCAGGCCACCAACCACACATTCGATCCCTCCATGCCGATCGTGGTCGTGGGCGCAGTGTTGGTAGGCATCGTGCTCGCGATTGTCGCGGGAGGACTTGGTTCGCTATCCGGCGAACCGGCCATCGCCGGATCTGCCTGCTACGCCGCCGTCATCGCGATTGGCGTGCCCACATGTGTGCGGATCAACAAGCGGCTCGCACACGGGTCGGTTCAGAGCCGACCCGACGACTTTATGCGCATTCGTGCCGTCGGGGCGCAAGCTCCATGACGCGGGCTGCCGGATCTGGAACGGCGCCGTGCGTCGCCAACCCGCGATAGCAACGCTGCCCGGCTTCGGCACCTCAAGCACCGCTTCGATCCCGATTGGGTCTTCACGTCCGCCATCCCGCTGCCGGCGGAATAGTCCTCCCCGGTTACGCTTGTAGCGAATTTCCCTGAGCTGCAATCGAACCGTATCCGGCGCACTGCAGACTGGCGCTTTCCCGCTCCCTGCGTGGAGGATAGCTCGATGACAACGCTTCTTGACAAGCATCGGTCGGCGACGGGCAGTGTGCAGAGCCCTGACGAGGCCGGATTGGATCTGGCGCTTTCGCGCATCGCCGCGGTCGCGCCGATGGTGGCGCGGCTCGCTCCCGACATTGAGCAAGCTCGCCGGATGCCGGAGGAGCTCGTGGCCGTTCTCAAGTCCGCACGGATTTACGGCATGCTCGTGCCTCGCCGATACGGCGGGCTTGAGCTCGACCCGTCCAGTGCCTTTCGGGCGGTCAGGGCCCTGGCCAGACTCGATGGCTCGGTGGGGTGGAATGCCATGATCGGCCAGATCGCAGCCCTGATGCCGTTCCTGGCGGGTCCAGCCTTGTGTGAGCAGGTCTACTGCGACGGCAAGGATCATATCATGGCCGGTTCGGGTCAGCCGGTCGGCACCGCCGCACGCGTTCCCGGCGGGTGGAAGGTTACCGGCGTCTGGCCATTTGCCAGTGGATGCCAGAACGCCGAGTGGATCGGAGCCAATTGCGTGATGATGGAGGGCGGTTCCCCTATCGACGCCGCCGACGCACCCGGCCCGATGATCCGCGCCTGCGTCATGCCGGCCGAACGCTGGGAGATTCGGGATACCTGGCACACCGTCGGCCTCAGGGGCACCGGCAGCCACCACGTCGCGCTGACCGACATGTTGGTACCCGACGAGAACTTCGTGGAGTTTCCGTTCGGGACCTCGTTCGCGCCCGATCCCATCTTCGCCAGGTTCCCCGAAATCCTCGTGCTGGCGCACGCCAATCTCGCCGTGGGCATCGCCGAGGGGGCGATCATGGATCTCGTCGAGCTGGCGAGCGCCGGCGTGAAACAGTTGTTCATGACCACCCCGCTGGCGGAGACCGAGCGTTTCAAGGAAGGCCTGGCACGGCTTGACGCAGAGCTGATGGCGGCGCGCTCGCTGCTCGAGACACAGGTCACCGACGTCTGGCAGAATCCTGCGCAATCGACGGCAAAGGACCTGACCCGCGTGGGTGAACAACTGCAGGCGGCGATCTGGATCACCTCGGCATGCGTCAACGTTGCCGAAGGCTGCTTCGAGCTCGCCGGCAGCGGGGCCGTGTACGAAAGCTCACCGCTGCAACGAAGGGTGCGGGATCTTCGGGTTGCGGCCCAGCACGCGATCGTTCATCCGCGCCATTACGTCACGGCGGGCGCGGCCGCACTGGCGCGCCTCTCATGAGCAGCAGCGGCAGACGCGACGCATAGAAACACGCAAGGCAGACGGTATCGCCATGATCCATCACGTATCGATCCCGGCGCGCGAGCCGCGGCACGTTGCCGAGGTTCTGGCCGAACTGATGAACGGCAGCTGCTTTCCGTTCCGACCGCTCGAAGGCGCCTTCATGGCGGCGAGCGGCGACGCGAACGGCACGATGATCGAAGTCTACCCGGAGCGCATGACACTCACCATGCCGGACCGCGACGATCCGGCCGTCTTCGCCGAGCATCCGACGCCGCCGCCAGCCTGGCCGTTCCACATATTGCTGTCGGTGCCGTGGGAGGCGGAGGACGTCGAGCGGATCGGCGCTCGCGAGGGTTGGCGCGCCAAGACCTTCGGCCGCGGCACGCCGGGACAGAAGCCGTTCTTCCACGTCATCGAGTTCTGGCTGGAAAACCGGCTGCTGATCGAGGTCGCGACACCGGCGATGGCACAGGAATATCTCGACTTCTGCAAAAGTCCCCAGACCTCGAGGACGGGCGACCCTTTGTCCGCCCGCCCGCCGCGATCGGGCCAGGCGGGTCCGCCTGCCGTCGCGGTCGTCCCCGGATCCCGGACAACCGGACAGGCTTGATCCGACTGAACCAGAGACCATGGGACGAGCGGGCAGCGAAAGTGCCACCCGGCGGAGATTCAAGGCAAAAGCGGCGCTGGAGGCGATCCGGCGCCGCCAGCCCACTGCTCGACTTCGCAGGCTGTCAAGCGACCGGCGCGGAATTCGCGGTACGCGCATGCCGTCGGTGGCGCCGATCGTGGGAAGGCGATGCGACACCCGGGCGCCGGTCGGTCTCCCGCTCCGCGCGAGGAGGTCGCGCAGCACACTCATCCTCGCGACCTCCGCCTCGGTGCCGCGGCGTCGCCGCCCGCGACGATGTCGAGCATGTCCGCCGCAACATTGCGCAGATGGGTGAGCATCGCGGCGCGGGCGCGGCGGGCGTTGCCCTCGGCAAACGCATCGAGAATGGCGACGTGCTCGGCGGCGTCGCGCGACACCCGGCCGGTCGGGCTGGTCAGCTCGAACAGCCGTGTCGTCATGCGCAACTCGCGGATGATCCGCACCATGACGCCGTTGTTGATCGCACGCGGGAACAGCAGGTGCAGGCTGTCATCCATTTCCCAGTGCGCCGCGTCCTGCTGGTCGTGCAGCCCAAGCTGCAGCACCTGCGCACGCATCTGCGCGATCATTTCGGGCGCCACGCGCCCGATGGCGAGCTCCACGGCCTCGCCTTCGATCAGCTCACGCAGCTTCAGCGCCTGGAAGAACTCGACCGAGTTGACGTGCCGGACCGCGTAGGAGCGTGACCCCTGCTTGACCAGAAGCCCCTCCGCCGCCAGGCGCAGGATCGCCTCGCGGATCGGCGTGCGGGAGATCCTGAGCTGCCCGGCGAGCCGACCCTCCACCACCACGCTGCCGCCCGGCAGCTTGCGGGTGAGCACGAGGCGGCTCAGCGCGTCGTAGGCGCGCTCCGCCAGGCTGCCTTCGGATTCGGGCGGGTCGGCCCCCTCGGTCACCTTGGACCGTCGCGCTGGATCACGCCTGCCTCGAGCAGTGCCGCGCGAAGCCGGGCAAGCTCCGCCTCGGGCAGCGGTGTGACGGGCGGCCGGGCCGCGCCGTTCCGCCAGTCGCCGGTGAGCGTCATGCAGGCCTTGAGGCGGGCGGTTGCCAGGCCGGCCGGCGCCTCGCCGTAGATCGCATTCGCCAGCGGCTGGATGCGGTGATGCAGCGCCCGCGCGGTCGCGAGATCGCCCTGGCGCACGGCGCGGTCCAGGGCCACGATCTCATCGGGCATCAGCACGGCCAGGCTGACCAGGCTGCCCTCGCTGCCGAGGACGAAGCAGGACAGCAGATGCTCGTCGCCCGACGCCATGACGGCGACGTGCGGCGCGATCGACTTCACCAGGCGGCGGTTGCGGTCATAGGCGTTGCTCTCCCAACTGCCTTCCTTGATGCCGACCACGTTCGGCAGCGTGACCAGTTCGGCCAGCACGCGGGGCCTGTAGGCGAGTGCCGAGGCGACCCCCGCCTGATACAGCATCATTGCGATGCCGCAGGCCTCGCCGATGCGCCGGTGATGCGTCACCGCCATCCGATCGTCCTGCGACAGCGCCCAGGAGAAGGGTGGAAAGACGAGCACGCAATCGGCACCCGCCTCCGCCGCATCGCGCGCATGCGCCGCCGCCTCCTCCGTCGCCTCGGCGATCACACCGGCGACGATCACGTGCGTCGCGCCAAGCAGGGTGGCCGCGATTTCGGTCACCCGCCGGCGCTCGGCGCGGCTGAGCAGGAAATTCTCGCCCGCATGGCCATTGCACAGCACCCCGGCGATGCCGGGCACGGCGGCGTAGCGCCGGAAATGCGCCGCCAGCAGATCCTCGTCGATCTGCCCGTCGGCCCGGAACGGCGTGAGCGTCGAGACATAGATGCCATGGAACGGAGCGTCGTGCGAAGGGATCACGCTGTGGCCTCGAGCTGCGCGGGAGCGGGCTGAATGAGCCGGGTCGGATCGAACAGCGGCATGTCCGGCGCGCGGCCCAGAAGGCGGTCCGCGAGCAGGCGCCCCATATAGGGGGCGCTGGTGTAGCCGGAATGGACGCAGCCGATGACGTAGGCCTCGTCCAGCCCGGGCAGCGGGCCGATCATCGGCATGGCGTCGGCGGTCTCCGACTCGAGCCCGAGCCAGATGCGTACGATTCGGGTCTCGCCCAGCGCGGGGATCGCGTGGCGCGCCAGCTGGATGTTGCCGATGAGATTGTCGGGAATGGCTGCCACGCCGCCGCGCTCAGGGTCGCCGATGCCCTGCCAGCCGCCGCCGATCAGCACCGTGCCGTTCTCGAATTGCTTGAGCGACAGGAGCCCGTTGGCGATGCCGACGACGCTGCGCATGACCGGACGCATCCGCTCGGTCACCACGAGCTGGTTGACGAGGCATTTGACCGGAACGCGCAGGCCGAGCCAGGCGAGCATGGTTTCGAGCCACACGCCGCCGGCCAGCACGAGGCGCCGCGCGCGGATCCGCTGCGTGCGGCTGCGGATCAGGTAGGCGCCGCCTTCCGGCTCGATCCCCTCGACCGGCGTCTGCTCGAGGATCGTCGCACCCGCCGTCAGCAGCGCCTGCCGGTAGGCCCGGCCGGTGAGATAGGCGGTCACGTGGCCGTCGAGCTCGCAGAAGGCGGCCGCCAGCAGCGACGGGTTGAGGCCCGGCTCGATCGCGCACGCCTCGCCTTGCGTCACCAGCCGGATCGGCGCACCTGCGGCGGCGCGCGCCGCGGCGCGCTTCTCCAGCATCTCGCGTTCGGCCGGGGTGAAGGCGAGCGACAGGCCAGGTGCGGCGCGCGCCCCGACATCCTGCCCGAGCCACCGCGCCGAGGAGAGCCAGAGCTCGCGTCCCTTCATCGCGTACGGAATGAGGGCCGCGCGGGTCATGTGCAGCGTCAGCGTCCCGGCATTCACGCCCGACGCCTCGCGGCAGATCTCGCCGCGATCGATGAGCGCCGTGCGCATGCCGCCGCGGGCGAGGTGGAGGGCGACCGTCGCGCCCATCGCGCCGGCGCCCACGACCGCTGCATCGAACGCCGGCTCCATCGACGCACCCGTCACAGCGGTGCCGGCGGCGGCAGCGCGAGCGTCGCGTAGTCGATTTCGGCGGCCAGCAGGTTCAGCGGCAGCGGGCGGAAGGGCGTGCGTCCCGTGAAGTAGCCGGCGGAGGGTCGCGCGCCGCTCTCGCCTGCGAGCAGCGCACCCGCCACGTCGCCGCAGATGCGGCCCTGACAGGGGCCCATGCCGCAGCGGGTCCAGGCCTTGAGCTGGTTCACCGTGCGCGCGCCGTCCGCCGCCGCGGCGTCGATCTCCGCCCGCGTCACATCCTCGCAGCGACACACGATGGTTTCGGCGGAGATGCCGGCGACCTGCGCCGGACGCAGCGCCATGAGCCGCGCCATCGCGGCGCCGAAGCGGCGCGCCCGCCGCGCCTGCGTCCGGAGCGCCGCGGTGGACGAGCGATACGCATCGGGCGCGACCGCCCCCAGAGCTCGGGCGGCGGCCAGGCCGGCGAGCCGGCCGTCGATCGCTGCCGCGGCCGCGCCGGCGATGCCCGCGCCGTCGCCCGCGACATAGAGGCCGGGCATCGAGCTGCGCAACGCGGCATCGAGCGTCGGCACCCAGCCGCCACGCAGTGCGTCGTAATGGTGCTCGACGCGAAGCAGGCGCGTGATGTCGGTGGACGCGGTCAGGCCGTTGCCGACCGCCACCGCATCGACGATGCGCTCGAGCGGCGGACCGGCGACCGGCCGCCCGTCCCCGTCCACGCGCCCGATTGCGACGCGCAGCCGGTTCTGCGGCGCTTCCTCCACCCGCCGCAGGGCATGGCGATGCAGAACGGGCACGCCGGCCTGCAGCAGCCTGGCGCGCCAGCGCGCGCCGCGCGCCGCGAGATCCGGTCGGGACGCCAGCGCTCGCCAATCCGCCAGCCAATCGGCGCGCGTGGCGAGATCGACGAGTCCGGCGACCTTGCCGCCGGCCTTGAGAATGCCCGCGGCGACCGCGAGCAGCAGCGGCCCCTGCCCCGCGACCAGCGTCTGCTCGCCCGGCAGCATGCCGTCGGATTTCAGCATGATCGTCGCGCCGGCCAGCCCGACGACGCCGGGCAGCGTCCAGCCGGGGAACGGAATCACGCGCTCCTGCGCGCCGGTCGCCGCGATGACGGCGCGGGCGGACCAGGAGGCGGGGCCGTCCGGCCCCAGCGCGTCGACGCGAAAGCCTGGCGAGACCGACCAGACGATGTGCTCGAAGCGCGTGGTGACCGTGCTTGCCGCGAGCCGCTCGCGCAGCCGCACGCCGGCCGGATCGGCGTCGGCGCCGGCGAAGGCACGCGGCGGTGCGCGGTACACCTGGCCGCCGGCCTGCGGCGCCTCGTCGAGCAGGGTGGCGGCGAGCCCGTGCTCGGCGGCGGCGAGTGCCGCCTCCGCGCCGGCGGGACCGCCGCCCACGACGATGATATCCGCGGCCGTGCTCACGGCACGCTGCCGGGCCGCACGATCATGCCGTCCCGAACCTCCGTCCGGCAGGCCGGGCGGCGCACCCCGTCCGCCACCACGGTGCATTCCTGGCAGAGCCCCATCCAGCAGAAGCTCGCACGCGGCAGGCCGGCACGCGGACTGGTGCGCAGCGTGCGCACGCCGGCGGCCAGCAATGCGCCGGCAACCGACTCGCCGAGACAGGCATCCACCTTCCGGCCGTCGAAGACGAACCGCACCGGCGCTCCCCGTTCGACGCCCGCCGCGCGCAATCCGCCCCGCGACCCGGGCGATCGATTCTCATCCATGCTGGCGGTTCTTCTGTCGACAGACGGGATACAATTCGTATACCGTTGGCCCACGCGGCGCAACCTCACCGGGGTGAACGACATGGGTGTTCTGACGTGGACGGGCCGCATCGCCGGCCTTGCCTGCCTGCTCGCCGTGCCATTGGCCGCGGAGGCGCACAGCCTCGACGAGATTCTTTCGTCGAAGACGCTGGTGGTCGGGATCAATCCCAACCTTCCGCCGCTCGGATTGTTCGACAACCAGAATCAGGTGCAGGGCTTCGACGTCGATGTCGCCAACAAGCTCGGCGCGATGCTGGGCGTGAAGGTGCAGATCGTGCAGGTCAACTCGGCCGACCGCGTGCCGTTCCTCGTCACCGGCAAGGCCGACCTGATGATGGGCGCACTGACCCGCACGCCGGACCGGGCGAAGGTGATCGACTTCTCGGTGCCGATCCAGACGGAGGCCCTCAGCGCCCTGGTCAAGGCCGACGCTCCCTACAAGACCATATCGGACCTGAATTCCTCCAAGGTGCGCCTGATCGAGGTGCGCGGCACGACGCCCGTCGACTACGCCAAGCAGCATCTGCCCGACGCCCAGATGACGCTGTTCGACAACTACCCCGATGCCGTGCGCGCGTTCGAACAGGGACGCGGCGACGCGATCGTGGATGTCGTGGACTATCTCGGCATGTATACCAAGCAGTATCCGGCCAAGACCCGCGTCATCGCCGACACCAACGCCGAGGTGGACTACGACTGCATCGGCCTCGCATTCGGCAACCAGGCGCTGAAATCCTGGCTGAACGTGGCCCTGTTCCAGCTCGAGACCAACGGCTTCCTGCCCGATACCTACAAGAAGTGGTTCGGCATGGCCATGGTCTACCCGGTGCCGGTCTCGCCGTATTTCTGAGACGGCGCCGACGGCGCGTCGGGCCCATGCACTATGTCCTGCACTATGGCCAGATTGCGCCCTACCTTCCTTACCTCCTGGGAGGGATGCTGATCAGCCTGGCGCTCAGCATCCTCTCCTTCGCCGGCGGCATGGTGCTCGGACTGGCATTCGCCATCATCCGCGATGAGGGCGACCCGATCGCGTCCCGCCTGGTGCGCGGCTACGTGGCATTCTTCACCAACACGCCGCAGCTCGTGCAGATCTACGTGATCTATTTCGGCCTGCCGGATTTCGGCGTGCTGTTTTCGCCGTTCGCCGCCGTGCTGATCGGCATGACGCTGAATGCCGCCGGCTATCTCACGGAGATCCTGCGCGCCGGCCTTGTCTCCGTCCATATCGAGGAACTCGACGCCGCCGCGACGCTGAACATGAACCGGCTGCAGACCTTGCGACACGTCGTCCTGCCGCATCTCTTTCGTGTCACCATGCCGGCCCTGAGCAACCAGTACATCCTGATGACGCTTGGTACCTCGATGGCCGCCATCTTCGGCGTGGAGGAGCTGACCGGCCGCGCCTTCAACATCAACTCCACGACGTTCCGCTCGATCGAGATCTTTACAACGGTTGCGGCGATCTATGTCGTCGTCACCTTCATCGTCACGATCCTGCTTGCCCTGTTCGGCCGCTGGGCGTTCCGCGCCCGGGTTCCGGTGCTCTGATGCTCGGCTTCATCCTGGCCGAAATCCCGCGCTTGTTCACGATCTACAACGTCATTCTGCTGGCGAAGGCGGCGCTCACCACGCTGGCGCTGTCGGCGGTCGGCTGTGTCGTCGGCCTGTTCTGCGGCGCGCTGCTGACGGTGGCGCGGCTGTCCCGGCGCCCCGCGCTCTGGCCGCTCAAGGCGTTCGCGTTTCTCTATGTCGAGATCATGCGCCGGGTGCCGTTTCTGATCACGCTCATGACGTTTTTCTTCGGCGCGCAGGTGCTCGGCTTCGATTTTTCGCCGCTCGCGATCGCCTTCGTCAGCACGTCCGTGATCTCGACCGCCTTCGTCGCCGAAATCGTCCGCTCCGGATTGCAGGCGGTCAGGCCGAGCCAGCTCGAGGCGGCGGCGGTGATGAATTTTTCCGCCTGGCAGAGCTTCTGGCTGGTGCGGCTGCCGCAGGCCTGGCCGATCATCCTGCCGCCGGTGTTCGCCTATTTCGTGCTGTTCATCAAGGACACGGCACTCGCCTCGCAGGCCGGCGTGCTGGAGCTGACCCAGGCCGCCAGGATCCTGAACACCAAAGGTTTCTCGGCCTCCCTCGTCTATGCGGCCGTGCTGCTGCTCTACTTCGCCATTTCCTACCCGCTGGCCCGTCTCGGGGTCGTCCTGGAGAAACGCCTTGGCGCAGCTCGACATTCGCGGCCTGGTCGCCCGGTATAGCGACACGACGGTGCTGGACGGGATCGATCTCGCGGTCGAGCGGGGCGAGATCGTCAGCCTCATCGGACCGTCGGGTTCGGGCAAGAGCACCTTGCTCCGCGTGGTCACCGGTCTGCTTCGACCGGTGCAGGGCACCGTCAGCCTGGCGGGGGAGAGGATCGAATACGGCGACCGGCGATCGCTGCGACGCGCGCGGGACCGGCTCGCGATCGTGTTTCAGCAGTACAATCTCTTCGGCAACATGAACGTGCTGCGCAACGTCATGGTCTCGCCGGTGACCATCAAGCGGCGCGACCGGCGCGAGGTGGAGACGGAAGCCCGGGCCTTGCTCGAAAAGGTCGGTCTCGGCGACAAGCTCGATGCCTATCCCGACGAGCTCTCCGGCGGGCAGCAGCAACGCGTCGCCATTGCCCGCGCCCTGTGCCTCAAGCCGGAGATCCTGCTGCTCGACGAGGTGACGTCGGCGCTCGACCCCGAGCGGGTCGGCGAGGTTCTGGACACGATCAAGCTGCTCGCCGCCGAGCACATGACGCTTCTGATCGTGTCGCACGAGATGGGCTTCGTGCGCGACGTCTCCCACCGCGTCGCCTTCATGGCGGACGGGCGGATCCAGGAGATCGGAACGCCGGCCCGGATCTTCGATGCCCCCGAAGTGGCGCGCACCCGCAGCTTCGTCAGCCGGATTCTGGGCAACCGGACCAACGGCGCGTCAGAGGACGCGTCGTTCGGTGGCCGACTTCCGCAGACCTGATGCGACTCTGTCGTGACGAGTGACGCGCTCTCCTGACCAGAACGTCACTGCGGATCGCGGATGCGCCGCGGGATGGAGTGCATGACCATCGCCGCGGCGCTGCGCCCAAACCTAGAACTTGAACTCATCGACATTGGCCGGCGTCACGATCCGCGCCGGACCCAGCACGACCTCGCCGTCCGCGCCGACCGTGTAGTCGCCGAGGCGTCCAGCCTTGAACTTGTCACCCGGCTTGCCGGAGATTTTGCACTGCGCGAGCGCCTGCGCTCCGTAGTAGGTCAGATAGCCGAGGTCCTTGACGTTCCACCAGATGTCCTGCACCGAGCCGTTCTGGATGTACTTCTTGATCAGCGTCGCCGGCGCGAGACCGGTGAGCTTCACCTTGCCGAGGCTGCCGGCCTGCTCCAGGGCACGGGCCGCCGCCGGCAGGCCGATGCCGGCCGGCACGATGATCCCCTTCAGGTTCGGAAAGGCCTGCACCAGAGCCAGCGCCTGCTGCTGGTTGATCTGCTCGCTCTCCTGGCCGTAGGCGACCTGGACCAGCTTCATCTTCGCGAATTGCGGCTCCTTCAATCGCGCCTTCATGAAGGCGATCCAGGCGTTCTGGTTGGTCGCCGTCGGCGTCGAGGAGAGGATGGCGAATTCACCCTCGCCGCCGATCATCTGCGCCATGCTCTCCAGCATCATTTCCGCCAGGCTGTCGCCCTTGGCCTGATTGAAGAACAGGCTGCGGGCCGACGCCGCGACGTCCGAGTCGTAGGAGACGACCCGCACGCCCTGCTGCGCGGCGCGACGCAGCGCCGGCGCCACCGCGTTGGCGTCATTGCCGGAGATGGCGATGACACCCACGCCCTGGGAGACGAAATTGTTGATGAAGGGGATTTGCGCCTCCGCGGTGGCCTGCGACGGCGCCTCCTGAACCACCTTGCCGCCAATTTCCTTCTGCGCCTCCACCGCCCCGGTCTCGGCGACCTTGAAGTAGGGATCGGTGTCGAGCTTCGGCAGGAAGCCCACGGTCACCGGACCCGTCGCACATTTCGGGGCCGCAGACGCCAGCGGCGCCAGCAGCGCGCCGCCCAGCAGCGTCCCCGACAGGAGCAGAACCGCCCCGGCTGCCCGTCCTGCCGCCCGTCGCACCCTCGTCTGTTTCATGGATGGTCTCCCTCGCTCGGCATCTAGCGCCATTGGTCCGGGACGATCGTCATCGGCTCCGCCGGCCCGCCCGAACGTGGACCGGAGGAATTCCGTCGCCGCATCCATGTCTGGAGCGACGCGTACAGGCGTTCCGCCGTGGTGCTGACCAGCAAGGACACGATCAGCAGCAGGCCGATCACCGTTCCCTGGGCGTCGCCGCCGATCTGCAGCAGACCCAGCACGTTGCGCAGCATCGCGATGAGCACGAGCGCGTACAGCACGCCGCTCAGCTTCCCCCGGCCGCCGAACACGTTGACGCCGCCGAGCAGGGCGATCGTAATCACGTCGAGTTCCATGCCGACCGCGTTGTCGGCGCGCGCATTGGCGAGCCGGGCGGTGAACACGATCCCGGCGATCGCACAGACGACGCCGCTGGTGATGAACAGCCAGAGCCGGATGCGGTCGACCTTGACGCCGGCATAGAGCGCCGTGTCCGGATTGCCGCCGATCGCGTAGATGCGGCGGCCGGTCGCACTGGCATGCAGCACCACTGCGAACAGCGGTGCCAATACAAGAAACGGCACGATCGTCCAGGGAATCGGCGTCCCGCCCACCATGTCGATGCCGAAATTCGTGAACGCATCGGGAAACGCATTCACCGACGCGGAGCCGAGCAGCACGTAGCCGGCGCCGCGGAACAGGGCCAGGGTTCCGAGCGTGACCACGAGCGACGGCAGCCCGAATGCCGTCACCAGAAGCCCGTTCAGCGCCCCGGCCGCAACGCCGGTCGCAAGCGACAGGCCGATCGCCACCGCCATCGGTGCGCCGCCCTGCACCGCGAGCCCGAAGACGACGCTGCAGAGTGCCAGCATGCTGGCGACCGAAAGGTCGATCTCGCGCGCGATAATCAGCAACATCATGGGCAGGACGATCAGCGCCCGCTCCGACACGCCGGCAATGGCCTGCGAGACGTTGAAGCCCGTGGCGAAATGCGGCACCGCCACGACCGCGTACGCCACCACGCAGGCGGTCAGGATCGCCAGGAAATTCTCCCAGGTCGCGAACCGCTCGACCAGGCTGGCCTTCATCGATGCCGCCACGCGCTCGCGGTCCGGCGGCCGACCAGCGCGTCCAGGCCGATCGCGAGCAGGATGACCAGCCCGTAGACGCCCTGCAGCCACAGCGGATCGACGCGCACCAGGGTCAGCCCGTTCTGGATCACCAGCAGGGTCAGGGCGCCAAGCGTCACGCCCAGGACGGTGCCGGACCCGCCGCGGATCGCGACACCGCCGACCACGACCGACGCGATCACCGTCAATTCGTATCCGATCGCGACCCGGGCATCGATCGTGGCGTAGCGCGAGGCCCAGAGCGCGCCGTCGAAGCCGGACAGCAGCCCGGCAACCACGAACGCGCCCAGCACCAGCGCGGTGCGCCGGATGCCGATCAGCGTGGCACCCTCCGGGTTCGACCCGATCGCATACAACTCGCGCCCGGCCGGGAAGGATCGCAGGCCGAGCGCGATCACGCCGAGCGTCGCGATCGTGATCAGCACGACCGCGGGCACGCCCGCCACCCGGGCGCCGGTCATGTCGAGCCATGCCTGCGGCACCTGGTCGGCGCTGATCTGCCATCCGCCGGCCCACAGGCTGTCCAGTCCCCGGAACACGGCCAGCGTGCCCAGGGTGGCGACGATCGCCGGCACCCGGCCGATGGTGATGATGGCGCCGTTGACCGCGCCGCAACCGAGGCCGACGGCGCATCCGACGGCAACGCCGGCCAGGACCGGGGCGGCATGGTGCTGGTGCATGAAGCTCGCCGAGCCATAGGCGGCAAGCCCGATCACCGAGCCGACCGAGAGATCGATGTTGCGCGTCAGCAGCACCAGCATCTGGGCCACGGCAACGATCAGCAGCAGTGCGGCGTCCATCGCGATCGCCGTCAGGTTTTCGCCGCCGATCATGCGCGGGTTGAGCAGCGCCACCGGGACGAAGACCGCGGCGATGACGACGATGAGGCCGAGCTCGCGCTTCACCGCGATGCGGCGCAGCCACGCCGCCGAGCCGGTCGCGACGGCATCGCGCCGCGCGACGGCGGCCGACCCGTGCCGTCCGACGAACGCCGCGGCCGAGGCCGGCGCGTCGGCATCCGTCGCGGCGCGGATGATGCGCTCCTGCTCGAGCTCCGCGTGATCGAACTCCGCGGTCACCCGGCCCTCGCGCAGCACGATGACGCGATCGCACATACCGACCAGCTCGGGCAGCTCCGACGAGATCAGCAGGATTGCCATGCCCTGACGCGCCAGCTCGGCGATGATCGCGTGCACCTCCGCCTTGCTCTGGACATCGATGCCTTGCGTCGGCTCGTCCAGGATCAGGATGCGCGGCCGGGTCGCCAGCCATTTCGACAGCACGACCTTCTGCTGGTTGCCACCGGAGAGCGTGCTCACTGCCTGACCGAGACTGCGGAACTTCAGCCGCAGGCGCCGCAGATGCGGCTCGACCAGTGCAATCTCGCGCCGGCGCATCACCAGGCCGGCAAACGTCGCCTTGCCGATCACGGGCAAGGACGCGTTGGCAAGGATCGGAAAGTCCATGATCAGGCTTTGCCCGAGACGGTCCTCGGACAGGTAGGCGATACCCGCCGCCATCGCGGCGGGCGGGTCGGAAAACGACATCGTCCGGCCGGCGATCCGGATCTCGCCGGCGTTCGGGTGGTCGATGCCGAACAGCACCCGCGCGATCTCGGTGCGGCCGCTGCCGACCAGGCCGCCCAGGCCCAGGATCTCGCCGGCCCGGACGGTGAACGAGACGTCGGTGAAGGCGCCATCACGCGACAGGCCGGCGACGTCGAGCAGCGTCTCGCCACGCTGCCCGGACCGCGCGGGATAGCCGGCGCTCAACGCCCGCCCGATCATCAACTGCACGGCGCGATCGCGATCGAGCCCGGCCGCCGCCTCGATCGCCACCAGCCTGCCGTCGCGCAGCACCGCGATGCGGTCGGCCACCCGGTAGATCTCCTCCATCCGGTGGCCGACGAACATCATCGCCACGCCGCGGCCGCGCAACTCGGCGACCACCGCGAACAGGCGCTCCACCTCGCGTTGCGAAAGCGCCGCGGTCGGCTCGTCCATGATCAGCACCTTCGCCCTCGTGGACAGGGCGCGGGCGATCTCGACCAGTTGCTGCTCGGAGGTACGCAGCCGCTTCAAGGTCTCCATCGGGCTGCACGTGAGGCCAACGGTCTCGAGCAGGATCTCGGCCCGGTCGCGCATCGCGCGAAAATCGACGCTGCCGAGCGGGCCGCGCGGCATGTGACCGATGAAGAGATTTTCCAGCACCGTCAGGTCGCCGAACAGGCCGGGGTGCTGGTGCATCACGGCGATGCCACGGCGTTGCGCGTCGATCGGCGATGCGTGCTCGACCGCGACGCCACCGATCAGCACGACGCCGGTATCGGGACGATAGACCCCGGCCAGCAGCTTGACGCAGGTGCTCTTGCCGGCGCCGTTCTCGCCGAGCAGGGCCAGCACCTCGCCGGGCAGCAGATCGAACGACACGTTGTCGAGCGCGATCGTGCCGCCGAACCGCTTTCCGGCGTTGCGCAGCGCCGCCGCCGCCGCGAGGGTGGAGGCCGCGCCAATTTGGATTCCAGCATTCCGCTCGGGCCGCGTCTCAGCGGATGCCGTCACGGTCCGTTCCCGCCGAGCAGAAAACGCGACGGCGCCCGTGCATCCTGCCCAGGCCTCATCGGCGAGAGGACGGTTTCCCGGACATCGCTCCCGGCAATCGGTCGTCTCCTTCCAAAGGCGGATTGGTATGGCCGGGTTGGTTCCGGGTCAAGGGCCGGCCGCCGGCCGTTATTGTCGCGCCGGCGTCGATCACTCGCTCTCGACGCCGCTTGCCCATGCCGAATATTTGCGGATCGCCGCGCGGCAGCCGGGCCGGGCCCCGGCGGACGAGGTTCAAGCGCGCGCGTGGACGCCTATCGTGGCCGTGCCGGACGCGCGGCGATCGACGCGACGTCCGGCCGGGCCGCGGCTCAGGCGGCCCGCACCCGGTGGAGAAAGTGGTCGATTTCCTGGTTCAGGCGCTCGGCCTGGCCCGCCAGCTCGCCGGCCGAGTCCAGCACCGTTCCGGCCGCCTGCCTGGATTCGCCCACGGCACGGGTGACGCCGGCCATGTTTTCGGAGGCGGAATGCGTGCCATTCGCCGCGAGCTGCACGTTATGGGCGATCTCGCGCGTCGTCGCGTCCTGCTCCTCGACGGCGGCGGCGACGGCGGTGGCGATGTCGCTGATCTGGGCGATCGTGCGGCCGATGCCCGCATTCGCATCGACCGCTTCGCGCGCCGCCTCCTGGATCTCGCGGATCTGCGTGCCGATCGCATCGGTCGCGCGCGCAGTCTGGTTCGCGAGCGACTTCACTTCGCCGGCGACGACGGCGAAGCCCTTGCCGGCATCGCCGGCCCGTGCCGCCTCGATCGTGGCGTTGAGCGCCAGGAGATTGGTCTGGGTGGCAATGGCATTGATCAGCTGCACGACGTCACCGATGCGCTCGGCCGTCACCGTCAGCCCCTGCATCGACTGGGTGGCCCGCTCGGTCTGGGACACCGCCTGGCCGACGATGGCGGTCGAATCGGCCAGGCGGCGGCCGATTTCGGAAATGGACGCTGCGAGCTGCTCCGTCGCGGCGGCGACGGACGCGACATTGCTGGACGCCTGCGATGACGCCGTGGCCGCGGGATCGGATTGGCGGCTGGTCTCCTCTGCCACCTCGGCCATGCGGGCCGCCGTGCGGCGCATTTCGGCCGCCGCTCCGGTGACGCCGGTGACAACGCTCTTGACCGAGTTCTCGAACCCGTCGGCGAGTGCGAGCAGCGCCGCACGCTGGTCGCGCGCCATGCGTTCGCGCTCTGCCGCCGCATCGCGTTCCGCCGCGCGGGCGGCCTGGCCGGCATCGCGGAGCACGGTCAGTGCCACGGCCATCTCGGTGATCTCGTCGCGGCCGCCCTGCGGGATCGCGGCGTCATAATTGCCGGCGCTGATCTCGCCCATGGCATGCCGCAGCAAGGTGAGGCGGCGGATCACCGCCCGGCCGACATAGAGCAGCGCGATCGCCAAGGCGGTCAGCAGGCTCGCCGCGGCAATGATGCTCAGCAGGACGCGGCCATGCGCAAGCGCCTGGCCGGTTGCGGCGGCAGCGGCGCTGGCGCTGCGCTCGTTGCGATGAACCAGGGCGGTGACCTCGGCATTGAGCGCCGCGGCGAGCTTGCGGTTGTTGGCGAGAGCCGCATCACCCTGCGCCAGCGCATCGAGCTCCTGCCGCCGCAGCGCGAAGACGCTGTCGCTGCCGGAGCCATGCCGCAGCAACTCCCCCACCAGGCCGGCCAGCGCGGCGCCGGGCGTTCCCTTCAGCCCGGCCAGCGAGCGGTTGATCCGCCCGTCCGCCGCCTTGAACCGGTCGAGCACCGGCGGCAGCAGATCCGCCTCCGGGATATTGGCCCCTTCGGTCAGCAGGCCGATGGCAAGATTCGTGTCGGCGCGGAGGTCCAGGAGCGCCTGCAGGACGCCGAGCTGCTTGTCGGCGATGTCCGAGACCTGGCGCTTGATCACCTTGGGATCCGTCCCGTCGGTGGCCGAATCCAGCCCGGTGAGCACGCCGAATTGCGCATCGTCGATCAGCGGCGCCATCGCCTTGTCCAGCTTGTCCGCGGTCGCGTGGATCCCCCGCACCACGGCGCTGCGCTGATCGCGGAGAGCCAGGCGCTGGCCGACACCGGCCGCAAGCTGCGCGAGGTTGCGGCCGAGTTCCCGCATCGTGCCCAGGAGATCCGCCGTCGCCCCCTGGCCGGCCGCGCCCGCGCCGAGCGCCCGTACCACCTGGTCCAGGCTTCGCTGATCCGCGGCCAGCGCGGCCACCGCGCGGTCGCGCTCACGCAGGTCTCCCGCCGCGACCAGCGCCGGCGCCGCCCCGGCAACCTCCGCGCTGCTTTTCGCGAGGCGCAGCGACAGGCCCATCGCGGGCAGATCGTTGCGGGTGATCTGCCGCAGGGTGGTGCCGACGGCACCGTAGGAGAGCAGGGCGACGGCGCAGGCCACCACCGTCAGACCGGCGACCGCGCCGAACGCGAGGAACAGCTTGGCGCGGATGCCGAGGCCGCGGCGCCCCGGCACGCCGGTCGCGATGGGGCCGCCGCGGGGGGATCGCCGGACGAACATCATCGTTCGCTGGCTCAGCCGCCGGCCGCCGCCAGGCGCGCCACGGGCTTGACGCTGCCGTCCGGCTGAATGACGGTCAGGAACACCTCGCTCGATCCGCGATTATCCGAAGGCCCATAGACCAGGTGCATTCCGCCAAGGTCGAAGGTGCCGGTTTTGGCGATGGCATCGAGCAACGCCTGGCGCGTGATCGGGCCGTTGATCTTCTCCAGCCCCATGACTGCCAGCCGGCCGACGATATAGCCCTCCAGCGAGACGAAATTCGGCTTCACGTCGGGCTCCGCGGCGTGGAGTGCCGCCAGGTAGCGGGCGACGATCGGCACGGACTTGTCTTCGGGGAACGGCACCACCTCGGTGACCACCACTCCGGCGCCGGCCGGACCCACCGCCTTGGCCAGCGCATCGGCGCCGACGAAGGAGATGTTGACGAAGGTGGCGTTGAGCCGGATGGCGTGCGCGAACTTGATGAATTCGGCGGAAGGCCGGTACGCGCCGATCATGATCACCGCCTGCGGGTCACCCTTGCGGATCGAGAGCAGCGCGGACTTCACCGCCGTCGTGTTCCGCTCGTACGTGCCCTGCGAGACCAGCTGCATGTGCCGCTTGCCGAGCGCGCGCTTGACGCCCTCCAGCCCGGCCTGCCCGTAGGCGTCGTCCTGATAGAAGATGGCGATGCGGGTGACGCCGAGATCCTTGGTCAGGTGCTCGACCATCGTCTCCGTCTCCTGGAAGTAGGAGGCACGGACATTGACCACGTTCGGCTTGTAGGGCGTGCGCAGGAACTCGGCGCCGGTGAAGGCGCCGATGAACGGTGCGCCCTCCGCCGCCGCGATCGGCTGCACCGCGACCGAAGTCGGCGTGCCGACCGAGCCGATCAGGGCGAAGACCTTATCCTGATCGAGCAGCTGCTTGGCGGCCGCGATCGACTTGTCGGGCTCGTAACCGTCATCGCGGGAAATCAGCTCGAGCTTGTGACCGGCCACGCCGCCGGCCTTGTTGGCCTCGGCAAACGCCGCCCGCAGCCCGTCGCGCATGCCCCGGCCGAGAGCCGCGGCCGGCCCATCCAGCGCGGCGACCTGGCCGAATTCGATCGTATTGGCGGTTACGCCGTTCTCCGCTCTGGCCGGCGCGACCGCCGTGACGGCGGCCAGGGCCATGCCAAGGGCGCCCCCGATCAGATGGTTGACTCTCATGCTCACTCTCCACACGCCGCCCGCGCGCAGCGCCCGCAACGCTGCGCGTGCACCATCGTCCCCCGCGGTTGCGAATCCGCTAACGGGCGCCCGTCCCGTGCCGATCTCCCGATCGACGCAGCGGGATTCGCGATCGCTCGTTCAGCGGCTTGGAAAACGGCGACGATGCCGGACGGGCAGCCGCGCCGGCCGCGCGCGCGGAGCGCGCCTCAGACCGGCAACCGGTAGTGCTCGACCTTGCGATACAGCGTGCTGCGCGAAATGCCGAGCAGCCGCGCCGCCCCGGCGACGTTCCCCTGCGCCCGCCGCAGCGCGTGGGCAATGGCGGTGCGTTCCGCATCCTCGAGCGTCGCGGGCGGCGCCGGCGCCACGGCGACCGGCAGTGCCAGCAGTGGCGCCAGCTCGGCGACGGTGATGGCGCCGCCCGGATCCATCAGCAGCAGGCTTTCCACGACGTTGCGCAGCTCGCGCACGTTGCCCGGCCAGCCATGGGCGCGCAGCCGCTCGGCGGCGTCGGCCGCGAAGCCGCGCGGCGCCACGCCGTGCCGCGCGGCCAGGCTCTGCATGAAATGCTCCGCCAGCAGGATCGCGTCCTGCCCGCGTTCGCGCAGCGGCGGGATGCGCAGCCGGGTGACGCCGACGCGGTAGTAGAGGTCGCGACGGAAGCGCCCGGCCTCGACCTCCTCCAGCAGGTTGCGGTTGGTCAGCGCCAGCAGCCGCACCGCAACATGCCGGGGCGTCGCATCACCGAGCCGGTAGACGACGCCCTCCTCCAGCGCGCGCAGCAGCAGCGGCTGCACCTCGAGCGGCATCTCGCCGATCTCGTCCAGGCACAGCGTGCCGCCATGCGCCAGCTCGAACCGGCCCGGCCGGCCCTCGCTGGTGGCACCGGTGAAGGCGCCGCGCACATGCCCGAACAGCTCGCCGGCCAGCAGATCCCGGCTCGCGGCGCCGCAATTGTAGACGACGAACGGCCGCGTGCCGTCATCGACGCCGTGCATGGCGCGCGCCAGCAGCTCCTTGCCGACCCCGGTCTCGCCCTCGATCAGCACCGGCACGCGCTTCGCCGCGAGCTGCCGGGCACGCTCCACGGCGAGCCCAATCGCGGCGCTGCGGCCGATGATCGCGTCGAAGCTGCTGCGCCGCGGATCCGCTTCCGAGCCGCGCTCGCTGCCGCGCGGCGGTGCGCCGGGGCGCGGCTTGCCCGGCACGACCAGCAACGCCCCGATCGTGCGGCCGTCCAGCGCCACCGGATCGAACCATTCCGCCCGCCAGCCCTGCGGCAGCAGCCGCGGCCAGTCCTCGACCGCCAGCCCGCCATCGAGACCCGGCACCCGCGTGCCGATCGGCACCGGCGTCGGTACCTGGCCGGTCGCATGCACCAGCCGTCCGGTGCGGTCCAGCGCGATCATGCCGCGCGCATCGCCATTCGACAGCCGCTCCAGGCAGGCCTGCAGCAGCCGGGCATGTTCGTGCGCCGCGCGATGCGACAGCGCGGTTTCCACCTGCCGCGCAATCGCCACCGCCAGCGTCAGGTTTGTGCGCTGGTAGGTGAGCGGCGGGCCGGACACGTCGACCACGCCCATCACCGCGCCGGTTCCCGGCTCGAACACCGGGCAGGCGGCGCAGGTCCAGCTCTTGATGCCCTCGCAGAAATGCTCCGCCGCATGCACCTGCGCCGGCCGGCGCGTCGCCAGCGCCGTGCCGATGCCGTTGGTGCCGACGCTGTCCTCGCGCCAATCGCCGCCCTGGATCAGGTGGATGTCCTCGCCCTGCGCCAGCGTCAGCGGATCGCCCACCGCCTCCAGCACGATCCCGTCCGGGCTGGTCAGCAGCAGGATGGAGCGCGAGCCGGTGAACAGGTCCGCCGCGTCGAGGAAGATGTCATGCGCCGCGGCGAGCAGCTCCGCGTGCCGCTCGCGCAGCGAGGCGATCCCGTCGCCCTGCGCCACGATCGGCGCGGCGCGGCCGGTCGGATCGATGCCGAGTTGCTGGCTGCGCATCCAGGAGGCCGCGACGTAGTTCCGTGCCGGCATCACCTCGCTGCCGTCGCTGGTCAGGAAGCGCTCCCAGGCCTGCATCGTGTCGCTGGCCTCGCTGCGGCGCAGCACGTACGGCATGCTCGGCGGCCGGCGCGTCGCTGCGCGCGGCGTCGCTGCCGCCGGCCGATTTGCGCCGTCGCGTCGCATCGGCATGTTCCGGACCTGCCTCCCGCGGGCCGCCTTCCGAGGGCGCCCGCGCCGTTGAGCATACAGGGCCGCACCCGGCCCGTCAGCGGCGCCGCCCGATCAGCTCTTCCTGATCAGCTCCGGCCGAGCCGCTCCGCCCCGCCGCCGAGCGCCGGCCCGGCGGTGGGATCGAAATGCTCCGGCCGGGTCGCGATCAGCGTCTGAGTCGTCAGGATCAGCACCGCGACGGACACCGCGTTGCGCAAGGCCGCGATGCTGACCCGCACCGGATCGACGATCCCGGCCCGCGCGAGGTCGGTGATGCGCCCGGTGCGGGCGTCGAGCCCGATCCCCGGCCCTTCCGCCGTCATCTGCGCCGCGATCCGATCCGGATCGAGGCCGCAATTCACCGCGATCGCCCGCGCCGGCTCGGCCATGGCGCGTTGCAGCAAGCGGGCGCCGTCGCGTCCGCCGCCGGCCAGGCGCCCGGCGATCCCCTCCAGCGCCGATGCCGCATGCAGCAGCGCGGCGCCGCCGCCCGGCACCACCCCCTCCTCCCGCGCGGCGCGCGTCGCCGCCACCGCATCCTCGATGAGCTGCGCCCGGCGCTTCTGTTCGACCGGCGTGGCGCCGCCGGCCAGGATTACCGCGGTGCCGCCGGAGAGCCGCGCCAGCCGCTCCTGCAGCTTGTCGCGCTCGACATTGGGCGGCGCCGCCTCGAGCAGCCGCGCCACCTGCTCCCGCCGCGCCGCGACCGCCGTCGCGTCGCCGCCGCCGCCCGAGATGACGGTGCGCCCGGCGCCGACCCGGACCTGCCGCGCCTGGCCGAGATCCTGCCGGGTCACCGCCGCGATCGTGCCGCCGAGCTCGCGCGCGATCACCCGCCCGCCCGTGACGATACCGAGATCCTCCAGCATCGCCTTGCGCCAATGCCCGTAATCCGGCGGGTTGATCGCGACCACCTTCCGTCCGTGCTCGCGCCAGCGCAGCAGGGCGATGACGCAGGCGGGTGCGATCTCCTCGGCGATGATGAGCAGCGGCCGGGTCGCGTCGCCGAGCGCGCGCTCGATCGCCGCGAGCTCGGCCTCGGTCGCGAGCTTCTGGTCGGTGAGCAGGATCAGCGGCGCGTCGAGCACTGCCTCCATCCGCTCCAAATCGGTGACCATGTGATGCGAGATGTAGCCGCGGTCGAAGGTCATGCCGTCGAGCACGTCGAGCGTCGTCGCGACCGTGGCGCCGAGTTCGACGCTGACGACGCCGCTCGGCCCGACCCGCTCCAGCGCCTCCGCGACCAGCGCGCCGGTCACGGCGTCGCCGGCGGCAATGCTCGCGACCGCCCGCGCCTCCGCCGCTCCTGCGAGCGGCCTGGCCGCCGCCGCGAGCGTCTCGATCGCGATCGCCGCCGCCTGCTCCAGCCCGTCCGCCAGCTCGACCGGGCTGGTCCCGGACTCGAGGGACGCCAGGCCCTCGGCGACCAGCGCGTCGGCGAGTATCGTCGCCGTCGTGGTGCCGTCGCCCGCCACCTCGTTGGTTTGGCGCGAGACCTCGCGCACGATCTGCGCGCCCATGTTCTCGAACGGATCGTCGAGCTCGATTTCCTGCGCGATGCTGACGCCGTCGCGCGAGACGATCGGCGTGCCGATTGGCCGGTCGATCACCGCGTTCATGCCGCGCGGGCCGAGCGTGCCGCGCACCGCCCGCGCCAGTTGCGCGACGCCGCGGCCAAGCGCCGCCCGCGCCGCCGCGTCATGCAGCATCATCTTGGCCATGCGTTCCCCATCCCGTTCGCCGGCGGCACCGTCAGGGCTGCGCCGCCGGCCGGTCGCGCGGCAGGGCGCGGATGAAGTCGAGCAGCCCGGGCTCCGTCATCGCCGCCGGCTCGGGCGCCGTGTCGCAGCGCGTGGCGAGCAGGCTGCGGCACAGCGCACCGTTGAACTCGACATTGACGGCGACGCTGCGCAGCGCGTGCAGGTAGCTGCCCAGCCGCGTCGGGTCGATCGGCCCGCCGTCGACATCGACGAAGCCAGGCCGCTCCGCCCCGCCCGCGCCGGCGACGTCGCGCCGGTCGAGGTAACGGCGGACCAGCCGCGCGGTCTCCGCATCGTCGTCCCGCGTGGCGAGCGCGCCGACGCTCAGCGCCAGCAGCCCTGCCGCCGGCTCGCCGCGGCCGAGCAGGTGGCGCAGCAGCGCCTCCTGCCGGCGCTGGAACGCCTTGCGCAGGAAGATCTGGCGGATGTCCTCGACATCCTCCTCCTGCGCCTCGGCCTCGAACGTGGCGCGGAACGACAGGCCCTCGCGCATGCCGCGGTTGATCTGCTCCGCGTACATGTGCTCCTCCAGCGTCAGCGCGACGCCGCGCACCCAGGGCAGCGCCGCGACCTCGCGGCGCATGTCGTCCGCCATCAGATAGGCGAAGTTGGCGGCGCACCAGTAGGTCGGCAGGCGGAAGGCGATCCGCACCTCGCCCTCCACCCCGACCGCGAGCCCGGCGATGAAATCGAGCTCCGTCACCGGCTCGTCGAGCTCCGGGTCGACCACAAGCCCGAGGCGCTGCCACACCTCCTGCTCGCGCCCCCTCGTCTCGCCCTGGCTCACGCCGCTATTCCGCCGCGACCGGCGTCGCCTGCAGCTCGGCCAGCCGGCGCTTCTTCGCCTCGACGTCGATGCCGTAGAGCCGCGCCAGGTTCAGCCCCATGATCTTCTTCTTGGTCTCCAGCGTCAGGGAAACGCCCTTCTCCGCCACCACCTCGGCCGGCAGCTCGAAATCCATGAACTTCTCGACGATCCATTTCGGCGTCCAGATCGCGTAGTCGCTGGCGAACGAGATCTTGTCCGGCCCCAGCCAGAACAGCAGCTCGCCCAGCACGTGCGCGAAATACTGCGGCCGGCTGTGGATGAACGGAATCGCCACCGCCAGGCCCGCGTAGACATTGGTCTCCTGCGTCGCGATCCAGCAGAAATCGTCCAGCCGCGGCAGGCCGCAATGCTCGATGATGAAGTTGAGCCCCTGGAAGTCGGTCGCGACCTCGTCCACGTCGGCGACGTCGAACGCGTCGCGGTTGAGCGGCAGGATGGTCGGGCCCTTGTGGATGTGGATGTTCTTCACCCCCATCTTCTCGGCCAGCTCCAGGTAGCGGTAGCACCAGGGATCGGTCAGCTTCCACCCCTTGCTCTCGCCCTTCCACTCCGCGGTGTAGAGCTTGACGCCCTTCAGCCCGTACTTCTCGATCTTCTCGCGGAACGCCTCCAGCCCGAGCTCGCCGTCGCGCGGATCGAAGCTGCCGTTCAGGATGAACCGGTCCGGATAGGCGCGGGCGAGCGCCGCGTTCTGCTCCGTCGTGTTGAAGCCGTTGACGTAGAAATCCGTCAGGTACGTCGGCTGGAAGATCGCCATGTCGTCGTAGCCATGCACGAACAGATCATCGTACATGGTCTTGGCGCCGTATTTGTAGAACTTCTCCCGCGGCCACAGCCATTCCTTCGGGCTCAAACCGGTGTGGTAGGCATAGAAGCAGTCGATGAACTGCCGTCCGTGGATGTTACGCTGGTTCTCGACGCTGCCGTCCCACAGATGGACGTGACCGTCGATGATGAACACTTCCTCGCCGTCCTTGGTCTTGTACATGGGGTCCCCCCGTCTTGCATTGTCTCGGCAGGTTGCGGCCGGGTGCAGCCGGCCGCTCGCAGTCCGCCGTCACTCGTACTCGAGCACGTCCTCCATCCGCCCGAACAGGACCACGGTATTATCGTCCACCATCACCATCCGCCCGTAATGCGTCGAGGTCGAGATCTCGAACAAATGCGGCGTCATCTCCCGGCCCAGCACCTCGCTGATCTCGTCCATCTTGAACTCAATCTTGCCGTGCCCGTCGATCCGGATCATCGCCGGAAGATAGGTGACGGTGATGCCCGGCTTCTCCGCCATCAGCTCGGCGATCGCCCGCGCCTCGACGCTGTCGTTCATCGTGACGCCGCACTGGTCCGAGACCGTGCGCTCGAACGCCATCTCCCCCATGTGGCGGAAGATCCGCTCGCCGGCGCCTTGCGTGTGCATGTCGCTCATCGGATTGCTATCCCTGTCTGGTGATCCGGTCAGCCGGTGATGCCGCGCACGTCGAGCCCGATCTCCGCGCCGATCGCGCGCAGCCGGTTGAACGACTGCTCCTGCGCCTCGCTGAACTGCGCCACCTTGACCCGCGGCTGCGACCAGATCGGTTGCAACGTCGCCGCGGCGCGCTTGCCGAGCCCGCCATGCTTCTCCAGCCAGGAGGCGAACAGCGTGCGGTTGTGCCCGCCATGCTGCGGATCCGTGACCAGCATGTGGAACAGCTCGACCGTATTGGCCAGGTTGCGCTCGTAATCCCCCTCCGCGGCGGAGAATACCGCCGGGGTGATGAAATCGTTCTGTGCCGCGGCGAGCTGCATCACGAAGCCGCTGCGGAACAGCTCGCCCACCAACGGTTCGAAGGCGACGTTCACCGCGAAATACTGCTCGAGATAGTCGGTCGCCCCCATGATCGCCTCGACCGCCTCGCGCACCCCCTGCCAGGCGGCATCCTCCATCCAATGCTGCTTGCCGGCCACCGGATCGAGCGAGGGGATGTCGAGCCCGATCTCCCCCAGATACAGCGTCACGTCCTGGGCAAAGCGCAGCTTGTACGAGGAATTGGTCAGGATCGCATTGTTGATCATCTGGGTGTAGCCGTAGCGCTGCGCCTGCATCGTCGCCGTGCCAAGGCCGAACTCCGCATGCTTCCAGGCACCGACATGATTGGCCAGCACTTTCACCCAGGCCGGATCGAACCGCGCCGGCGCACCCGCGCGGCGGCCGTTCTCGATCACGTTCTTCAACATGCCGACGATCGTCGACTGGCGCTGGTAATGCGTCCGCTCCCACTCCTGATCGACGGCGCGGAAGGCGTGCCAGTCGCTCGACTTCGCCGCCGTCCAGGTCTCGCTGTAGGTCGGCGTGCCGTCGGCGAAGGAGATGATCCAGTCCTGCAGCAGATACCGCTTCGGGTCCGGCTGTACGTCGACGGTCACGTCCTCGTAATGCGTCGCCTTGCGGCCCTTCGGGTCGAAGTAGTTGAACTTGCGGCTGTCCCAGTCGGCGAACTTGGCAGCACCGGCCGCGCCGGATCCGGCATCGCCGGACCGGACATGCGAGTCGAGCGTCGCGCTCATGACGTTCCTCCGTTGAGTTTCGGATTTTGGGTGAAGAGAAGAAAGGATAGGCCAGGGCTCCGCCCTGGACCCGCTGGGGCCGTACGGCCCCAGACCCCATGACTTATGAGCGATGCGTGCACTACCGCACGGCCGGGGTGAAACGGTCGCAGTGCATGCGCTCCGGCTCGACACCGGCCATGCTCAGCACCGGTACAGTCGCATCGATCATCGGCGGCGGACCGCAGCAATATGCGTCGATCTCGCCATCCAACGCCTCCTCCCGCAGATGACGCGCCACCACCTCGTGCACGAAGCCGCGCTCACCGTCCCAGACATCGTCCCCACCCGGCTCCGACAACGCGGGCACGAATCGGAAATCCTCGAGCGCTGCGCCGAGCGCCTCGATCTCCGAAAGCAGGAGCAGATCGCGCACTGCCCGGGCACCGTAGAAGAACCGCACCGGCCGCTGCTCGCCGCTGCGCACCTGATCCGACAGGATCGACAGCAGCGGCGACATGCCGGACCCGCCGCCCACCAGCACCATCGGTCCGCAGCGTCCCTCGCGCCGGAAGCAGGTGCCGTACGGTCCCTTCACTGCCAAGGCATCGCCCTCCGCCAGCCCGTCATCCAGCCGCGCCGAAAACGCACCCTGCGGATACTTGCGGATGATGAACTCGACGCTCGTGCCGCCATCCGGCGGATTGGCCATCGAGAACGACCGCGTGATGCCGCTCCCGGGAATGGTGATGTCGACATACTGCCCGGCCCAGAAGCGCAGCGGCGCATCCAGCTCCACCCGCAGCAGCCGCATGTCATGCGTCAGGCGGGTGATGCCGGAAAGCCGCCCGTCAAACCCGCGCACGGCAATCGACCGGCTGAGCAACTCCTCGTCATAGTTCAGCAGCTCGATGACGAGGTCGCTATACGCATGGGTCCGGCACAGCAGCACATGCTCGGTCTCGCGTTCATATTCGGGCAACGCGAAGGTGGAGTATTTCAGCAGCTCGATATCGCCTTCGACCAGGCGCGACTTGCAGGCGCTGCACTGGCCTTCCTTGCAGCCGTGCATCAGCGCGATACCCTGGCGGAACGCCGCCTCCAGCACCGTCTCGCCCTCATGCACGTCCATCTCGATGCCGACCGGCTCGAACCGGACGGTATAGACGGCGTCGGCCATCGCCGACCTCCTCCTGGACCCCTCCCCGGGGCATTGCGCGGTCCTGCCGCCTGCCGGGGACGGGTCGCCCCGCCCCCGAACGCGGTTCGTCTCAGTGCAGCGCGTTGATCGTGAAGCCGGCGCGATACTTGGCCGCCGCCGCCTCCCGCTCCGCGGGCGTCAACGCCCGGAACAGTTCCAGCGGGCTCTTCAGCGTGTGGCCGCGCACGTGATCGAGCGTCCACATCGCCTTGTCCTCGAACCGCAGATGCGGCTGCGGGATCAGCGTCTTGCCGTCGGAGCGGACGAAGCCGAGATCCTTGATCGCATCGGCGAGATCGACGTCGTGGTAGCAGGTCTCCCACTCGCGCCGGCCGGAGAAGCGGCCCATCGCCGGCGTCGGGCGGCCCTGATATTCGCCGGAGAACGCCGTCTTGTGCGTCCAGCGGCACTCCTCGGAGCAGTAGGTGTAGACCTTGCCGTCAACCTCGTCGTAGCAGAACTCCTCGCGGATCAGGCACGGCACCATGCAGCTCCAGCACCGGTGCGGGTAGACGTAGCCGGTCTCGGCCGCGAAGGTGATCGGCGTGCTGCCGGGATGCGACAGTCTGTCGTACCACCGCCAGTAATCGCCGAACTCGGCATACCAGCCCGGATATTTGTGCTCGAACCACTCGAAGTCGCGGTCGGTCTGCGCCTCGATGCGCCAGAAATTCACCGGCCAGCCGACCGAGAAGAACTGCGCCACCTTGTGCACGTAGTTCTTCTTCACCAGCCGGTCCCAGGCATGCGCCACGTCGTCGTGGTGGATCTTGATGCCGTACTTCTCCAGCGGCAGCATGTAGGTGCGATAGTAGTCCTCGTAGATCCAGCGATGCCAGAGCTCGACGTAGCTCTCCTTCTTCTTGTCGCGGTTGGTCGTGCCGTATTCGATGAAGGTGCCGATCGCCGCATCGACGATCGCATGGTTCTGCCAGAACGCGTATTTCAGGTCGCGCTCGAGCAAGACGTGGTTGTCCGGCTCGTTTATCATCGACATCAGCATGGAATGGCCATTGCCGATGTGCCGGCTCTCGTCCGACTGCACCGAGAGGAACACGGTCGGCAGCGCATAGTCGCCGTTGCGCGCCGCCTCGGACGGCATGGCGACGAACAGCGTGTTGGTGAACGCGGTCTCCGCCACCACGGTCAGATAGACGTTGGCCGAGGTGATCGCATCGCCGGTCACGAACCCCTCGGCGAACTGCCGCCCGATCGTCGTCGCGTAGCACTTGCCGAACGCTGCCTCGGTGATATCGAACCCCGCCGGGTCGATGTAGTTCTCCATGTACCACTTCTTCAGGTTCATCTGGATGGTCGAGTGGCGGAACTCGTCGACCATCTGCATGGTGAACCCGGTGCGCAGCTCCTCGCCCGGCGCCAGCCGGCCGACCATCGCCATCGAGCGTGCGGCGGAGATCTCCGGGAACGGGATGATCGCCAGGAACAGCTTCATCCACTCGACCCAGCGCGGCTCGACATTGCGGAACATGTCGCCGCGCAGCGCCGCGTCGAGTGCGCCGTAGACGCGGTTGTCTTTCTCCTCCTGCATCGGGAAGTAGGAGCGCAGCACCTGCTTCATCGGGTCGCGCGGCGACTTGCGGATCTTGTAGTCCGTCGGGAAGGTCATCGCCTCCTGGACGTAGCTCGGCGTCCAGCCGAGATCGGCGACGCGCTTCGCCGCCTCGCCGATGCTGATCCCGCGCTGGGCGGTGATCTTGTTGAGCGTCAGGCCATCAGGCATGCG
This sequence comes from Acetobacteraceae bacterium, assembly GCA_035504175.1. Classification (GTDB taxonomy): domain Bacteria; phylum Pseudomonadota; class Alphaproteobacteria; order Acetobacterales; family Acetobacteraceae; genus DATJSJ01. The sequence goes on from DATJSJ010000214.1 coordinate 36,248, forward strand.
GGAAATCTCCTCCTGCTCGCGCGCGTTGAGCGCAACTCATTGTCGGACCGTCCGGCGCCGCGGCGCCGGGTCGAAGCCGAAGGCAGCCGTCTCGGTGCGGCGGAAGGAGGATCGCAGTGCATCGCGGCCGGAACGCACCGCCGTTCGGCGGTCGCGGCCCTGGCCATTCCATCCCCCTCGCGTCGACACCATTCTTGTGCGTTGCGTCATGCTGCCGGTTCGGATCGACTGCGCCACCACTGTGCAACTTGCATGCCAGAAGCGGCGAAATCCGGAATGCGCAGGGCTGACCCGCAACTGCGCTGTCGCAACGCGAGGCGCTGTCGCAAAATGGGACAGCCATGCGTCGCAGCCCGTCGCAGAATGGGACAGCATCACCGGCGCTCGCCTGCGTCCGGCCGGCGCAGCGGCTTGCCCTCGGCGATGAAGCGCGCGGCCAGGATCAGCACGCCCATCGCGAAATCCTTGCCGTGCGCCGCGATCATTTCCTCGGCGAGATCGCCGACGCGCTCGAAGAACCGGTCCTTGGAAAAATCCTCCGGGGAGAGGTTCTCTGGCGTGGTCATGCCGCCGGCCTCGCCCGCTCGGCCGCCTGCGCCGCCGCGTCCCAGGCGATGCCGCGCACCGCGGCACCGACCGGCCAGCATGCACCGAGCAGTTGGGCAAGCGGCGGTGCGATCATGGGATCAGGACAGCGCGGCCCTTGATCCTGCCGTGATGCAGGTCGTGCAGCGCGGCATTCGCGTCGGCCAACCGATACTCGCGCGTCGCCAGATGCACCAGCCCGCGATCCGCCAGCGCCATCAGTTCGACCAGCTCGGGATAGGTGCCGACGAGATTCCCGACGATGGTCTTTTCGCTGGTGATCATGTCGATGGTCGGCAGGTTGATCTTCCCGCCATAGCCGACGACGTAATAGAAGCCGCCGTTGCGGGTCATCGCCAAACCCTTGTCGACCGCGTCGCCCTCGCCGACGAAATCGATCACCGCTTCGGCGCCGTTGCCGCCGGTCAGCGCCAGCACCGCCTCGACCTCCTGGCCGTCGGCCTTGACCGTGTGATGCGCGCCGCATTCCCGCGCCAGCGCGAGCGGCCCGTCGGCGCGATCGACCACGATGATCTCCGCCGCGCACAGCGCCGCCAGCACCTGGATGCCGATATGGCCGAGCCCGCCGGCGCCGATCACCACGGCATACTCGCCCGGCAGCAGGTGACGCGACGCCTTCTTCGCCGCGCGATAGGCGGTGAGCCCGGCATCGGTGTACGGCGCCACATCCTTCGGCGCGAGCGATTGCGGCAGGCCGATCAGGCTGCGCTCGCCGGTCAGCACATACTCGGCATAGCCGCCATTGGCGTTGATGCCGGGGAAGCGGCTCTCCGTCGCATGCATGTCGTCGCCGCGGCGGCAGGCCAGGCAGTGGCCGCTGGTCACCAGCGGATGGCAGATCACCGGATCGCCGACGCGCACGCTCTCGACGCCGCCGCCAATCTCCTCCACCCATCCGGCATTCTCGTGCCCCATGATGTAGGGCAGCGTCACGTCGACCTTGCTGCGCCAGATTCCCTCGACGATGTGCAGGTCGGTGCGGCAGACGCCGGCGCCGCCGATCCGCACGATCACGTCGGTCGGCCGGGTGATCCGCGGGTCCTCGACATCCTCGTATTGCACGAACGAATCGGTTTCGAGGCGCTCGTCGTAGCGGTGCAGCACGGCGGCCTTCATGCGGTCCCTCCCTCGGTCGATCGCCTCGGTCTTCGCGCCGCGTACGGGCGGCGGGGCGAGCGTGCGGAGGAGAGAGCAAGCGCCGTGCCGCGACGGCCCCGGCTGCGTCCCGCGCGGGCTGCGGCGGCGGTCCGGGCCGCCACGGCGCCGTCCTGGGCGGCCCCGGCTGTTGCGTTCCGCGACAGGGTGTTCCGAATCGGAACAGGGCGGCGGGCTGACGCGACCGTGCTTGGCAAGCCGGTCCCCCGATTGTCAGGATGGCCGGGCGGATCCCCATCGCGTGACGACGGATGGGGTCCGCGGGCACGCGGCAACACGGTCGCGGCCTCGGGAGAGACGCCATGCTGATGCGCACGGACGATCGGATCGATCGCGCCCGGCTCCTGCTGGAGCAGCGCGGCATCGCCGCCGCCGGGCTGCTCGCGGCCGAAATCGCGGCGAGCTGGCAGCGCTGTCTTGCCGCCGGGCTCGATCCGAGCGCGCCGCCGGCGCCGCAGCCGGCCGATGCCGCGGCATTGCGCGCGGCGCGCGAACGTCACGAGCTGGCGCGCCGCCTGGCGCTCGCCGAAATGCAGTCGCTTTACCACCAGATCGCCGGCACGAATTTCATGATCGCGTTTGCGGCGCCCGACGGCATGCTGCTGGACGCGATCGCCGATGTGAGCTTCCGCTCGAGCGCGCGCGCCGCCGGCATCCGCCCCGGCTGCCTCTGGTCCGAGGCGCTGTGCGGCACCAACGCGCTCGGCACCGTCGCGGCAACCGGGCAGCCGGTCACCGTGCATGGCGGCGAGCATTTCTTCCGCCGCTTCGACACGCTGACCTGCACCGCAGTGCCGGTCTTCGCGCCGGATGCGAGCCTGGCCGGCGTGCTCGACGCGTCGTCGGACTGCCGCTCGCGGCAGCAGCACACGCGCGCCCTGGTCGGCATGGCGGCGAAGCAGGTCGAGAACGGGCTGTTCCGCGAGCACCACCGGCGCGACCTGGTGATCGCGTTCCACAGCCGCGCCGAGTACCTGCGGACGCTGAGCGTGGCGCTGCTCGCGATCGCGCCGGACGGACGGGTGCTCGGTGCCAACGCCCAGGCGCGCTTCCTGCTGCAGGGCCTGCCGGCGCGGCCCGGCAGTGATTTCGCGGCGCTGTTTCGCACATCGCTCGGCGGTTTCCTCGACGCGACCCGCCGGCAGGAACAGGCGACGCTGCAGGACCGGGTCGGCAGCAGCTTCATCGCCACGATCGAGACGCCGCGTCCAACCACGCTGCCGGCGCTCGCGGTGCCCCCCCGCGCGCAGCCGGCGACCGGCACCAACCGGACGGCCGATTTCGTCGCCGCCGATCCGGCGATGCAGGCGGCGCTCGAGCGTGTCCGCGCCGCCGCCGCCCGCGGCCTGCCGATCCTGCTGCGCGGCGAGACCGGGACCGGCAAGGAGCATCTCGCCCGCTACGCGCACCAGGCGGGCGGCCGCAGCGGCGCCTTCGTGCCGGTGAACTGCGCCGCGCTGCCGCGCACGCTGATCGAATCCGAGCTGTTCGGCCATGCCGACGGCGCCTTCAGCGGCGCGCGGCGCGGCGGCGCGCCCGGCCTGGTGGTGGAGGCCGATCGCGGTACGCTGTTCCTCGACGAGATCGGCGAAATGCCGCCCGACCTGCAATCGGTGCTGCTGCGCCTGCTCGATGACTGGACGGTGCGGCCGGTCGGCAGCTTCCGCCAGCGCCGGGTGGACGTGCTGCTGGTCGCTGCGACGCATGCCGACCTCGCCGCGGAGGCCGCGTCAGGGCGCTTCCGCCGCGACCTCTACCACCGTCTCTCCACCGTCGACGTGACGCTGCCGCCGCTGCGCGCGCGGCAGGATTTCGCGGCGATCGCGGAATTCCTGCTGGCGCGGATCGCGCCCATGGCGCGGCTCGGCGAGGACGCGCTGGCGGCGCTGGCCGCGTGGCCCTGGCCCGGCAATGTCCGCGAGCTGCGCGCGGCGCTGACCCGCCTCACGCTGCTCGACCCGGCGCGCATGATCGACGCGGCGGCGCTGGCCGAGCTCGGCCCGGCGCCGCCGGCGCCGGCGACCGGCGCGCAGCCGCTGCGCGCCACGGTGCGCGAGAGGGTGATCGCGACGCTGCGCGAGACCGAGACCAACATCAGCGAGACGGCGCGGCGACTGCGCGTGTCGCGCAACACGGTCTACCGTGTGCTGGAGCGCGACCGCCGCGAGGCGTGACCGGCCGTCGATGCTGGCAGACGGAACTCCGCCGCTACCGGTCGACGCTCGCGGTCGCCTTGGTGGTCTTGGTCCGCGGCCGCGCCGATCCGCGAATGCGCTCGCGCAATCCCTGGAAGATGACGTACAGCGCCGGGATCGCGAAGATGCCGATGAACGAGGCCGCGATCATCCCGCCGAACACCGGCGAGCCGACGTCGCGGCGTGCGAGTTGCGACGGCCCCACCGCCACGACCAGCGGCAGCAGGCCGAGGATGAACGCAAACGACGTCATCATCACCGGACGGAAGCGCAGCCGTGCCCCTTCCGTCGCCGCCTCCAGCAGCGGCATGCCCTCGGCGCGCCGCTCCTTGGCGAACTCGACAATGAGGATGCCGTTCTTCGCGGCCAGCCCGATCAGCACCACCATGCCAATCTGGGCGTAGAGATCGAGCGTGAGCCCGGCCAGCACGATCATCACGTACGAGCCGACGACGCCGACCGTGACCGAAAGCAGCACGGGCACCGGGATCGTCCAGCTCTCGTACAGCGCGACCAGGAACAGGTACGCGAACAGCACCGCGAAGGCGAGGATGATCGCCGTCTTGCCCTCGGCCCGCTTCTCCTGGAAGGAGATGTCGGTCCAGACCCCGGTGTAGCCGCGCGGCAGCGTCTTGGCCGCGACCTGCTGCATCGCCGCCAGCGCCTGGCCGGAGGAGATGCCCGCTCCGGGACTGCCCTGGACCGTCACCGCGAGGCGGTTGTTGTAGCGGATCAGTGCCTGCGGGCCGACCACCGTCCGCACCTCGACCAGGCTGCGCAGCGGCACCATCTGGCCGTCGGCGCTGCGCACATTGATGCGGTAGACGTCATCGACCGAGGAGCGGTCCGCTGCCTCGGCCTGCACCTGCACCTGCCAGGTGCGGCCGAACAGGTTCATGTCGTTGACGTAGTAGCCGCCGAGCGAGGCCTGCAGCGCCTGGAAGATCGCCGACGGTTCAATTTTCAGGATCTTCGCCTTGTCGCGGTCGATGTCGAGATAGATCGAGGGCGTGCTCGCCGAGAAGGTGCTGAAGACGCGGCTCAGCCGCGGGTCCTCGTTCGCGGCCACGAGCAGGCCGCGCAGCACCTGCGCCAGGGCGCGCGGACTGCCGCCGCCGGTGTCCTGCAGCACGTAGCTGAAGCCGCCGCCGGTGCCGAGGCCGATGATCGGCGGCGGCGCCAGCGGCACCACGCGCGCCGCGCGGATCTCGCGGAATTTGCCGGCCAGGCGGGCGATGATCGCCGGCGCGGTCTGGCGCGCGCCGGGGCGATCCGCGAAGGGCTTCAGCGAGACGATCAGGAACGCGGCATTGGCCTGCGAATAGTTGTCGACGAAATTGAGCCCGATCGTGGCGGAGTAATCCGCGATCGCCGGTTCCTGCTTCAGGATCGTCTCGATCTGGCGAACGACATCGCTGGTGCGGCCGATCGAGGCGCCGTCCGGGGCCTGCACGATGACGAAAAACGCGCCCTGGTCCTCCTCCGGCAGGAAGCCGGTGGGTGTGATGCGCCCGAGCAGCCACACCCCCGCCATCGACCCGGCGACCATCACCAGCCCGATCACCGAAATGCGCACCAGCCGGGCGACGATCGCGCCATAGCCGTCGCGCACCCAGTCGATCGACCGCATCACCATGCCGATGATGCCGCGGCGCGGGCCGTGATGCGGCCGCAGCAGCAGCGCGCACAGCGCCGGCGACAGGGTCAGCGCGTTGATCGCCGAGAGCAGCATCGACACCGCGACGGTGACGGCGAATTGCCGGAACAGCTCGCCGGAGATGCCCGGAATGAAGGCGACCGGCACGAACACCCACAGCAGCACGAGCGTGATCGCGATGATCGGGGCGAAGATCTGTCCCATCGCCATCTTGGTCGCCTCGGCCGGCGTGAGTTCCGGATGCGTCTCCATCACCTGCTCGACCGCTTCGACCACGACGATCGCATCGTCGACGACGATGCCGATGGCGAGCACGATCGCGAGCAGCGAGACGGTGTTGGCCGAATAGCCGATCGCGTTCAGCACGATGAAGGTGCCGATCAGGCTGACCGGCACCGCGATGGTCGGGATCAGCGTCGCGCGCAGATTGCCGAGGAACAGGAAGACGACCAGCACGACCAGGACGAAGGCCTCGACCAGCGTCTTCTGCACCTCGTGGATGGTTGCGGTGACGAAGGTCGTCGGATCGTAGGTGACCTTCCAGGCGAGATCCGGCGGGAAATTCTGCTCCGCGTCGTGCATCACCTGCTTGACGCCCCCCAACGCCGTGAGCGCGTTGGCGCCGGGGGCCTGATACACTGCGATCAGCGCGGCGGGGGTGCCGTTCAGCCGGGTGGAGCGGTCGAGGTTGGCGGCGCCGAGCTCCACGCGCGCGATGTCGCCGAGCCGCAGCACCGAGCCATCCGGGTTGGTGCGGATGATGATGTGCTCGAACTCCGCCGCGGTGGTCAGTCGCCCCTTGGTCTGGATGTTGAGCTGCAACTGCTGGTCATTGGAGATCGGCCGCGCCCCGATGCGCCCGACCGCGGCCTGCACGTTCTGTGATTTCAGCGCCTCGATCACGTCGGCCGTGGTCAGTCCGAGCCCGGTCAGCCGGTCGGTGCGGACCCAGATCCGCATCGCGTAGTCCTGCGGCCCGAACAGCGTCGCGTCGCCGACGCCGGGCGTGCTCCTGATCTGGTCGAGCAGGTTGATCGTCGCGTAGTTCGAGATGAACAGCTCGTCATGCGTCTGCTTCGGCGAGTAGAGCGCGATCACGCCGAGCAGCGCGGAGGATTGCTTCTTGACCGTGACACCCTGGCGGCGCACGTCCTCCGGCAGCTTGGACAGCGCCACCTGCACGCGGTTGTTGACGTTGACGGTGTCGATATCGGGGTCGGTGCCGAGCTCGAAGGAGACCTTCAGCGAGTAGCTGCCGTCATTGCCACTGACGCTCTTCATGTAGATCATCTTGTCGACGCCGATGACCTGGCTTTCGATCGGCTGCGCCACGGTTGCCTCGACCACCGCGGCGGATGCGCCCGGATAGCTGGTCGTCACCGACACCTGCGGCGGCACGATGTCCGGGTATTGCGCGATCGGGATCACCAGCAGCGACAGCAGCCCGGCGATCGTCGTCACGATCGCGATGACCGCGGCGAGCCGCGGCCGGTCGATGAACGTGGTCGAGAACACCGCCTAGCTCCGGCTGGGCGGCTGGGCGGCCGGCGAGGCGGCGACGGCGGCACCCGGCCGCAGCGTGTCCATCCCCTGCACCACCACCTGCTCGCCGCCCTCGAGGCCGCTGGCGATGATCGCGTCCGGCCCGGTCTCGCCGCCCAGCTTGACCCGCCGCACCACGGCCTTGCCGTTCTCGACCACGAACACGTAGACCCCCTGCTGGTCGGCGATCAGCGCCGCCTGCGGCACCAGTACGCGCTCCTCCGGCTTTTCGCCCTCGAGCGAGACGCGCACGAGCTGGCCGTCGATCAACGCGCCCTGGGGGTTCGGGATCTGCGCGCGCATCAGCACGGTGTCGGTCGCGCGGTCGACCGTCACGTTGACGAAGTCGATCCGGCCGCTCTCCGGATAGAGCGTGCCGTCCGAGAAGCGGATGCGGACGAGCAGCGTCTTGGTCAGCTTCTCGCGCGCGCTGCGTTCCTGCACCTTGAGGAATTCCCGCTGGCTGACCGGGAAGGTGACGTACATCGGGTCCCGGCTGACCATGACGGTGAGCGGGCCGCTTTCCGGGCTCACGACATTGCCGCGGGTGAACAGCGAGCGGCCGATCTCGCCGGTGATCGGCGCGACGATCTGCGTGTAGCCGAGATTGACGGTCGCGGTATCGAGGTTGGATTGCGCGATGATGACGTCGCCCTGCGCGCTCTTCTCCGCGGCGATGCGCTCGTCCAGCCGGGACTGCGGCGCGGTGTTGGTCTTGACCAGCTCCTGGGTGCGGGCGCGCTGCGCCGCGGCGTTGGTGAAGTTGGCCTGTGCCTCGAGCAGCTGGCCGCGCGCTTTGAGCACCGCCGCCTGGAAGGTCTCGGGCTCGATCCGGTAGAGCACGGTGCCCTGTTTGATGAAGTCGCCGTCCTTGAACAAGACCTCGTCGAGGTAGCCGGTGATGCGGGCGCGAATCTCGACCCGCTCGACCGCCTCGACGCGGCCGACGAATTCCGCCGCGCGGGTGATCGGCTTGCGCGCCGCGGCGATGGTTCCGACCGGCGTCGGGCCGGGTTGCTGCGCCGAAGCGGGCGATGCCGTGAGCCAACCCGCCAGCATGGCGGCCAGGATCGCCAGCGATGTCGATGACCAGGCACCGCAGCAGCCGCGGCGCCGCAGGCGATCGGGCATCTGTGCGAGGCGGCTTCGTACGGCATGTCGGCAGGACATGGCGAGCGGCTCCTCAGGTCAGGGTCTGAGCGCGGCGCTGGCGTCGGACGCAACGGAGAGAAGCGCGGCGTCGCCCGCGCCCGCGCGGCCGATCCGGTTTGGCAACCGCGCCGGCACGCGCGGCCTGCCACGACACCGGGTCCCGGGACCCTCGCCTCCAGGCGATCGTGTCTGCCCGCTAGAGAAAGCGAAACCAGACATAGGCTGCGGCCACCACGAGCTGAACCGCCGTCACCGGCACGCCGTAGCGCAGAAACGACATGAACGTTAGTGGCCTTCCGGCACGCGCGCAACTGCCCGCGGCAACGATATTGGCCGAGGCGCCGAGAATCGTCGCGTTGCCGCCCAGCGTCGCGCCGAAACACATGGCGAAGAACAGCGGCGGCACGGCGGCCGGCATGTGGCCGTAGCCGGCCTCGATCGCCGCCTGCGTCGCCAGCCCCGCGCCGACCGCGTACTGCTTGACCAGCGGCACCATGGCGACGACCAGCGCGATGTTCGGGATCACGCTGGACAGGAGGCCGATCGAGAACAGCAACAGCAGGCTCGCCAGCGCGACGTTGCTGCCGAAGAACACGCCCATCTCCGACCCGAGGGCGGCGAGGACGCCGGTCTTCTCCAGCGCCCCGACGAGGACGAAAATGCAGACGAAGAACAGCAGCGATTCCCAGTCGACGTCGCGCAGGATGTCCGCGACGGGGTCGAGATCGGTCCAGTAGGCGATCAGCAGCACCAGCGCCGCGCCGACGATGGCGACGGCGGGCGGCGCCACCGGATTGGGCAGGCTTTCGCCGACCACGAACAGCGTCACCATCACGACGAGGACGACGAGGCAGGCCAGCATCGTCCAGGGCCGCTCGATCCGGGGGAGCGCCGTGATCTCGGCGGTCGGCACCCGCACCCGCCAGAGCGAGCGGAACGAGACGGGCAGCACCGCGCAGACCGCCAGGATCACGACCAGGCCGCCCGGACTCAGCAGGTGCAGGTAGTCGGTGAAGCTCAGTCCGACCGACGTGCCGACGATGAAGGTCGCCGGATCGCCGACCAGCGTCAGCAAGCCGGCGCTGTTGGCGATGAAAACCAGCAGGATGATCGGCGGCACGAAATCGATCGCCAGGCGCTGGCACAGCGTGATGATCAATGGTGCGACCAGGATCACCACCGTGGCGTTGGGCAGCACCGCGCAGATCGGGGCGGCCAGCAGGACGATCGCCAGCATCAGCCGCCGGCCGTCACCGCGCACCAGACGCAGCGCGATCGCGCCGAGATAGTCGAACAATCCGGTCGGAATCAGGGTCCGCGCCATCACCATGCCGCCGAAGAACAGGGCGATGGTGGATTCCCCCGGATTGATCGTGGCGCTGGCTTCCTGCGCGGACAGGACGCCGGTCACCAGCAGCACCACCGTGCCGAGCAGTGCTGCAACCGTCAGGTGCAGGCGGTTCGACGCGACCGCGAGGATGACTGCCGTGAAGGTGCCGAGGGCGATCGCCGGGGCGAGCGGCAGGCTCATGCACGCGCCCCTATTCCGTGAGGAGCGGGCCCGTACCGGTGGTGTTCAGTCGCTCCTCGCCATCCGGCTCGGCCAGGATGGGCGGCGCCTTCTTCCAGGCCGTGCCGCTGCGCGCCTCCGCCAGCCCATACTCGAACAGCGCCCGCATGTAGGCGGTGTCGAAATTCTGCTTGTGCTCGAAGCTGAAGTCGTCGCCGATATAGGCGAGATTGTACTCGACGCCGTCGCGCTTGCAGGTGAAGTAGATGCGGACGACGTCATTGTAGCCGCTGTAATGGATCATCGTGCTGATCGCCCGGCCGGTGATGCTCAGCAGGCGACGATCGACCGAGGCCCATTCCGGATCGAGCCGGGCATTGCGGATGATGTAGGCGACCCGCCTGCGGGCGAGGTCGGACGCGTTGAGATTGACCAGCGTGCCGACCTGGGACGGGATGAGGAAGGTCTGCGCGACGGCGCCGCCATCGACATGCATTTCCTGATAGTGGCCTCCGCCGGCGTCCACATCGATCAACACCGGCGGGAAGACGCCCGGGACCGAGGCGGAGGCGAGCAGGATCTTGCGGAACAGATCGAGCGCGCCGGGCCGGCCGCTCGCCGCAATGGCGCCGATGTTCCAGATGACCGGGCGCTGCACGTCGAGATTGGTCGTGCCGATCAGCAGCAGCCGGCCCTTGCGGTACTCCGCCGCGATCCGGTCGAGCATGTCCTGATTGGCGTAGCGCGCGATCAGGTGGAACAGCGGATCGGTATCGGTCAGCGCGTCGCTGAAGATCGCGGTCGGAAGCCAGCGCTGCTCATAGACGTCCTTCGGCCCGATACCGGTGTAGACGGCGCGCAACTGCGCATCGTAGGCCGGACCGAGGAACGCGAACGGGGCGATCAGCGCGCCGGTGCTGATCCCGGTGACGAGCTTGAATTCCGGCCGGGTGCCGGTTTCGGTCCAGCCCACCAGAAGCCCGGCACCGAACGCGCCATTGTCCGAGCCGCCGGAGATCGCGAGGTAGTTCGCCGTTGCGCGCCCTCCCGCGGCCGTCGTACCCTGCGCCGCGTCCTCCCGGGCGAGTGCCTGTCGCGCCTCCTGCACCATCTCGGGCCCCTGCGTATCGGCCCAGAAGCGCGCGTTGGGAATGCCCAGCGCCGTCGCCTCGTCGGTCAGCTTCGACGGCACCGCCGCAAGCCGTGACGGACCGGCGCAACCGGCCAGCAGGCAGACGAGGAATGCGACGGAGAGAAGCGGCGTCCAGCGCCGGTCCGCGGCGCCTGTGCCGGATGCGCCCGCAAACCCGCGGGCAGAGGACAATCCGAGCATCAGCGAAGCTCCTCCTCGACCCGGCCGGGCGGCAACGGTCATGGTGAGACCGTATCATATCTGCATGGGATTCAAACCCTGACATCGGTCGGCGCGGCGGTGCTGCGATTGGCGATCGTCTCCGACCGCGTCGCGGCGGTCGGGATGCGCCGGAACGCGAACAGCGGCGCCGTGGCGAGCACGAGTACCAGCGCAATCAGCGCATCCGACAGATTCGCCGCGGCGGCGACACCGATGACGGCGATCGCGGCCAGCAGACCCAGCGCGCGCATCGTGCGCCGCTCCGCGGCATCGAGGGAGAGCGCTACCGCGGAGAACAGGTAGGCCGGGATGATCAGCAGCGTCGACATGGACACCAGCCGACCGAAGATGCCGCCGAGCGACGGCGCCAGCGACGCGAGCTGCATGCCGCTCATCAGCACGCCGGTGACGATCAGCCCCGCGACGGGCACGCCGCGCCGGTCGACGCGGGCGAAGATGCGCGCGAACAGCCCGTCATTGGCGGCGGCGCGGCCGGACTCGGCGGTCAGCAGCACCCAGCCGCCCAGCGCGCCGGCGGCCTTGACCATGGCGCAGAACGCCATGACCAGCGCCGGCCCGGCGCCCAGCACCGCGGCAATCGCGGTCTCGAACGGCGCCGGCGAGTCCGCCAGTCGCTGCGCCGGAACCAGGCCGAACACCACCGCGGTGCTGCCGACATAGACGCAGGCGGCGAGTGCGACGCCGAGCAGCGTCGCGCGGGCGACGTTGCGGGCCGGATCGATCACCACGCCGGTCGCGACCGCGGCACTCTCCACGCCGGTGAAGGCCCAGAACATGATCGTCAGCGAACCGGAGACGGCCGCCAGCGGCGAGGCGCCGGCGGGATTCCAGTTGGCCGCGAACTGTCCCGGCTGGAACCACCACCAACCCAGGATGGCGATTCCGATGATCGGCACCAGGCCGAGCAGCGTGGTGGCGGATTCGACCGCGCCGATCAGGCGCGGCCCGGCGATGTTGGCGGCGATGGCGAGCCAGATCGTGGCCAGCGTCGCGACGATCGCGGCGCGCGGTCCGACCAGCGCCGAGAGAAACACGCTGGCATAGCCGACGACGGAGACGGCGATCGCGACGTTGCCGACCACGTTGCCGAGCCAGTAGAGCGCGTTGCAGGAAAACCCGGTGTAGTCGCCGAACGCCTGGCGCGCCCAGGCATAGGGACCGCCATCCATCGGCCGCCGCGTCGCCAGCCGCGCGAACACCAGCGCCAGCAGCAGCGCGGCGGGTACCGCGACCAGCCAGCCGAGCAGCGACATGCCGCCGCGCGGCGCCATGCTCGCGGGCATCAGGAACACGCCCGAGCCGATCATGTTGCCGGCGACCAGCATGGTCGCCTGGAACAGCCCGATGCGCTGGCGCGCCGCCGTCATGGCGTGCCCGCGGGCGGCGTCACGGCGCGGATCATGTCTGCCTGCGACCGGCCGGCCGGACCGAACCAGCGTCCCATCAGCGCCGGCAGGTCGGGGCCGCGCAGGATGCGGCTGAGCGCCGCCTGGACCGCGCGGCGAAGGGCCGGATCCGGCCGCATCGCCAGCGCAATCGGCTCGCCTTCGATCGGTTCGGGCGCGAGCGTCATCGCCGCCAGGCTGGGATCGGCCAGCCGCCGGTGCGCCAGCACCGTCCACTCGCCGATCCAGGCGCCGACCGTGCCCGCGGCGAGCAGCCGGCCGGCTTCCTGGTAGTCGGCGACCGGATGCGCCGACACGCCGAACGGCGCCTCGGCGAGACGCCGCTGCAGCCAGTCGGCGGCGGTGCCGGCGCGCACCACCGCGATCCGCGTCGGCCAGTTCAGCGTATCGAGGAGCTCGCGGGGCGGCACCGTTGCCGCGTCCATGCCGAGCAGATGCCGCAGCCAGGGCGGCGCGCCGGGACGCAGCAGCGCGCCGATGCCGCCGATCGCGACCGGGCTCGAGAACGCGACCTGGCTTTCGCGGGCCACCGTGTCGGTGACGGGGCCGCACAGCAGATCCGCCTCGCCGCGGGCGATCCGGTCGATCCCCGCCGCGATCGCGGCCGGCTGCCACACGGGCGTCGCTCCGGGGCGCAGCGCCGCGGCGATCGCGGTGCAGAGGGTGATTGCGTAGCCTTCCGGATGTCCGTTCTCGAGCTCGGAGAACGGCGCCGCGTCCGGCACGTACAGCAGGCGCAGCCCCGCGGTCTCGGCCCGGGGCGTTGGCGCCGCGCCGGCAAGACACCAGGCCAGCAGCGTGCCGAACAGCGCGATCCGAGCCACCGGTCGGCGGCCGCGGGAGAGGCGGGGCCGGCGCTCAGGCACCGTCGCAGACGAGCCCCGATGCGTCGGCGGCGACGGTCGTGCCGGCCTCCCCGCGCAGGATGGCGGGCAGATCCTTCAGCGCGCCGATCGCCGCCGGTCGGCCGGTGGTCTCGGTGAAATGGCAGGCCGCATCGACCTTCGGGCCCATCGAGCCGGCCGGGAACTCGTGCCGGCGCAGCGTGGCGGGATCGGCGCGGCGGATCGCGCGCGCCGAGGGCCGACCCCAGTCGATGAACACCGCGTCGGCGTCGGTCGCCATGATGAAGCGATCGGCCTCGAGATCACGCGCGAGCAGTTCGGAACAGAGGTCCTTGTCGATCACCGCCTCGATGCCGCGGAGCTGGCGGCCGGCCTCGTAGACGGTCGGGATGCCGCCGCCGCCGGCGGCGATGACGATCGTCCCGTGCTCCAGCAGCCACTTGATCGGGCGCAGCTCGAAGATCCGCCGCGGTTGCGGCGAGGCGACGACGCGGCGCCATTTCTCACCGTCGCGGCGGAACACCCAGCCCTTCTCGGCCCGCAGCCGCTCGGCATCGTCGTCGCCGTAGACCGGGCCGATGAACTTGGTCGGGTCGCGGAATCCCGGATCGTCGGCATCGACCTCCACCATGGTGAGGATGGTGGCGAACGGCACCTCGAACGGCAGCAGGTTGCCGAGCTCCTGCTCGATCATGTAGCCGATCATGCCCTCGGTCTGGGCGCCGATTACGTCGAGCGGATAGGGCGATTCGGGATCGTAGGCCTGGCCCTGCAGCGCCAGCAGCCCGACCTGCGGCCCGTTGCCATGCGTGATCACCAGCTCGTTGCCGGGCTGGATCGCCGCCAGCGCCTCGGCGGCGACGCGGATGTTGGCGCGCTGCGCCTCCGCGGTCATCCGCTCGCCCCGGCGCAGCAGGGCGTTGCCGCCCAGCGCCACGACGATGCGCATCACTGGCTCCCGAGGGTCGCGACCAGGATCGCCTTGATCGTATGCATGCGGTTCTCCGCCTGCTCGAAGGCGATGTTCTGCTCGGACTCGAACACCTCCTCCGTCACCTCCATGCCGTCGAGGCCGAACTGCTCGTGGATCTGCACGCCGACCTTGGTCTCGAGATTGTGGAAGGCCGGCAGGCAGTGCATGAACTTGACGCGCGGATTGCCGGATCGCTGCATCAGCGCGCCGTTCACCTGGAACGGCTTGAGCAGGCGGATGCGCTCGCCCCAGACGTCCTTCGCCTCGCCCATGGAAACCCAGACGTCGGTATGGATGAAATCGACGCCCTGCACCGCCGCGTCCGGATCGTCGGTGATCGTCAGCCGGCCGCCATACTTCTTCTCCAGGTCGCGGGCGATCGCGGTGAACTCCTCGGAAGGCCAGAGGCTGCGCGGCCCGGCGATGCGCACGTCCATGCCCATCAGGCAGCCGACGATCATCAGCGAGTGCCCCATGTTGGAGCGGGTGTCGCCGACATAGGCGTATTTGATCTCGTGCACCGGTCGGTCGCTGAACTCGCGCATGGTCATGACATCGGCGAGCATCTGGGTCGGATGGTACTCGTCGGTCAGCCCGTTATAGACCGGCACGCCCGCGTATTTGGCGAGCTCCTCCACCGCCTGCTGCGAGAAGCCGCGGTATTCGATCGCGTCGAACATGCGCCCGAGCACGCGGGCGGTGTCCTTGACCGATTCCTTGTGGCCGATCTGCGACCCGGAGGGATCGAGATAGGTGACGTGGGCGCCCTGGTCGTGGCATGCGACCTCAAAGGCGCAGCGCGTGCGGGTCGAGGTCTTCTCGAAGATCAGCACGATTTCCTTGCCGCGCAGATGCTGCTGCTCCGTGCCGGCGTATTTGGCGCGCTTGAGGTCGCGGGCAAGGTCGAGCAGGTACTGGAACTCCCGCTGCGTGTAGTCCTGCACCGTCAGCAGCGAGCGGTTGCGCAGATTGAGGCTCATGATGCGTCTCCAGATCGGGTCGGTCCGGGAGCGGTCGCTCAGTACGCGGGGTCGCGCCAGATCGGGCAGGTCATGCAGTGCCCGCCGCCGCGGCCGCGGCCGAGCTCGGCGCCGCGGATGGTGATGACCTCGACGCCGGCCTTGCGCAGCAGCGTGTTGGAATGGATGTTGCGGTCGTAGCCGACCACCACCCCCGGCTCGAGCGCGATGACGTTGTTGCCGTCGTCCCACTGCTCGCGCTCCGCCTCCCAGGCGTCGCCGCCGGTGCCGATCACGGTGAGATGGTTGAGACCGAGCGCTGCCTTGACGACGTCGAGCATCCGGTCCTTCTCCGGCCGCACTTCGATCCCGTCGCGGTCGCTGCCGGGATAGATGCTGAAGCATTGAATCTGGTCGACCACGTCCGGGTAGATCGTGCAGGTCTCGCGGTCGCAGAAGGTGAAGACGGTGTCGAGATGCATGGCGGCGCGGCTGCGCGGCATCAGGCAGGCGATGACGCGGCTGGCGGCCTCGTCGCGGAACAGGGCGCGCGCCACCTGGGCGACCGCCTGGCGCGTCGTGCGCTCCCCCATGCCGACCAGCACCACGCCGCGGCCGACCGGCATGACGTCGCCGCCCTCGATCGTCGCGGCGGCGAAGTCCTCGTCGGAATCGCCGAACCAGAAGCGGAACCCGGCATCCCGGAACTCGGGGTGGAACTTGTAGACCGCGCGCTGCAGCAGCGTCTCCGGCCGGCGCGCCGGCCAGAACATCGGATTGCAGGTGACGCCGCCATAGATCCAGCAGGAGGGATCGCGCTGGAACAGCGTGTTCGGGATCGGCGGAACGAGGAAGGAGGTTTCGCCGATCGCCTCGCCGAGCACGCGCGACCATTCGGAGCGGGGCACGTCGGAAATGGCGATGCCGCCGATCAGGTGCTCGGCGAGCGTCCCCGCCGGCATGTCGTCCAGCCAGGGGCGCAGCGCCGCCGCGACCGTCACGCCGACGCTGTTCTCGGTGATGCGCCGGTCCAGCACCCAGGCCCGACCCTCCGGCACGGCCAGCGCACCGGCGAGCAGATCGTGCAGCTCGAGCACCTCGACGCCGCGCTCGCGCATCTTCAGCACCAGGTCGTAATGGTCCTTCTGCGCCTCGTGCACCCAGATCACGTCGTCGAACAGCAGGTCGCGGCAATTGCCGGGCGTGAGCCGGCGATGCGCGAGACCCGGGCGGCAGACCATGACGGTGTGGAGCTTGCCGACTTCCGAATGCACTCCGAACTGACGCATGGGTTCCTACCCCGTGATGGAAGACCGGTTGGCGCGCCTGCCCTGCAGCGCGCGATCAGATCGGGCTGATCGTCCCCCTCGCGAGCAGAATGACCGCCAGCAACGCGAGGGCGACGATCGCCGCCGCGATCAGCATGTCGGTGCCGGCGAGCACCGTCTGGCCGCCCTCGCGCCGCGCCTTGGCAAAGACGAGGATGCCCGGCGCGAACAGGATCGCCGTCATCAGCAGGAAGGAGAGCCCGGCGGCATAGACCAGCCACAGCCCGTAGACCGTCGCGACCAGGCCCACGGTGATGTCGCGCCCGCGGCGGCCGGGCATGGCGCGATAGGTCTCGCCGGACAGCGCCAGTTTCAGCGCATAGGCGCCGGAGAACACGTAGGGCGGCAGGATCGCGACCGAGGCGATCGAATAGAAGAACTCGTAGGCGCTGTGGGAGAACAGGCTGACGACCAGGAAGAGCTGGATCATGCCGTTGGTCGCCCAGAGCGCGTTCGCCGGCGACCCCTTGGCGTTTTCCCGCCCGAACCAGCGCGGGAAGGTGCCGTCATGGGCGCAGGTATACGGAATCTCGGCGCAGAGCAGCGTCCAGCTCAGGAAGGCGCCGCCGACCGAGACCATCAGGCCGAGATTGATCAGCGCCGCGCCCCAGCTGCCGACGATCGGATCGAACACGCCGGCCATCGCCGGCACCTTCAGCCCTGACAGGTCCTTCTGGCTCAGGATGCCGGTCGCGAGCAGCGAGACCAGCACGTAGATCCCGAGCGCGCCGGCGAAGCCGATCACCGTCGCCTTGCCGACATCGCTGCGCGTGCGGGCACGGGCGGAATAGACGCTGGCGCCCTCGATGCCGATGAACACCCAGAGCGTCACCAGCATCGTGCTCTTCACCTGCGCCAGCACGCTGCCGAGATCGGCGGTGCCCGGCGCGCCGCCGCGGCCCCAGAAGTCGAGGGTGAACTTGTCGTAGTTGAACGCGATGATCGCGACCACGACGAACAGGATCAGCGGCACCAGCTTGGCGAGCGTGGTGATCACGTTGATGAAGGCGGCGCCGCGGATGCCGCTCAGCACCAGCCCGTGGATCAGCCACAGGCAGAGCGAGGCGCCGATGATGGAGGCGAGATTGTTGCCTTTGCCGAAGGCCGGGATGAAGAAGGACAGCGCGCTGAAGATCGCGACCGCGTAGGCGACATTGCCGAGAAAGGCGCTGATCCAGTAGCCCCAGGCGCTGTTGAAGCCGACGAAATCGCCGAACCCCGCCTTGGCGTAGGCATACGGCCCGGCATTGAGCGCCGGCTTGCGCACCGCCAGGCCCTGATAGACGAAGGCCAGCGCCAGCATGCCGAGCCCGGTGATCGCCCAGCCGATGATGATGGCGCCGGGCCGCGCCGCGGCCGACATGTCGCGCGGCAGGTTGAAAACGCCGCCGCCGATCATCGAGCCCACGACGAGCGCAACCAGGGGCAGCAGCGTCAGCTTGTCGCT
>DATJSJ010000215.1:0-18806 GCA_035504175.1 Acetobacteraceae bacterium
CGCCGGCGACGCCGGAGCGCGTGCTGGACGCGGTCGAGCGGCTGCGCGCCGCCGCCGGCACCAGGCAGGACGCGGCATGACCGGGCTTGCCGCCGCGCTGCGCGACTGGCTCGCGGCGGGGCAGCCGGCGGCGCTGGTGCGCGTTGAGCGCGCCCGCGGCTCGACGCCGCGCGAGGAGGGCGTGGCGATGCTGGTGACCGCGGACGCGATCGCCGGCACGATCGGCGGCGGCCAGCTCGAGCTCGACGCGGTCGCCCGCGCCCGCGCGCTGCTCGCCGGCGGCGACGCGGAGGCGGTGGTGGAGATCCCGCTCGGGCCGGCGATCGGCCAGTGCTGCGGCGGCCATGTGCGGCTGCGCATCGCCCGCGCCGACGCCACCGCGGTTGCCGCGCTGGCAGGGGCCGAGGCGGCGGCCGACGCGGCGGCGCCGACGGTGCTGGTGTTCGGCGCCGGCCATGTCGGCCATGCGCTGATCCGGGCGCTCGCCTTGCTGCCGTTCCGGGTGCGCTGGATCGACGACCGGGCGGATGCGTTCGGCGCGGTGCCGGCGGGCATCGCGCGCATCGTCGCACCCGATCCCGAGGCCGAGGTCGCGGGCGCGCCGCCGGGGGCTGCCTGCGTCGTGCTGACGCACAGCCACGCGCTGGATGCGCGCATCACCGCGGCGGCGCTGGAGCGCGACGATCTCGCCTATGTCGGGCTGATCGGCTCGACCACCAAGCGCCGGCGCTTCGAGCATGGTTTCCGCGACATCGGCATCGCCGAGCACCGCATCGCGCGCCTGGTCTGCCCGATCGGCGATCGCGGCGTGCGCGACAAGCGGCCGGAAGTGATCGCGGCGCTGGTCGCGGCGGAGCTGGTCGCGGCCTTCGCCGCCGCCGCGGCGCGGCACGATGCCGAGCGCGCCGCATGACCGCGCGCCTCGCCCTCGTCGGCATCACCAAGCGCTTTCCCGGCGTGCTGGCGAATTCCGATATCGACCTCACCGTCGAGCCCGGGGAAATCCACGCCCTGCTCGGCGAGAACGGCGCCGGCAAATCGACGCTGGTGAAAATCATCTACGGCGTGCTGCAGGCCGATGCCGGCTCGATGCAATGGGAGGGCCGACCGGTCGCGGTGCCCGATCCGCGCGCCGCGCGCGCGCTTGGCATCGGCATGGTGTTCCAGCACTTCTCGCTGTTCGAGGCGATGACGGTGCTGGAGAACGTCGCCCTCGGCCTCGACCAGCCGGAGCCGATGGGCAAGCTCGCCGAGCGGGTGCGCGCGGTCAGCGCCGCCTACGGTCTGCCGCTCGACCCGGGGCGCGAGGTGTACACGCTGTCGGTCGGCGAGCGGCAGCGGATCGAGATCGTGCGCTGCCTGCTCGGCGCGCCGAAGCTGCTGATCATGGATGAGCCGACCTCGGTGCTGACGCCGCAGGAGGTCGAGGTGCTGTTCGCGACGCTCCGCCGCCTCGCCGCCGAGGGCGTCTCGATCCTCTACATCAGCCACAAGCTGCGCGAGATCGAGGCGCTGTGCCATCGCGCGACGGTGCTGCGCGGCGGCCGCGTCGTCGCCGTGTGCGATCCGCGCACGGAAAGCGCCGCCAGCATGGCCCGGATGATGATCGGCGCCGAGCTGCGCATGCCGGCGCACCGGGAGGGGGTGACGACCGGCGCGGTGCGGCTCGCGGTCGATCGCCTGTCGCTGCCGGCCGAGAGCATGCATGGTGTGGCGTTGCGCGACATCGGCTTCGAGGTGCGCGGGGGCGAGGTGTTCGGCATCGCCGGCGTCGCCGGCAACGGCCAGGCGGAGCTGATGCTGGCGCTGTCCGGCGAGCGTCCGGCGCCGCGCGCCGAGGCGATGCGGATCGACGGCCGACCTTGTGGCACGCTCGGTGCCGCGCGCCGGCGCCGCCGCGGCCTCTCCTGCGTGCCGGAGGAGCGCAACGGCCACGCCGCGATCCCGGACCTGAGCCTGGTCGAGAACGCGGTGCTGACCGCGCATCGGCGCCGCGCGCTGCTCGCCGGCGGCTTCATCCGCGCCGGCCGGGCCGCGGCCTTCGCGCGCGAGATCGTGCGCGACTTCGACGTGCGCACGCCGGGCATCGACATGCCCGCCTCCAGCCTCTCGGGCGGCAATCTGCAGAAATTCGTCTTCGGGCGGGAGATCCTGCAGGAGCCGGGCGTGCTGGTCGTGTCGCAGCCGACCTGGGGCGTCGATGCCGGCGCGGCGGCGGCGATCCACCGCGCGCTGCTGGCACTCGCCGGGCGCGGTGCCGCGGTGGTGGTGATCTCGCAGGATCTGGACGAGTTGCTGGCGCTGTCCGACCGGCTGGCGGTGATCAATCTCGGCGTCCTCTCGGCGCCGATGGCGGCCCAGCACGTCAGTACCGAGCAGCTCGGCCTGCTGATGGGCGGGGTGCACGGCGGCAGCGCGCCGGCGGGGATCGCGTCCCTGGAGCTGGCGCATGCGGATTAGGATCGAGCGCCGCCCGATCGTCTCGCGGCCGCTGCTCTATCTGACGCCGCCGCTCGCGGTCGTGGCGACCATGCTGGTCTGCTTCGGCCTGTTCGCGGTGATGGGCGACAACCCGGCGCGGTCGCTGTACGCCTTCTTCATCGCGCCGCTGCTCTCCGGCAACGGACTTGCCGAGCTCGGCGTCAAGGCGGCGCCGCTGGTGATGATCGCGGTCGGGCTCGCCGCCGGCTTCCGCGCCAATGTGTGGAACATCGGCGCCGAGGGCCAGCTCACGCTCGGTGCGATCTGTGGCGGCGGCGTGGCGCTCGCGTTCTGGAACCAGCCGGGCGGCTGGATCCTGCCGCTGATGTGTCTCGCCGGCATCCTCGGCGGCATGATCTGGGCCGCGATCCCGGCCTTCCTGCGCGTCGTGCTCGGCGTCAACGAGATCCTGACCAGCCTGATGCTGACCTATGTCGCCTCGCTGTTCCTGGCGATCCTGGTCTACGGGCCGTGGAAGGACCCGGAAGGGTTCAACTACCCGCAATCGCGCATGTTCTCGCCGGCGGAGACGCTGCCGATCCTGATCCCCGGCACGCGGCTGCATCTCGGCGTCGTGGTCGCATTGCTGATCGCGATCGCCGCCTGGCTGGTGATGTCGCGGTCGATGCTCGGGTTTCAGATCCGCGCCGCGGGGCTGGCACCGGCGGCGGCGCGCTATGCCGGGTTCAGCCGCGCGCGCCTGGTCTGGATCACCATGCTGGCGAGCGGCGGGCTCGCGGGCCTCGCCGGCGTATTCGAGGTGGCGGGGCCGATCGGGCAGCTCATCCCGACGCTCACGCCCGGCTACGGCTTCACCGCGATCATCGTCGCCTTCCTCGGCCGGCTCGATCCGCTCGGCATCATCCTCGCCGGGCTGGTCGTCGCCCTCTCCTATATCGGCGGCGACAATGCGCAGGTGGTGGCCGGGCTGCCGGCCGCGACGACCGGGCTGGTGCAGGGGCTGCTGTTGTTCCTGCTGCT
The DNA here is from genome assembly GCA_035504175.1 of Acetobacteraceae bacterium. Classification (GTDB taxonomy): domain Bacteria; phylum Pseudomonadota; class Alphaproteobacteria; order Acetobacterales; family Acetobacteraceae; genus DATJSJ01. The sequence continues at coordinate 3,463 of DATJSJ010000215.1, forward strand.
GGCGTCGGATTTCCTGGTGCGCTACCGGCTGCGCATCGCCGCGCCGCGCACGACGCCGCTGCCGGTGAAGGCGCCGGCATGACCGCGAGCGTACTGATCCCGCTGCTGGTCACGGTGGTGAACAGTGCCACGCCGCTGCTGCTCGCGGCCCTCGGCGAGCTGGTGGTCGAGCGCTCCGGCGTGCTCAACCTTGGCATCGAGGGCATGATGCTGGTCGGCGCGGTCTGCGCCTTCGCCACCATGACGCTGACCGGCAGCGACACGCTCGCGGTGCTGGCCGGCGCCGCGGCGGGGGCGGCGCTGTCGCTGGTGTTCGGCGTGCTGACGCTGACCCTGGTCGCCAACCAGGTCGCGACCGGGCTCGCGCTGACGATTTTCGGCATCGGGCTGTCGGCGCTGATCGGCAAGGGCTTCACCGGCCATCCGGTGCCGGCGCTGCCGCGGCTCAGCCTGCACGGTGTCTCCGATCTTCCCGTCGCCGGCGCGCTGCTGTTCCGTTACGACGCGCTGGTCTATTTCGGCCTGCTGATGACGCCGGCGATCGCCTGGTTCCTCGCCCGCAGCCGCGCCGGGCTGATCCTGCGCGCGGTCGGCGAGGCCGATCTCTCGGCGCACTCGATCGGCTACGACGTGATCCGCATCCGCTATCTCGCCGTGCTGTTCGGCGGCGCCATGAGCGGACTCGGCGGCGCCTATCTCTCGCTCGCCTACACGCCGCTCTGGGTCGAGGACATGACCGCGGGGCGCGGCTGGATCGCGCTGGCGCTGGTGGTGTTCGCCGCCTGGCGGCCGTGGCGCGTGCTGGCCGGCGCCTGGCTGTTCGGCGGCGTCACCGTGCTGCAGCTCTTCCTGCAGGGCAGCGGCCGTCTGCCGGTGCCGTCGCAGGTGCTGGCGATGGTGCCCTATCTCGCCACCATCATCGTGCTCACGATCATGTCCTCGGGCGCGCTGCGCGGCCGCCTGGAAGCGCCCGCCTGTCTCGGCAAGCCGTTCCGGCCGGCGAGCTGATCGCCGCGATCCTGCAAAGCAAAGAAGGGGAGAGACCATGGGCTGCAACATCGACCGCCGCGGCTTCCTGGCGGGAACGGCGGCGGCGGCCGTCGCACTCGCCGGCGGCCGGGCGCGTGCCGCGTCACCGCCCTCGCTCGGCTTCGTCTATGTCGGCCCGGTCGGCGATTTCGGCTGGAGCTACCAGCACGAACTCGGCCGCCGCGCGGTGCAGGCGAAGTTCGGCGACAAGGTCAAGACGCATTACGTGGAGAACGTGGCGGAAGGACCGGACTCCGAGCGCGTGTTCCGCCAGCTCGCCGCCTCCGGCGATGCGATGATCTTCGCGACCTCGTTCGGCTACATGAACCCGGCGCTGCGCGTGGCGCAGCAGTTTCCCAACGTGAAGTTCGAGATCGCGACCGGCTACAAGACGCTGCCGAATGCCGCGGAATACAATGCCCGCTTCTACCAGGGCCGCGCGGTGTGCGGCACGATCGCCGGCGCGGTGTCGAAGAAGGGGTTCTGCGGCTACGTCGCACCCTTCCCGATCCCCGAGGTGGTCATGGGGGTCAATGCCTTCACCATCGCGGCGCGCAAGGTCAATCCGAACTTCCGCACCAAGATCATCTGGGTGAACACCTGGTTCGATCCGGGCAAGGAGGCGGATGCGGCGAAATCGCTGATCGACCAGGGCGCGGACGTCATCGCCCAGCACACCGACAGCCCGGCGGCGATGCAGACCGCGCAGAGCCGCGGCGTCTATGCGTTCGGGCAGGACTCCGACATGCGCAAGTTCGGCCCGACGGCGCAACTCACCGCGATCATCAACAATTGGGCGCCCTATTACGTCGAGCGCACGCAGGCGCTGCTGGACGGCACGTGGAAGACCCAGTCGGTCTGGTACGGGCTCAAGGAAGGGATGGTGGAGCTGGCGCCGTTTGGGCCCGGCGTCACGCCGGCGGCGCAGCAGGCCGCCGACAAGGTCAAACAGGGCATCATCGACGGCACGCTCTATCCGTTCGAGGGGCCGGTGAACGACGCCAAGGGCGCCTTGAAGGTCGCGGCCGGCACGCATCCCTCCGACCACGACCTGCTGACGATGAACTGGTACGTGGAAGGCGTGCAGGCCTGACGCGAGACGACGAGCCCGCGCCGGCGGCGGCGGATCTGCGGCTGCTGCGCGCCGCCTTCGCCGTCGCCGCCCGGGCGCACGCCGCCGGGCAGCACCCGTTCGGCGCGGTGCTGGCCGGCCCGGACGGACGGGTGCTGATGCGCCAGGGCAATGCCTTCCTGCCGGCGCATGACATGACCGGGCACGCGGAGCGGGTGCTGATGACCCGCGCCTCCCGGCGCTGGCGGCCGGACTTCCTGGCGGGCTGCACGCTCGCGAGTTCGGCCGAGCCCTGCGCGATGTGCGCCGGCGCCGCGTATTGGGCGGGGGTCGGGCGGGTGGTCTACGGCCTGTCCGAGCGGCGGCTGCGGGCGTTGACCGGGGCGCATCCGGAGAACCCGACGCTCGACCTTGCATGCCGCGCGGTCTTCGCCGCCGGGCAGCGGCCCGTCACCGTGGTCGGCCCGCTGCTCGAGGAGGAGGCGGCGGCGCTGCATGTGGGCGCCTGGGGCTGAGGCCGGGGGCGCGCGGCCGGTGCGCCGAGCTGCGCCGCCCGGCACTCAGGCGACTTCGCCATCCGCCGCCAGCCGCACCACCAGCGCCGCCGCGTCGTCGGCCTGCGGTGCCGCGCCGCGAAAGGCGAGGCTGGTCGCGACCAGCCGCTCGGCCATGCTCTCGGCATCGGCGCCGCGCAGCCCGGCAAGCGTCGCGGCGACGCGGTCGAGCGAGAAGAACGCGCCCGCCTCGTCCATCATCTCCGGCAATCCGTCGGTGATCACCACCAGCGCATCGCCCGGCGCCAGCATCAGCGTCTCATCGGTGTGGCGCGCGTGCAGGCTGGCCCCGAGCGGCAGGCCGGGCCGGCACGCGATCTCGGTGATGGCGCCGTCGTGGCGCATCAGCCAGGGCAGCACGTGGCCGGCATTGGCGTAGTCGAGCCGGCCGGAATCGACGTCCAGCAACCCGAGCCAGAGAGTGACGAACATGCCGACCGGGTTGTTCTTGCACAGCTCCTCGTTCATCGCCCGCAGCAGCTCCGCCGGCCGCGGCAGCCGGCCGGCGATCGCCGCGAATTGCAGCGCGCTGGCGCGCAGCAGGCTGCGGGTGCGCGCCATGAACAGCGCCGCCGGCATTCCCTTGTCCGAGACGTCGCCGACCGCGAGACAGAGCGCGGTCGGGCCGGCGGCGAAGCAGTCGTAGAGATCGCCGCCGACCTCGCGCGCCGGCTGCATCACCGCGTGCACCGCGACGCGGAGCCGGCCGAGGCCGCGCGGGAACTCGTGCGGCAGCATGTCGAGCTGCTGCCGTCGTGCCTCCGCCAGTTCCTGCTCCATGCGGTCAAGCTGGCGCCGGATCTCGGCCCGCAGCGCCTGGCGCTCCAGCACCGCGCCGAGCCGCGCCTGCAGCAGCACCGGGTTGAACGGCTTCGGCAGGTAATCCTCGGCGCCGAGCGCGATGCAGCGCACCACCGTGTCGAGCTCGGTCGAGGCCGAGATCATGATCACCGCCGTGCGCTCCAGCCGCCCGGCGTCGCGCATCGCGCTCAGCACGGCGACGCCGTCGAGCCGCGGCATGGTCACGTCGAGCAGCACCACGTCGAACGACGCGGCCGCTAGCGCCGCGAGTGCCGCCTCGCCATCCGCCGCGGTCTCGAGCTGCGTGTAGCCCAGCCGGCGCAGCCGGCGGGTCAGCACGTCGCGGTTGTCGGCATTGTCGTCGACCACCAGCAGCCGGGCGGTGCCCGGGGGTGGCGCGCTCGGCGGTGCCGGGTCGCTCATGGGCCGCGACACTCGCAGCCGCCTGCCCGGGCCGCAAGCGCCGCACCGGGGCCATTGCGTACCCGGGCCGGCACGGGCATCAAGAGGTCCGGCTGGTGACGCGCGCGGTTGCGGTGCGGCACGGGCCGGGCAGGGGCCGGTCGCATGCAAATGGACGTGGAAGCGCTGGACGGGGAACGCGCCAGGGTGGTGCTGGCGGGCCGGATGGACGTGGCCGGCACGGCTGCCGTCGATGCGGCCCTGACCGAGCTCTCGGAGACGCGCCAGGCGCTGCTGATCGATCTCGCGCGGGTGGATTTCATCTCCTCGATCGGGCTGCGCACGCTGCTGCTGGCGGCCAAGCGGCTGGGGCGCCGGGGCGGCCGCGTCGTGCTGCTGCATCCGGCAAAGGATGTGGAGAAGGTGCTGTGGGTGAGCGGCATCGCCGAGCTGATGCCGATCCATCACGACGCTGACGCGGCGCTGGCGGCGGTGTTGGCCTAGGCACCGTGCCGTCCGCCGCGCCGCCGACCGCACGCCTCGCGCTGCGCAACGACCCGTCGGAGATGGCGCGCCTGGCCGCGTGGCTGGACACGATCGAGCGCGACTGGGCCCTGCCGCCGGGACCGGCCCATGCACTGCGCCTCTGTCTCGACGAAGCGGTGGTCAACGTGCTGACGCACGGCTTCCGGCCCGGCCAGCCCCAGGCAGTGGAGATCACGCTGCTGCGTCAGCCGGTGCTCACGGCGATCGTGGTCGATGACGGAGCGCCGTTCGATCCGACCGCTTGTGCGCTGCCGCCGCGGCCGCACACCCTCGAGGAGGCGCCGGCCGGCGGGATGGGGCTGCGCCTGCTGCGCCACTACGCGACCCGGCTGACCCACAGCCGCCCCGACGGGCGCAATCGGCTGGAAATGGAGTTCATGCCGGACGGCGAGGCGCCCGGCTGACCGGCCGCGCCGCCCATGCAGCCGGCGCCCGTCAGGCGAAGTGGAAGTTTCCCGCCTGCAGGCTCGACGGGGCGATTCCGGCGAGCTGGATGCCGCTGCTGGCCGAAAGCGCGATATGCGTGCCGCCCGCGGCCGCGGTCATGTGGTCCTCGACCGCGGCGAAACTCGCGAGATCGGCGGCCGGGAGCTGGATGATGTCGTGCGCCGGGTTGAAGCCGGTGATCACGTCCTGGCCGCCATCGGCGCCGACGACGAACAGGTCGGGGTTGAGCGTGGCGGGGAGCTGGTCGTTGCCGGCCGAGGCATAGATGAAAGTCATGGCCGCCGGCGTGGTGGTCTCGACGCTGATCGTGGCGCTGGCGCTGCTGCTGTTGCCGATGCCGTTCGTGACCGTCAGCGAAAGCTGCGCCGGCGCCCCGACTTTCGGGTTGATCATCAACGTGTTCAGATGATTCTGCACGAAGCCCACCGTGCCGGAGAGCGTCAGGTGCAGCCCGTCGGCACTCATCGCGCCGGCGCGCGCCGTCATCGTGCCCGGCCCCGGGGCGAGCGTGACGGTCGCGCTTTCCGTCTGCAGCGGGTCCGGGTCGGTGAGGGTGAGGGCCGCGAAGGGCAGCAGGTTGCCGGTCGCCGAGACCGTCTGGCTCGCCACCACGCCGCCGATCACCGGCTGGTCGGCCGCCGCCTGCTGCAAGAGCCCGGTCTCGACCGTGGCGAGCGTGGCGCCGCCCGCCATTGCGTTGAGCAGCCCGCCCAGCACGCCCGGCTTCGGTGCATGGCCGAAATCCTGCTGATAGGCGTCCGAGGCGATCTGTTGCGAGGCGGGGGACCAGGCGAGGTTGGTCCGGATCTGCGCGTCCGACCGGCCGACGACGTATTCCTGCAGCATGGTGGCGATCGTGCCGGCATCGGGCGCGGTGCCGAGAATCTGGTTCGACAGCGAGTCGATGGTCGCGAGCTCGGTGCTCATGCCGGCAAGCGAGGTGCCGTGCGCCACCGTCGCCATCATGCTTTTCAGCATCGGAGATGTCGCCGTCTGGCCCAGCACCTTACTGAACGCGGCGGCAAGCTTGGTTTCGGACTCGGCCGAGACGGCGAGGTTCGTGCGCAGCCAGGACAGCGCGCGGCCGCCCTCCAGCAGCGCGGACTGGCTGGCGAGCTCGCCGGCGCTCGGTGCGCGGCCGAGCACCGACCTGTAGAGTGCGGTAATCTCCCGCTGCGCGATGGCGTCGATCTGCCCCTCGACCTGCTGCAGGCTGGCGCCGTTGGCGATCCGTGCGGTCAGGGCGTGGAGCTGCGCCGCGGTCGCGGCGACGCCCTGCACATCCAGCCAGAGCGAGCCAAGTGCCGCCTGCACCGGTGCCGTGTTGGCGAGCGTGCCGCGGACCGCCGCCATGCCGACGCCGTCGATCAGCGATCGCGCGACATGCTCGACGTTCGTCGCATCCAGCGCCTGGCCGGTGACCGCGAGCCCGATCGCGGCCGCCTCGGTCGCCGCCGCGGAGCCGGCGATCAGCGGCGCCTCGACCGCATCCAGCGAGGCGCCGCCGGCGAGCTGGGCGGTCAGCGCCGCGAGCGCGGTCGCGCCCGGCGCCTGGCCCTGGGTCGCGGTATAGACGGCGGCGAGCTCGTGTTGCAGGAAAGCGGAGCGCGCCAGCGCCGCTTCGAGCTGCGCCGGGGTTTTGCCGTCGGCGAGTGCCGTGGTCCAGTTCTGCACCGCCGCGGTCGGGGGCGCTTTTCCGAGCTCGGTTTGCAGCAGGCCGGTCGCCGTCGCCTGCGCCTGGGCGAGCCACGGGGCGGCGGCCTCGGCCAGTGGCGCGCCGGCGTCGAGCGCCGTCTGCACCGGTGCGAGATCGGCGTCGGTCGGGGCCTGGCCGTAGATCGCCTGGTAGAGCGCGGCGGCGGTGGCGTCCGCGGGCAGCTTCACCGCCACCGGCGCGGCGGCGGTGACGGTGAGCTGGTGGTCGTCGACCATGCCGGCGCCGTCATAGGTGGCGATGTCGAGCGTCTCGGCGCCGGTCCCTGCCGCCTGGTAGCCGAGCCCCGCGAGCTCGGCATTGATGTCGGCGAGCGAGCCGGTCAGGGTCAGCACGTTGCTGCCGGCGCCGCTGACCGTACCGGCGCCGCTCGCCTGGGCGGTCAGCAGGCCGGCCGAGTCGGTGATCACCACCGCGAAGGTGACGGTGCCCGGGTTGGGCGTCGCGATCCCGACGCCGAGGCCGGGAAGGCTCACCGAATAGCCGGCAACGGCGTTTGCCGTCTCGGGCACGGTGGTCGCGATGCTGAGCCCGGCGCCGCCGGTCAGCACCCCGTCGGTGTAGAGCGGCGCGACGAGCGCGGTCTCGAGCGCGACATGGGTCAGCGTGCCCGGCAGCCCCTCCGGCAGCAGTTGCGACGGATTGGCCTGCCAGCTGTCGACCAGCACTTGGCTTGGCGCGATCAGCGGATCGGCCTCGACCGCTGCCATGTGCTGTTCGGCGGATATCGTCCAGGCGAGGCTGGTCGCATCGCTCGGCTTGCCGTCGTAGATGACGCCGAACTGCGAGCCGGCGGCACGCACGGTCGCGGCCCAGCTTTCCAGCGTCGACTGCCAGGCCGGATCGTTCCAGTCGACGTCGGCCTGCACGAAGGCGAGCGGCTGGCCGGAGGCCTGCTGGAACGCCTGCATGAATTGCTGCAGATCGCTGGCCGGAACGTTGGTCGGCTCGGTGTCTCCCACCTGCACGTCGGCGAACACCGACTTGATCAACGCGACGGTGCTGGCGGCCTGTTGCGCGACCGCGGTGATCGAGGCCTGGCCGGCGTGGACCTCGGTCGACTGGTGGCCGTAGTACAGCGGCTCATCCATCGTGACGTACTGGAGATTGCCGCCGAGGGTCTGGATGCGGTCGAGCGCGGTCTGCAGCGAGGCGATGTTGTAGTAGCCCTCGACGTTCATGCCGGTGCCGTCGGCGCCCTGCGGCAATACGGCGGCCTGCAGGGCGAGCGCGATGTGGTTCTGCTGCAGATAGGCGAAGATCTGCTGCAGCTGCGCGGTGGACGCGTTCAGGATGAAACTCGTCGTCACCATGAAAGCGCCGCTCTGCGCCGTCGTGTCCGGCCAGGCAGAGGAGCCGCTGAACAGATCCATGTATTGCGAGGTTGCGGCGGTAGTCACCGTCGTTGTGCCGGGCGGCACCGCAGACAGCCAAAGCTGGGGATTGCCGCTCTGCGACATGATCTTCTTGCTCCCGCATGTATTCGCGTTCAGGCGCCGGGATCGTGTCGGTGCCGATCCCGATGGCGGGATTGTGCGGGAGCCGATTTATCGAAACTCTAACGCGGATTCGCTGCCGCCAGCCGCGTCCGCTGTCACGATCCGCCGCTGCGCCGCATGGCGCGCGTCGCGAGATTGCGCGATTCTGTTAAAACGGTCTGAAGCCGCACCGGTGCCCGGGGGCACGGTTGCGGATAGCTGAGAGAATGCTGCGGAGCGTCTGTGGTCCCGCGGCACGCGAAGTCGTGTCTCTGCAGACTACCGCCCGCGTCACGCCGGAATCACGATCGCGCGAGGGGCGCGATTGCCTAATGCAGGGAATGAAATCGTTTCCGGCGGGTCGCTGGATGCGAGCGGAGCCGGCCTTCGGCCGACGGGCCCGTCGCCTGCCCGGGACGCAATGGCCGGACGGTCGCGAACTTGGGAACAACGAACTTGGACACCTTGCAGAACGACTTCGACGACCCGGTGCGGGACGGGATTTCGGGAGCGCCGCGGCACAGCCGGCGCCTGTCGGACAAGGTGTTGATCGCCTTCCACCATGCCTGCGACATGAACGAGCTCACCGTCGCCGAGCAGCTGCTGCGGGTGCTCGAGACGATCGTGACCCGCCCGAGCAGCCGGCCCGAGGGCAACCGGCGCCGCAACATGGAAAGCCTGGTGGCCGCCCATGAGCGGCTCTGGCACTTGCGTCACACCCAGCGCGAGTTCGCCTGACCGCGGCAGACGCCGCTCAGAACGGCAAGGCCGCGCCGCGCCGCAGCACGGCCTCGGCGGCCGCGGTGTAGCCGCCGCCGGCTTCGTGCAACGCGAGGCCGGGCAGCAGCCGGCAGGGTCCGCGTCCCTCACGCACGGCACGCGCCAGCAGCAGCTTCGCCGTCCGGCCCGCCTGCGGCCAGAGCGGCATGATCGCGGCCGAGCCGCAGCGTGCGGCGGCGAAGCCAGCCAGCGCTTCGGGCAGCCGCGCCGCCGGCAGGATCAGCGTCAGCGTGCCGCGCCGACGCAAATGCCCGGCCAGCGCCCGGGTCCAGGCGGCGAGCAGGCCCGGCCCACCGCGCTTGGCCGAGTCCCGGGACGGCGATTGCGGCGGCGTGCCGGACGCTTCGTGATAGGGCGGGTTGGCGAAGGCGTGGTCGAATAGCGGCTGATCCGGCTGCCCGGACCAGGTCGTCAGGTCGCCCGTCGCGATCGCGATGCCGTCGAAGCCGTTGGTCGCCAGGTTGGTGCGCGCCAGCTCGGCAAGGCCGGGGTCACGCTCGATCCCGAGACCGCGCAGGCCCTGCACACGGCTGGCGAGACAGAGCAGCGCCGCCCCGGCGCCGGTGCCGCCCTCCAGCACGGTGTCGCCCGGCCGGGCGGGAATGCTGGCGGCGAGCAGGACGGGCTCGATGCCGCTGCGGAAGCCCGCCTCAGGCTGGGCGTAGCGGACGCGACCACCGAGCAGCGCGTCCGGATCCGGCGTCACGCCTCGCCGGCCTCCGCCAGCACGCGGCGGGCGCGCGCCTCGTCGCGTGGGGCGACCGCGAGACGCCGCGGGATCGCGCCGATGCTGCCATCGGTGGCACTCATCTGCGCGTCCAGCACCACGCTCTCGATGCCCGCGTCGCGCAGCAGCGCCGTGAGGAAACTCAGCCGCACCAGGTCGTTGGAGATGGCTACGATGCGCATGATGGTCCTGCGGCCGACGGCGAGGGGCGGCCGGAGGGCTCGGCTTGACCCGTTTTCTGGCCGGCCGATATGGTGGCCGACCGGAGCGCAGGATCAAGGGCCGAACAGGTCGGGGAGTGGCCCGGGCCGCCGGTGTGCGGATCAACGGGAGAGTTTCTTGGGTGTCGTCGGCAGCTTGACCCAGTCCGAGCCGGCGCTGGGGACGCCCGGCGAGGACGCGCTCTCGGCCCTGGTGGCGCTGGTCGGGCGCGACCTGGAAGCCTGCAACCGCTCCATCGTCGCCCGGATGGAAAGCCCGGTGGCGCTGATTCCGCAGCTCGCGGCGCATATCGTCGCCGCCGGCGGCAAGCGGCTGCGCCCGCTGCTGACCTTGGCCGCGGCGCGCATGTGCGGCTATCCGGAGGGCGGCGAGCGGCATGTCAGCCTCGCCGCCTGCGTCGAGTTCATCCACACCGCGACCTTGCTGCACGACGACGTGGTCGACGAGAGCCGGCTGCGGCGCGGTCTGGCCAGCGCCAACGCGGTGTTCGGCAACAAGGCGTCCGTGCTGGTCGGCGACTTCCTGTTCGCCCGTGCCTTCCAGCTCATGGTGCAGGACGGGTCGCTGAAAGTGCTCGGCATCCTGTCCCAGGCCGCGGCCACCATCGCCGAGGGCGAGGTGCTGCAACTGGTAACGCAGAACGATCTCTCGACCGAAGAATCGCGCTACCTGGATGTGATCCGCGGCAAGACCGCGGCGCTGTTCGCGGCCGCCTGCCAGGTCGGCGCGGTGGTCGCCGACCGTCCGGCGGTTGAGGAGTGGGCGCTCGCGACCTACGGCATGAATCTCGGCATCGCCTTCCAGCTCGTCGACGATGCGCTCGACTACGCCGCCGACCAGCGGCTGCTGGGCAAGACCGTCGGCGACGATTTCCGCGAGGGCAAGATCACCCTGCCGGTGCTGGCGGCCTATGCGGCCGGCGACGCGCCCGAGCGCGCCTTCTGGCGCCGCACCATCGAGGACAGCGAACAGCGCGAGGAGGATCTGGAGCACGCGCTGGTTCTGATGCAGGAGCGGGGCGCGCTGTGGGCGACGCTCGAGCGCGCCCGCGGCTTTGCCGCGGAGGCCAAGGCGGCGCTCGAGGTCTTCCCGGCCACGCCGTTCCGCCACGCTTTGGCGGATGTCGCGGACTACACCGTCAGCCGGGCACGCTGAAAGCGGGGCGCCGGGGCGCGAGGATCCGCCCGCCGGGTCGCGGTCGCACCGCAGCGACCCGTCCTGCGGGGCCGTCGCCGGCTCCGCGGAATCGGCACTCGTCCTCGGCCTCGATGCCGGGGGCACCAAGACGCTCCTGGTTCTGGCCGACCGCGCCGGCGCGGTGGTGCATCACGCGCGGGCCGGCGGGATCAACCCGCTCACCGATCCCGCCTGGTCCGCGCCGCTCGAGGACTTGCTGCACGCGGTTCCGGACGACGCGTGGGCGCGCGTGGGTTTCGGCGTTGCCGGCCTGCCCGTGCATGGCGAGCTGGAATCGATCTCCGCGGCGCAGACCGAGCTCATGGCGCGGCTGGCACCGTTCCCGCACCTGCTGCGCAACGACGTCCACGTTGCCTGCGAGGCGGCCTTCCTGGGCGCGCCGGGCGCGCTGCTGCTGGCCGGGACCGGCTCGATGGTCTGGGCGGCGGACGAGGCGGGGCGGCAACTGCGGGTCGGTGGCTGGGGGCCCTGGCTCGGCGACGAGGGCAGCGCGTTCTGGATCGGCCGCGAAGCCGCGGCGCGGCTGAGCTGGGCGATCGACGGGCGGTTGCAAGATGACGGATTTGCGGCGCCCTTGGCGACGGCGATCGGACTGCCCTCGGAAGGGCGTCAGAATGCGCTGCTGCGCTGGTTCCACGGCGCCGAGGCGCGGCCGCGGATCGCCTCTCTCGCCGCCACCGTCGATGCCCTCGCGGTGCGGGGAAACGCGACCGCCCGCGCGCTGATGCACGAGGCCGCATCGCTGCTCGCCGCGCACGTCGAGGCCGCCTGGCGGCTCGCGCCGGGGCTGCGGCGCCGGCCCTGGAGCATGGCCGGAGGCGTCGCGCGCAGCCGGATCGTCCGCGAGCAGATCTCGGCGCGGCTGGGCAGTGCGCCGGCGGAGCCGGTGCTGCCGCCGGTGGGCGGCGCCGTCTGGCGGGCCGCGGTCGAAGCCGGGTGGCCGGTCGACGCAAGCTGGGTCGCGCGCCTGCGGGCGGGGCTGGGAGCGGAGTGATCGCAACCGGGATGGCCCGACAGCCCGTCGCAGCGGCCCGGACGATCGAGCGGCCCATCGCAGGGTCGGCTGCCTGCGCAGAAGGACTGGAATCGCCCGCAACGCCGCCGGCGCGGGGCCGGGTCGAGGTGGCGCGGCTGCCGCTCCAACCATCGACAGTCATGCGGTGGCGTGGAGTTCGGTTTCACGGCCAGCGCTGATCCGGTAAGCTCACGCAATCGAGAGGCCAGGCCGGCCGATCGCGGGGTTGGCGGTGCAGCAGGCGGTTGCGGCGAAAGGATGGGGCCGGACGGCGCACGGCGTGCGTGCCGCCGCGGTCCTGCGCGCCGTGTTGGCCGCCGAGCGCGGCCGTTTCGCGCCATGGCTGCCGGTCTGCCTCGGCGCCGGCATCGCGCTGTATTTCGCACTGCGCATCGAGCCGGCCGCCTGGAGTGGTCCGGCGGCAATGCTGCTGGCCGGACTGCTCGTGGCCTTGCTGCGGCGCGATCTGATCGGCCGTGGCGCGGCGATCGCGGTGCTGGCGGCGGCCCTCGGCTTCACCGCGGCGCAAATTGCCACCTGGCGGGCGCTGCCGCTCGTGCCGCTGCCGACCCACGCCGTGCACGTGGACGGGGTGGTGCGGGACGTGGACGTGCTGCCGGATGGCGGGCGCCGGCTGACGCTGGGCGGCGCCGGGCTGGCCGAGTGGAACGAGACGCTCGCCCGCACGATCCGCATCCGCCTGCGGGCGAACGATACCGCCGCGCCGGTCCCCGGCGATCGCGTGCAGGTGCGCGCCCTGCTGCGGCCGCCGCCGCCGCCGGCCTATCCCGGCGCCTGGGATCTGCAGCGCGGCGACTATTTCTCCGGCCTGGGCGGCAGCGGCTTTGCGCTCGGGCCGGTGACGATCGCGGCACCGGCGGATGCGGGCGGCGTTGCCGCCTGGTGGCAGCGGCTGCGCGCCACGATCGCCGCGCGGCTGATGGCCGGGCTGCCGGGCGGCGAGGGGGCGATCGCCGCCACCATGCTGACCGGCAGCGGCACCGCGATCCCGCCGGCCGACCGCGCCGCGTTCGTCGATTCCGGGCTCGCGCATCTGCTGGCGGTGGCCGGGCTGCATATCGGCATCGTCATGGGGCTGGCGATGGCGCTGACCCGCACGGCGCTGGCGCTGTCCGAACGCGCCGCCCTCAACTGGCCGTGCAAGCCGATCGCCGCCGGCGTGGCGCTGCTCGCCGGCGGCTTCTACCTGGCGCTGACCGGCGGGCATTTGCCGATCCTGCGTAGTTTCGCGATGGCGTCGCTGGTCGTGCTCGCGCTCGCCCTCGGGCGGCGGGCGCTGTCGCTGCGGGGACTGGCCCTCGCCGCCGGCGCGCTGCTGCTGCTGCGGCCGCAGGAACTCACCGGCGTCAGCTTCCAGATGAGCTTCTCCGCTGTGCTGGCGCTGATCTCCGGCTACGAGGTGCTGCGCCCGGCGCTGCGGCGCCTCTACGGCGAGGGCGGCTGGTGGCGCCGCCTGCTGCACCACGCGGCGATGCTGGCGTTGACCAGCCTGCTCGCCGGCACCGCCTCGCTGCCCTTCGCCGCGTACAATTTCGGGCAGATCCAGCTCTACTACGTGATTGCCAACCTGGTCGCGGTGCCGGTCGCGGCCTTCTGGGTGATGCCGGCGGGGATGGCGGCGCTGGCGCTGATGCCGCTCGGGCTCGAACACCTGGCCCTGGCGCCGATGGGCTGGGGCATCGCGGCGCTGCTCGCGATCGGGCGCACGGTCTCCGCCTGGCCGGCGGCGACGCTGCCGGTGCCGCACGCGCCGGTCTGGGGGCTGCTGCTGGTGGCGTTCGGAATCGCCTGGCTCGGGCTGTGGCGCTCGCGGCTGAGGCTGCTCGGCCTGCTGCCGCTGGCGCTCGGCCTCGCCTCGCCGGCGCTGGTGCGGCCGCCCGATCTGCTGGTCTCGCCGGATGCGCGCTGGATCGGATTGCGCACGCCCGCCGGCATCTTCGTGGAAAAAACCTCCGGCGCGTCGAAATTCGTGCTGCACGAATGGGAGGAATACTGGGCCGCCGGGCCGGCGCAGCGCCTGCTGGACTCGGGTGACGCGGCGGGCGGGCTGGTCGAGTGCACCGAGGCGGTCTGCCAACTGCGCGCGGCGCCCGGCGGCCCGGTGGCGCTGCTGCTGCGCCGGCGGGCGCGGCCTCCGAGTTGCGCCGGCGCGGCGGTGATCCTGGCCGCGGAGCCGCTGCGGCGGCGCTGTCCGCCCGGCCCGCCCGTGATCGACCGGTTCACCGTCTGGCGCGACGGCGCCCAGGCGGTGTGGCTGGGGCCGGACGGGGTGCGCATCCTGAGCGACCGCGATGCGCGGGGTGATCGCCCGTGGGTGCCGCCGCCGCCCGCGTCGCGGCATCGGCTGGACCCGGGGTTGCGGATGGCCAAGCCCGACGCGCTGCCGACGGGGTGAGGGTGGGGCGAACCGCGGCGCTCCCGTTGCGGCATCGCGGCGACGGACCCGCCGGCACCGCCGCCCGCGCTGCGGCGCTCTCGGTCGCGCGCTCAGTCCGGCGGCGGCGTGATGGCGGCGACGAGGTCGAGCAGCCGGTCGGCGTCGAGATCGGCGACGGCGCGCGGGGTCTGGTCGGCGGCGATCAGCCAGGTCTCGACCTGCCGCTCGGCGCGCAGCGTCTGCGCCGCCGCCACCACCGCCTGCGCGCGGCGGCGCTTGCGGATGCGGTCGGCGAGATCCCACACGGCCAGCGCCGCGCCCGGCAGGGACACGATCAGCGCCGCGAGCGAGATCGGATCGATCACCCGTCGCTCGGCCTGCGGCAGCGCCGGTGCCGGCGTCATCCGCGCCGCGACGTCGTCGCCGTCGCCGAACGCCGCGACCAGCGCCGCCGCGGCGCCGTCCGTCTCCTGTCCCGCGAGCACGAAGCGGAGCTCGGCCATCGCACTGCCTCCGGTCATTGCTGTGATTCGAGAGCGCGGATTGCGGCTTCGACCTGCTCCGCCTCCGCGGCGCGGCCGAGCTTGCGATACGCGGCAGCACTCAGGCCGAGCACCGCGCGCGCCTCCTCCGGGTCGCCGGCGGCGGCCAGGATCTGGCCGTAGGTCTCGCCAACCACCGCGATTCCCTCCGCTCGCCCGATCCGCTGGAAGATCGACCAGGCTTCTGCGAGTCGGGGTATCGCCTGCTCGGACCGCTCGCGCTGGCGCTCGATTCGAGAAATGTCCCACAGTGTCGAGGCAATGCCATCGGCATCACCTAGCTTGCGGTTCGGTGTGAGCCGCTGCTCCTGCAAAGCCAGCGCTTCTTCGAGTCGGCCCTGCGCGGCGCGAATGTTCGCGATCTTGCCCTGGGTGATGGCGGCCTCGCGGATGTCGCCGAGGCGGATAAAGGCGGGCAGG
>DATJSJ010000216.1:0-3311 GCA_035504175.1 Acetobacteraceae bacterium
CAACCGGGCGGACAGCCGTGGCCCCTTGCCGCCCTGCGCCGCGCGGGTGATCCGTACGCCGACCGGGTCCCCCACGGTGACGCCAGCGCCGCCCTCACTGTCCGGGAGAAACCCGTCCGGCACACCCGCAAGCGCCACGAACGCCCCGGCCAACGCCGGCACCCGAGCCGTGACCCGGCCGCGATGCAGGTCGCCGACCCCGTCCGGGGCGCCGGGCCGCCAGATCGCGTAGTCGGCCAGCCCGCCACCCGTGACCACCGCCACCCGCGCCTCGCCGGGGCTGGAGGCAACCCGGATCGCCCCGGCCGCGCTCACACCAGCAAGCCGCGGCTGCGCAGCAGCTGGGCGGTCTCGAACAGCGGCAACCCCACCACCCCGGAATAGGTGCCGGAGAGGAAGCGGATGAACGCGGCGGCGCAACCCTGGATCGCGTAGCCGCCCGCCTTGCCGCGCCATTCGCCACTCTCGAGGTAGGCCCGCTTCTGCGCGTCCGTCAGCCGGGCAAAGGCGACGGTGCTGACTACGACCCGCTCGGACACCTGGCCGCCGGGGCTCCACAGCATCACCGCCGTGATCACGCGATGTCTCCGGCCGGAGAGCAGGTCCAGACAGGCCTTCGCCTCGGCCATCTCCTCCGTCTTGGGCAGAATCCGCCGCCCGGCGGCGACGACGGTGTCGGCGGCAAGAACGTGCACACCAGGCCGGGCGACTGCCGCGGCCTTGCCGCGCGCGAGGCGCAGCGCCAGGTCGCGCGGCCGCTCACCGGGTTGGGGCGTCTCATCGATGTCGGCGCCGACGACCGCGTCGGGATTGACGCCGATCTGCCGGAGCAGCTCGAGCCGCCTCGGGCTGGCGGATGCCAGGATCAGCATCGTGACGGGAGCAGGGTGACCGCGGATTCGCCCGTCCGGACAATGCGGCCGCGATCGGGGCTCAGGCGGCGGCCCGGATTACTTGAAGCGAAACGTGATGCGACCCTTGGTCAGGTCATACGGCGTCATCTCGACATTGACTCGGTCGCCGGCCAGCACGCGGATGCGATTCTTGCGCATCTTGCCGCTGGTATGAGCAAGAATCGTGTGCTCGTTGTCGAGTCGCACGCGGAACATGGCATTGGGCAGAAGCTCCATCACCGTTCCGCTGAACTCAATCATGTCCTCTTTCGACATCCGCCCTCATGCGCCCTGTTCGCATCGGCGCGGAACATGAGCCGCGCATGCCGCTTAATCAAGCCAAGCCTGCCTGTCCCAGCCGCAGGGCAAGGCTCCTTGCATGCGCTTGCAGTCCTTCAGCCTCCGCCAATGCGATCGCCGCGGGCGCGAGTTGCGCCAGCGCCCCGGGATCACCGTCGACCCACGTGGTGCGCTTGAGGAAGTCGAACACCGACAGCCCGGACGCGAATCGTGCGGTTCGCCCGGTCGGCAGCACATGGTTCGGCCCGGCAATGTAGTCGCCCAGCGCCTCCGGACAGTCGGCGCCCAGGAAGGCGGCGCCGGCATGACGGATGCGCGCGAAGAGCGCAGCCGGCTCGCGGACCATGATCTGCAGGTGCTCCGGCGCCAGCCGGTCGACCAGTCGCGCCGCCTCATCCCACCCGCGGACCAGCACGATCGCGCCATGCCGGTTCCAGCTTGCTCCGGCGATCGCGGCGCGCGGCAGCGTCGGGAGCTCGCTCTCGACCGCCAGCGCCACGGCATCGGCGAAATGCGCGTGATCGGTGATCAGGATCGCCTGCGCTGCCTCGTCATGTTCGGCCTGGGCGAGCAGGTCGACCGCGACCCGGCGCGGCTCATTGTCGCGATCCGCCAGGATAACGACCTCCGACGGCCCGGCGATGCTGTCGATGCCGACATGGCCGAAGACCTGGCGCTTCGCCTCCGCCACATAGGCGTTGCCGGGCCCCACGATCCGGTTGACCGGCGCGATCGTCGCCGTGCCGAAGGCCAGGGCCGCCACCGCCTGGGCGCCGCCGACGCGGTAGATCTCGTCGATCCCGGCCCGCTTCGCCGCCGCCAGCACCAGCGGGTTCAGCGCCCCGCCGGGACAGGGCACGCACATCGCGATGCGTCCGACACCCGCGACTCGCGCCGGAATCGCGTTCATCAGCACCGAGGAGGGATAGGCCGCCTTGCCGCCGGGCACGTACAGCCCGACCGCGTCGAGCGGCGTCCAGCGCAGCCCCATGGTGAGCCCGGCGGGATCGGCAATCCGCAGATCACCCGGGCGCTGCGCGGCGTGGAACACCTCGATCCGGCTGGCTGCCAGATCGAGGGCTGCAGTCAGCGCGGCCGGCACCGCGGCGGCCGCGGCGTCGATCTCCTCGGCGGCAATGCGCAGCCGCTCCGGCGTGACCGTGGCGCGATCGAACCGGGCGGTGAGTTCGCACAGCGCCGCATCGCCGCGTTGGCGCACCGCGGCGATGATCGCCGCGACCGCCCGGTCAACCTGCTCGCCCGCATCCCGCTTCTGCTCCAGCAGCGCCCGGAAATCCGCATCGAAGCCCGGATCGGCCGCGGAAAGTCGCCTCACGGCCGCTCCAGCGCGGCGCGGAAACGGGCGATCCAGGCGCCGATCTGCTCCGGGCGGGTCTTGAGCGCGGTGCGATTGACGATCAGCCGGCTGGTGACGTGCGCGATCGTCTCGGTCTCGACCAGCCCGTTCGCCTTCAGGGTCGACCCGGTCTGCACCAGGTCGACGATCAGGCGGGCAAGCCCGAGACCGGGAGCCAGCTCCATCGCGCCCGAAAGCGCCACGATCTCCGCCTGCACGCCGCGGGCGGCCATGTGGCGGCGGGTAATGCTCGGGTATTTGGTCGCGACGCTGACCCGCGACCAGCGGGTCGGGTCGTCCGAGCCGGCCGTCGTCGCAGGCTCCGCCACGCAGACGCGACACCGCCCGATGCCGAGATCGAGCGGGGCGTAGATTTCGGGATAGTCGAACTCCATCAACACGTCGGCGCCGCAAATGCCGAGTTGCGCCGCGCCAAATGCCACGAAGGTCGCGACGTCGAAGGAGCGGACGCGGATCACGTCCAGCGCCGGATCCTCGGTCGGAAACCGCAGCCGGCGGCTGCCCTCGTCGGTGCAGTCCGGCGCGGGGGCGATGCCGGCGCGGGCGAGCAGCGGCAGGCATTCCTCGAGGATCCGGCCCTTGGGGAGGGCGAGGATCAGCGGCGCGTCAGACTCTGCGGCAAGGGCGACGGCGGGGAAGGGGGCGGTCATGCGGGGGGCGTCCTACACCGCAGCAAGGGACAAGGCCAGGGGCTCCGCCCCTGGACCCCGGCAAAGGCTCAGCCTTTGCAATCCATTCGT
>DATJSJ010000217.1:0-19373 GCA_035504175.1 Acetobacteraceae bacterium
CCCGGGCGCTGATCGACAAGGAAGCGGGCCTGGTGCAGCTCGACCAGATGCGCATCGACTCGGTCGATATCCCGACCGCGCCGGACCGCGACGCCACGGTCAAGCAACTGCTGCAATCGCGCCTGCCGCAGCCGGGCTTCACCGCGGCGCTCGACCAGTTGCAGACGACCTACGCGGTCAGCCAGCAGATCGCCGCAGTCGCGACCGTGCCGGTGAAGAACGACCCGCCGCGCATCATCGTCGCCGACGCGCCGGCGGCGCTGCTGCCGGTGGCCGGCGAGCCGGTGCTGCATCCGCTGCAAGGCACGGCGTTCGAACGCGCCGCCAATGCCCGGCCGTTGCTGCTGCACGCGAAGAGCGGCGCCTGGTTCGCCTTCGCCGCCGGGCATTGGTACACGGCGGGGCAGCTCGACGGCGAATGGGCGGTGCTGGCGGCGCCCTCGGAGGCGCTGCGCGCGGCGGAGGCAGCGGCCAAGCACCAGGGCTTCGACCCGATGCCGGCGCCGCCGAACACACCGCCGGGCGCCCCGGCGCTCTATGTCAGCACCGTGCCGGCTGAGCTGGTGCAGACCCGGGGCCAGCCGCAATTCATGCCGGTCGCCGGCATCACGCTGCTGGAACTGCGCAACGCCGACCACGCCGCCTTCATGGATCCGGCGAACAACCGCGTCTATCTGCTCGTCTCCGGCCGCTGGTTCGCCGCCGGCTCGCTGTCCGGCCCGTGGGCGTTCGTGCCGCCCGAGCAGCTTCCCGCCGATTTCGCCAGGATCCCGCCGGAGGATCCGAAGGCCGACGCGCTCGTCTCCGTGCCCGGCACGCCGCAGGCGCGCGAGGCGGTCATCGCCAGCACCATTCCGCAGACCGCGACGGTGCGTCGGGATCAGGCGAAGCTTGCCGTACAGTATGCCGGCCCGCCGCAATTCGGCCCGATCGCCGGCACCACGCTGCAATACGCGCAGAACACCGGGACCCCGGTCATCGCGGTCGGCGCACATGAATTCTACGCCCTGTCGCAGGGCGTGTGGTTCGCGGCGCCGACGCCGCAGGGTCCCTGGCACGTCGCGGAGGCCGTGCCAGCAGCGATCTACACGATTCCGCCGAGCGCGCCGCTCTATTACGTGACCTATGTCCACGTCTACCGCGCGACGCCGACCACAGTGCTGGTCGGCTACACCCCGGGCTATATGGGTGTCGTGGTGGCGCCCGGTGGCACCGTCGTCTACGGCACCGGCTATGTCTATCCGGCGTATGTCGCGCCGGCGGCTTACGCCGTGCCGTACTACCCCTATCCCGCGACCTATGGCTACGGCGCCGGCTTCGCGCTCGGCGCGGCGACCGGCTTCGCCTTCGGCTTCGCGGCCGGCTACTGCGCCTCGCCCTATTGGGGGCCGTACTGGCACAGCGGCTATTACCACTCGTGGCAGTACGTCAACGTCAACCGGACCAACGTCTATGGCGCGTGGGGATCGGCGACCGTCACGCATGCCTGGGGCCAGTACGGTGCCACGTCCTGGCAGGCAGCCAGCGTGCACGCGTTCAACCCCTATACCGGCCGCAGCGTGAACGCGCAGGCCGGCACCTTCTACAATCCAGTGACCGGGACGGAGGGCGCGGCCCGCCGCAGCACGACCTACAACGCCCGCACCGGGGCGACGACGGCGAGCCGGGCCGGCGGCGCGTACAACCCGAACACCGGCAACTACGCCGCGGGGCGGCAGGGCGGCGGCTACAACCCGACGACCGGCACGATCGGCGGCCACAGCACCACGGTCACGGGCAACACCCAGACCGGCAGCCGCACGGTCAACAGCAAGGGTGCGGTGGTCAACCCGAGCCACAACGCCGGCGTCGCCTGGCACAATGGCGACGTCTATGCCGGGCATGACGGCAACGTCTACCGGCGCGACAACGGCAGCTGGGAGAAGCAGGGATCGAATGGCTGGCAGCCGGTGAACCCGAGCGGCTCGGGGACACGTTCGCTGAACCAGCAGTATCAGGCGCGGCGGCTCGGCGATGAACGGGCCTCGAACTCGGGCTGGCGCGGCGGTGGCGGCAGCTGGGGCAGCCGCGACTACGAGGGCCGGTTCCGCCGCTGACCCGGCGCCCCCGGCTGCGGCCGGCCGGCGCCGCGACCGGGCCGTACCGCGCCGCTCGCCGGCGCGCCCGCCGGAAGCGGGCGCCGCCTCACTTCGAGCCATAGCGAGCTTCCGGGATTGGCCAGCATCGCAGGAAACGTCTCGGCCACCAGCTTGCGATGGCGCCGGGCGAACAGGCTGGCGTGGAAAATGATGCGAAACCGCGGATTGTACATCAGGAAGGCGCGCACCGCGTAGGCCTCGTTCCAGGAGTAGTTGCGCTCGAAGATGAATCCGTGCGGATACTCGAACGGGTAGCGGCAATCGTGGAAATGCACGAGCACGCCGGGGCGCAGCACCGGCAGAATGTGGAACAGCTCGTAATGCACGTCGCTGCCGGTCTTCAGCACATGCGTCGAATCGATGAACAGGATGTCGCCGGGGCCGAGGCCGGCGAACTCCTCCGGCGGCACCAGCTGCACCGCCCGCTCGATCAGCGTGATGCGCTCCTGGTCGCCCGGCCGCAGCAGCGACAGCATCCGCTCCGGATACGGCTCGATGCAGGTCAGGCGCAGATCGAGGCCGACATGGTCGGCCGAATCGAGAATGCAGGCGGTGGACGAGCCGGAGCCGATCTCGATGATCCGCTTCGGCCTGTGCGCGCCGATCATCGCCCGCAGCACGACCGCGTCACTCAGCGGATAGGGCGATCCGGCGACGTGGTAGCGGTCGCCGCCGCCCGGCTCCTCGCGGAACGGCGTCGTGCGGATGAATTCCCGCTGCTTCTGCCAGAAGGCCAGCATGCCCGGCAGATCGAAGGCGATGCCGGCGATGCGACCCGGCAGCTGGTCCCATTCCCGCTCGACATAGTCGCGCACGCTATCGGGATCGACCACCGGGGAGAAAAAATGCCCCGGCGGGCAGAACAGCGGGACGGCGTGCCAGCTCCTGTATTCCACCCCGCGGACGATCGCGCGCAATACGTCCCGCATACTCTGGCCATTGGCGAGCTGCGCCGACCAGGCGGCCCGTTCCCCCGCCGTGGGCGGCCGGCGCAACAGGGCGGGATAGAGCTCGTCGAGAAAGGCCTCCGCCGCCTGCTGGTCGATGCTCATGTCGCCTGGTGCCGCCGTTCGGGATTCTGGCCTGGGGCGTCAATACCGCGCGACGCCCCGGCATGACCACTCCCTTCCGGGCGGGAAACACTCTTTCCATCCCCTTTTGCATGACATATCCTTCATGCGCGGGGGGAGATACCGCGGCGCTGCGCCGGGTTTGTCCGACATAATCCGTGACGGGTCGGGCTCCTCGCCCGCACGAAAACACGCGTTTGGGGAAACGTTCAGGAGCCTCCAGCCCATGCACCGCATCACCGCCCCGATTCTGGCCGGCGCGCTGGCTGCCGCGCTGTTCGCCGGCCCAGCCATGGCGCAGCCGAAATCGCTCGCGCTCGTCACCAATGCCGCCGCCGATTTCTGGACCATCGCCAAGCGCGGCGTGGAGAAGGCACAGGGCGAGCATCCCGACTACAAGATGGAAGTGGTGATCACCGGCCAGGCGACCGCCGCCGAGCAGCGCCGCGAGCTCGACGACCTGATCGCCCGCGGCATCGCCGGTGTCACGATCTCGGTGATCGATCCGGCGAATTCGACCGAGGAGCTGAACAAGGTCGCCTCCAAGGCGGTGCTGTTCACCACCGACAGCGACGCGCCGAAATCCAACCGCATCGTCTATATCGGCACCGACAACGTCGCCGCCGGCCGGCAGGCGGGCGAGGAGATCAAGAAGGCGCTGCCGAACGGCGGCAAGGTCATGATGTTCGTCGGTACGATGGACGCCGACAACGCCCGCGAGCGCGTCGACGGCATCAGGGACGTGCTCAAGGGCACCAACATCCAGATCGTCGACATCCGCACCGACGGCGTCGACTTCGCCAAGGCGAAGGCGAATGTGCAGGACGCGCTGGCCAAGGGTGGCCTGGATTGCCTGGTCGGCCTCTATTCCTACAACACGCCGCAGATCTATTCGGCGGTGAAGGAGGCGGGCAAGGCCGGCCAGATCAAGATCGTCGGCTTCGACGAGGATCCGCAGACGCTGCGCGGCGTCGCCGACGGCACGATCCAGGCGACGATCGTGCAGCAGCCGTTCGAATTCGGCTACCAGTCGATGACCGACATGATCAAGTACCTGAACGGCGACAAGTCGTTCATCCCGGCCAACCACCTGATCATCATCCCGACCCGGATCATCGACAAATCCAACGTCGCCGATTTCCAGGGCTTCATGCGCAAGCTGCTGCAGAAGTAAGCGCTGCGGCGCCGGTCCGCCCCGCAGGCGGGCCGGCACGCCGATCTCCCGGCCCTTGCCGCCGGCCGGCGTGCCGCGACGCGCCATGGCGGCCGGCCTGTCTTGACAGGCGGCGCCGGATGGCCGCCCTTCCGCCAGCGAGCGAGCGATGCCGGACACTCTCCTGGAACTGGTCGGGATCACCAAGGTCTATCCGGGGGTCATCGCGCTCGACGATGTCAGCCTGTCGGTCGGGCGCGGCGAGGTGGTCGGGCTGATCGGCGAGAACGGCGCTGGCAAGTCGACGCTGATGAAGATCCTCGGCGGCGTGGTGGCACCCACCGCCGGCGTGATCCGCATCGACGGACAGGAGCATGCGGCGCTGACGGTGAACGAGGCGACCCGTGCCGGCATCGCCTTCGTCCACCAGGAACTCAACCTGTTCGAGAACCTCGACGTCGCCGCCAATGTCGGCATCGGCCGCGAGCCCTTGACCGGCGGGCCGATGCGGCTCGTCGACGAGCGGCGGCTGCGCGAGCGCGTGGCGCCGCTGCTGGCCCGGCTCGGCGCCGATTTCGGACCGGAGACGTCGGTCGAAGCGCTCTCGATCGCGCAGCGCCAGATGGTCGAGATCGCCAAGGCGCTGTCCATCGACGCCCGCATCATCATCATGGACGAGCCGACCTCGAGCCTGACGCTGCAGGAGACCGAGCGCCTGCTGCAGGTGATCGCCGAGCTGCGTGGTCACGGGGTCGCGGTGATCTACATCTCGCACCGGCTGGGCGAGGTGAAGTCCTGCGCCGATCGCGTCGTCTGCCTGCGCGACGGCCGCGTCGTCGGCGAGCTGGCGCATGACGAGATCGCGCATGGCGCGATGATCCGGCTGATGATCGGGCGGGAGCTGAAGGCGCTCTACATCCCGCCGCAATCACCGCCGCGTCCCGGCGGCTGCGACATCGAGGGGCTGGTGACGCCGGCCTTTCCCGACCGCGCCGTCGATCTCGCCATCAGGCATGGGGAGATCCTCGGCCTCGCGGGACTGGTCGGATCGGGGCGCACCTCGCTCGCCCGCGCGTTGTTCGGCATCGATCGCATCCTGTCCGGCACGATCCGGCTCGACGGGCGTCCGATCGCGATCCGCTCGCCGCGGCAGGCGATCCGCAACGGGCTCTACCTCGTGCCGGAGGACCGCAAGCGGGCGGGGCTGATTCTGGAGATGCCGATCGTGCAGAACGTGACGCTCGCCAACCTCATGGCGCATGCGCGCATGCTGCTGGTCGATACCGCCTCGGAAAGTCGCGTGTCGCGCGGCCAGCGCAGCCGGCTCGCGATCAAGGCGCCGGGCGACGACACCCAGGTCGTGACACTCTCGGGCGGCAACCAGCAGAAGGTGGTGCTGGCCAAGTGGCTGTCGATGTCGCCGCGCGTGGTGATCTTCGACGAGCCGACGCGCGGCATCGATGTCGGTGCCAAGGGCGAGATCTATGCGCTGATGCGCGGCCTCGCCGATGCGGGGGTCGCCATCCTGATGATCTCCTCGGACATGGAGGAAGTGATCGGCGTCTCGGACCGCATCGCCGTGATGTGCGAGGGCGTGATCAGCGGCTTGCTCGAACGCGACCAGTTCAGCGAGTTTAACGTGTTGCGCCTGGCGATCGGCCAGGCGCTGGAGTCGGCGGAGACGCATTGATGCTGCCCAGGAAGGAGTTCGGACTGCTGCTGCTGTTGCTGGTGGTCAGTGCGATCACGGCAGCGATCAATCCGCGCTTCCTCTCCGGCGTGAACCTGCTCGACATGGCCAACCTGATCGGCCTGTTCGGCGTGTTCTCGATCGGCGAGGGGCTCACCATCATCACCGGCGGCATCGACCTCTCGGTCGGCTCGATGTTCGCCCTGCTCGGCGTCGTGTTCATCGACCTGCTCGCCAATCACGACTGGCCCTGGCAACTGGCGCTGCTGGCGGTGCTCGGCGGCGGCCTCGTATTGGGCGCGATCCAGGGCTTCCTGATCACCAGGCTGCGCATGCAGCCTTTCATCGTGACCCTGTGCGGCCTGCTGATCTATCGCGGCGCCGCGCGCTACTACACCGACGATTCCACCATGGGCTTCGGCTATGGCGGCGAGGCGGACACGCTGTCCTGGCTCGCCTCGGGACGCAGCTTCGGCGTGCCGCACAGCTTCATGTTCCTGATCGTCGTGGCGCTGATCATGGGCGTGGTGCTGCACCGCTCGGTGTTCGGCCGCTATCTCTACGCCGTCGGCAAGAACGAGGAGGCGGCGCGCTTCTCCGGCATCAACACCAATCTCGTCGTCGCCGGCGCCTACGTGCTGAGCGGCTTCCTGGCCGGGGTTTCGACCATCTTTCTCGTCTTCTACACCAATTCGGTCTCGCCCTCGACCTTCGGCAGTTTCTACGAGCTCTACGCCATCGCCGCGGCGGTGCTGGGCGGCTGCAGCCTGCGCGGCGGCGAGGGCTCGATCTTCGGCATCGTGCTCGGCACCGCGCTGCTGCAGGTGCTGCAGAACCTGGTGAACATTCTCGGCATCCCGAGCTCGCTCAATTTCGCGGTGATGGGGACGGTGATCCTGTTCGGCGTGCTGGCGGATCAGCAATTGCGCCGGCGCCGCGATCAGCGGGTCGCGACCGCGCTGGCCGGCCAGAGCCGTCGCGGCTTCGCCGGGCTGCTGGCGCGGCGGCGCGGCCAGACGACGTGAGCGCGGCGCGGCGCGAGCGTCGACCCCGTCCGGGTGCGTCCGTGGCGACCGCCCGCCCCCGCCGCTCGCCGGCATTGGGCGGTGCGACCGGCCGCAACCTGCACGAGAAGATCGCCAACCGGATCGGCGAACGGATCATCGCCGGCCTCTATCCGCCGCGCCGGGCGCTGCCGACCGAGGTCGAGCTGTGCGCCAGCCTCGCCGTCTCGCGCTCGGCGCTGCGCGAGGCCTTCCGCCTGCTCGCCGCCAAGGGGCTGATCGTCAGCCGGCAGAAGGTCGGCACGCTGGTCCGCCCGCGCGGCGAGTGGAACATGCTCGACCCCGAGGTGCTGTCCTGGCACCTGCGCGTCGCGCCGACCGACGAGTTCGTCGCCGGGCTGTTCGAGGTGCGCAAGATCGTCGAGCCCTCCGCTGCGGCGCTGGCCGCCGAGCGGCGCACCCAGGCCATGGCCGAGCGGATCGGCGCGGCACTCGAGGACATGGTGCGGTTCCAGGACGGCTCCGGCGACCTGATTGATGCCGACCGGCGCTTTCACCTCGCGATCCTGGAGGCCTCGGGCAACTATTTCCTCGCCTCGTTCGGCGCGGTGATCGAATCCTCGCTGATCAGCTCGTTCCGGCTGTCCTGGGATGGCGGCCACCACACCCCGGAATACTCGCTGCGCCAGCACCGGGGCGTCTACGAGGCGATCCGCGACCGCCGGCCGGACGAGGCCTATGCGGTGATGACGCAGTTGCTGCGCTCGGCGATCGAGGACGTGCGGGAATCGCTGATCCAGCGCCAGCGCCGCCAGGCCGAGGCGGCCGGCAAGACCGGCTGAGCCCGTGCCGCACCGGCTGAGCTGCGGCGTGCTCGTTACCGACGGCACCCGCCTGCTGCTCGGCCACGCCACCCGTTCGCCGCGCTGGGACATCCCGAAGGGCGTCGCGGAGCCGGGCGAGGCGCCTGACGCGGCCGCGGCGCGGGAGCTGGCGGAGGAGACGGGACTCGACGTACCACCGGCGGCGCTGCGGCCGCTCGGCACCCACGCCTATCTGCGCGACAAGGACCTGGCCCTGTTCGCCTGGCAGCCGGCGCCGCTGCCCGATCCGGCCGGCCTCGCCTGTCGCTCCACCTTCAGCCTCCCGGGCGGCGCCAGCCTGCCGGAATTCGACCGGTTCGGCCTGTTCCCCTGGGCCGAGGCACTGCCGCGCGTCGGGCGCAACCTGGCGCGCGTGCTCGCCGCGGTCGCGGCGGCACAGCGCTGGGGCTGACCGGCTCAGCGCGGATTCCAGCGGCCGGCGATCAGCACCGGCCGGGCGCGATAGAAGGCGAGGCTGTGTCCGACCATGCCCTGCGCCATCGGCAGGATGCGGGCATGCTCCGATCCGTTGGACAGCGATTCCCCACCCCCACCCGGCATCGCGAAACGCGAGGCGAGGCTCACCGCCTGCAGCGGCGCAGGGGCATCCGCGGCGGGCAGGCGCCCGTTCAATGCCGCCTCCACCTGCGCCCGGTATGGCGCGGCCAGCTCCGGCGTTTGCGAGTGGTAGTAGCCGGCCGCGATCATCCAGTTGCCGCCGGCCGGCCCGTCATGCAGCGAACGCAGGAAGCGCGCCGCGTAATCGGCATTGGTGGCCGGGTCGAAGGCCGCTTCCAGCGAGGCGAAGGCGTCCGGGTGATGGTACAGGTTCACCTGCATGCAGCCGGTATCGATCGACTGGATGCCGCGCGCCAGCGCGGCACGCACCCAGGCAATCGCGGCCTCCTTGCTGTCGAAGAAATGACCTTCGCCCTCGGCATTGACCGTCCACGGCCAGGGCAGCCGCGCACCGGTCGCGGGATCGGTGCGCCCACTCTCCACCTCGCCGATCGCCGCCAGCAGGCCGGTGGGGATGCCGTAGCGCTGCTCCGCCGCGGCAATGGCCGCCCGGCATGCCTGACCCGGCAGCAGCGAAGCGGTCCCGGCAGGGAATGCCGGGCCGACTGGCATCGCCGCCGGCGTCCGACCACCCCCCGCCGGCCCACCGCCGGCGAAGCTGCCGCCCGCCTGGCCCGGTAGCATCGGGGCAACCGGCCGCTGTGGCAGGCCGCGCGGCAGGAAGAACGCCGGCTGGACGTGCGGCGGCGGCAGGAAGAACGGGCCGCCCCGGGTGAGCAGGGATTGCCCGTGGGCCGCCGCGGCAGGCAGGAACAGCAGGGCGGCCAGGGCTGCGCCGGGACGCAGGACGGTGGAAAGCCGGGGGAGCATGGTTCGCATGCCCCGGCTTGTGCATGATCGGGGCCAGCCTGCCTGGGCCCGGCTCGTCCGAGGCCGTTCCGGTCGGGCTCATGCGGCACCGGGGCACCCGGCTGCAGCTTCAGGGGAAGCGGGCCATGGCCGATGACGACACCGAGCACCCGGAGCCGCCGCCGCCGGAGGCGCAGCCTGTTCGCCTTTCGGCCCGCCCGCCGCCGCCCGCGCCCACCGAGGAGGAACTCGGCCCGCTCGGCCTGCTGCCGCTCTCGATGCTGGCGCTGGTGGTCGGAATCGTCGGCGGCTTCGGCGCCGTGGTGTTCCGCGACCTGATCGGACTGATCCACAATATCCTGTTCCTGGGCCAGTTCCGCGTCGCCTACGACAGCAGCGTCTTCACCCCGCCCTCGCCCTGGGGCGCCGGGGTGATCCTGGTCCCGGTGATCGGCAGCCTTGGCGTCACCTGGCTGGTCTCCACCTTCGCCCCGGAGGCCAAGGGTCACGGCGTGCCGGAAGTGATGGACGCGATCTACTACCAGAGCGGCATCATTCGCCCGGTCGTGGCGGTGGTGAAATCGGTCGCCTCGGCGCTGGCGATCGGCAGCGGCGCGGCAATCGGCCGGGAGGGCCCGATCATCCAGATCGGCGCGGCGATGGCCTCTACCCTGGGCCAGGTGATCCGCATGCAGCCCGGCCAGCGCATCACCCTGGTCGCCGCCGGCGCTGGCGCGGGCATCGCCGCCACCTTCAACACGCCGATCGGCGGCGTCCTGTTCGCGACCGAGCTGATGCTGCCCGAGATCAGCGTCAACACCTTCCTGCCGGTGGCGGTCGCGACTGGCATGGCAACCTTCATCGGCCGGCTGTTCTTCGGGGACGCCCCGGCCTTCCGCGTGCCACCGCTGGCGCCGCTGCCGAACCATCTCGCGACCGGGGCGACGCTGCTGCTCTACGTTGTGCTCGGGGCCGCGATCGGCGTCGCAGCCGCGGTGTTCATCCGCGGCCTGCACTGGCTCGAGGATCGGTTCGACCGCATCCCCGAACGCTACAGCCGCCACGCGCTCGGCATGCTGCTGGTCGGCCTTGCGATGTACGGCTTCCAGACCGGCGCCGGGCACTACTACATCGAGGGCGTCGGCTACGCGACGATCCAGGCGACGCTGCGGACCCAGATCACCGGGGCGCTGTTCCTGCTGCTGCTGTTCGTCGCCAAGCTGCTGGCGACGACGACCAGCCTCGGCTCCGGCTCCTCCGGCGGCATCTTCTCGCCCTCGCTGTTCGTGGGCGCGACGATCGGCGCCGCCTTCGCCGCGATGCTGCTGGCGATCGACCCGCGCGCGCCGGTGAACATCCCGTCCTTCGCCATGGTCGGCATGGGGGCGATGGTCGGTGGTGCCACCGGCGCCGGAATGACCGCGGTGACCATGATCTTCGAGATGACACGCGACTACGTCATCGTGCTGCCGATGATCCTGGCGGTGGCGCTGGCGCTCGGCATCCGGCGGATGTTGTCGCCGGAGAGCATCTACACGCTGAAGCTGGTGCGCCGCGGCCACGCGATCCCGCGCGCCCTGCACGCGAACATGTTCCTGGTGCGCAAGGCGGCGGAGGTGATGGAGCGCGACGTGCTGGTGCTGGACGAGGAGACGACGCTCGACGCCTTCCTCAAGCTCTCCACGCGCCAGGGCGGGCTGCGGCATGTGGTGGCAACGCGCGGGCAAACCATCGTCGGCGTGATCAGCATGGATATCGACCTCCGCCGCGCGATCGACCTCACCGCGCCGGGCACGCGTCTTGTCGACCTGATGCGATCGGACTTCGTCCTGGTGCGGGAAACCGACGTGAATTTCGACGTGATCAACCGGATGCGGCGAGGTCATGCCGCGATCGCGATCGTCGTCGCAGCAGCAACGGACGCGGAGCCGGGGCGAGTGCTTGGCGTGATCGCCAAGGAGGACCTGGCGGATTCGGTCGCGAGCAGCATCCGGATTTACGCGCGGTAGCGGCTGCGGGGCCGGCATTGGACGGCTGGAACAGAAAGGCCAGGGCTCTGCCCTGGACCCGCCGGGGCCGTACGGCCCCGGACCCCATGACTTAAGTGAAGGATTGCAAAGGCTAGCCTTTGCCGGGGGTCCCGGGGGGCAGAGCCCCCTGGCCTTCCCTTCTCAGCCTCCGGCGATCACGCTCTATCCGATCCGGGTGCGCGCCAGCCGCTCCTCGTCCAGCACGAGGCCCAAGCCGGGCGTCTCCGCCAGGCGCAGCACGCCATCCGTCACGCGCACCGGCTCGGCCAGCATGTAGTCGCGGCGATCCAGATCCCACTCGGGGGGATCATAAGGAAATTCGAGATACGGCACGTCGGCGATCGCCGCGGCGAGCTGCGCATTCGCCATTACGCCGATGCCGTTGGTCCAGGTGTGCGGCGTGAACACCAGATTGTGCTCCTGCGCCATATAGGCGACGCGCCGCAGGCCGGTGATGCCGCCGACCAGCGCCGCATCCGGCTGCAGCACGTCGAGACAGCCGCCGGTGATCAGGTCGCGGAATTCGTATAGCTCGCGCGTCATCTCGCCGCCGGCGATGCGCACGTCTGCGGTCTCGCGCAGCCGCCGCATGCCGTCGCGGTCGCCGCGATGCAGCGGCTCCTCCATCCAGTAGACGCCGAGCCGCTCCAGCTCCCGCGCCACCGTCAGCGCTTCCTTGAAGGTCCAGGGCGGATAGGTGTCCTGGGGCAGGCGCCAGCCCTGATTGCAATCGACCATCAGCTCGAGATCGTCGCCGATGCGCGCCCGCACCGCTTCCAGCGCCTCGATGTCGTCGCGCCAGGACCCACCGGCGGCGCCACGCTGGAAACGGATCTTCATCGCACCGAAGCCCTGCGCGAGATAGCGCTCCGCCGCCTCCGCCATCGCCCCCGGATCACGCAGCGTGCCGGAGGAGGCGTAGGCCCGCACCTGCCCGGCGAGCCCGCCGAGCAGCTTCCAGCAGGGCAACCCGGCGACCTTCCCGGCCAGATCCCACAGCGCGAGATCGAGCGGCCAGCAGCGGCCGTAATGGAAGCTGATATGGTTCAGCACCCGCCAGTGGCGCTCGATCGCCAGCGGATCCCAGCCGGTGAACAGCGCCTCGTGCCCGGCAAAGCCGACCATCAGGTCGCCGGAGCCGATGCCGGTCACCCCGGCATCGGTGTGCACGCGGACCAGCGTCGCATCCCAGTGATGCCGCGGCGCGCTGTCCCAGCTCGCGTGGAACGGCGGCGAAAACGCCAGGCGATGCTGGGTGATCTCGATCCCGGTGATCTTCATGGCGGCGCCGGCCTCCCGCTGCTGCCGAATCGGCCGGGAGGCTGACGCGGTCGCATCGGCAAGGCAATCGCCCTGCCCGGCACGCCGCAGCGCCGGGCACGGCTGTGCCCAGGCGCCCGCCTCGGGTCGGCCTCAGGCGGCGCGCACGCCGCCAACGAAGGCGCCGACCTGGCTCCGCAGCTCCTCCGTCCGCTGCGACAGATCCTGCGCCGCGCCGAGCACGCGCGATGCCGCCGCGCCGGTGCTGCCGGCGCTCTCCTGCACGGCGCCGATATGGTTCGACACGAGGCGGGTGCCCTGCGCCGCCGCCTGGGCATTACGCGAGATCTCCGCCGTCGCGGCGCTCTGCTCCTCCACCGCGGCGGCAATGCCGCCGGCAATGCTGCTGACCTCGCCGATCGCGGCGGAGATGCCGCCGATCGCCGCCACCGCCTGCCCGGTCACGGTGCGGATCTGGTCGACATGCAGCCGGATCTCCTCGGTCGCCCGGGCGGTCTGCCCGGCCAGGCCCTTGACCTCGCTTGCCACCACCGCGAAGCCCTTGCCGGCGTCGCCGGCCCGCGCCGCCTCGATCGTCGCGTTCAGCGCCAACAGATTGGTCTGCCCGGCAATCGAGGTGATCAGGCCGACCACTTCGCCGATCTTCTGCGCGCCGGCGCTCAGTGCCTGCACCACGCCGTCGGTGCGGCGTGCGGTCTCCGCCGCCTCATTCGCCTTCTCCGCGGCATGCGCCACCTGCCGGGTGATCTCGCCGATCGAGGCCGCCATCTGCTCGGCCGCGGCGGCCACGGCCTGGACGTTGCCGGAGGCGCCGTCAGCGGAGGCGGATGCCTCGCCCACCTGGCGGGTCGTGCCGTCCGCGACGGCGTGCATGCCGTTGGCCGCCTCCGCCAGTTCGGAGGCGGCGGCGCGCAGCACGCCGCCGAGCTGACCGAGCCGTTCCTCGCAATCATCCGCGAGCCGGGTGAGCGTCGCGCGCCGCTCCGTCTCGGTGGCGCGTTTGCGCTCGGCCGCCTCCGTCTCCATCACGCGCATGCGCAGCGCGTTCTGGCGGAACACATCGACCACGCGCGCCATCGCACCGATTTCGTCGCCGCGGCCGCGCGCCGGCACCGCGGCATCGAGCTCGCCCTCGGCGAGCGCCTCCATCCGGCCGCGCAACTGGCCGAGCGGGCGCACGATGCTGCGCCCCACGAGCCAGGCGGCGCCGCCGACCAGCAGTGCCAGCAGCCCGGCCCCGGCGGCGCACCAGGCGATCACCGCGCGGAAGGCGGCATCGAGATCGTCGACATAGACGCCCGCACCGACCAGCGCGCCGAGCCCGGGGATCGGCGTCGCGTAGGAGATCTTGCGCACCGGCTGCTTGCCGCCGGGGCGGAAGAATTCGTAGCTGAGGGTGATCGGCTGGCCGTCCCGCACGCCGGCCAACAGCTCCCGCGCAAGATAGCGCCCGTTGGTCGCGACGTTGAGCTGGTTGGTGTTCAGCAGACGCGGAATGCCGGTGGCGAACTGCACGCCCTCATTCGTCAGCCCAAAAATGTAGCCCTGCCCGTGATCGAAGCGCATCCGAGTCAGCGTCGCGCCGAGCGTGTGCAGCGCTTGCTCCCGCGACATCTCCCCGGCGGCGACGCGCCTGGCGACCGACTCGCCCAGGCTCTGCGCCGTGTCGACCACCGCATGCAGTTCCGCGAGGCGGCCGGACAGCATCACCTGCCAGGTCAGCCGGCATGCCCCGACGCCGGCGGCCGCCGCACCGCACACGACGATCCCGACCAGAATCGCCAGCCTGCTGCTGATTCGCAGATTGCTCCACCGCATGGGACCCCCGCACGCTCTTTGCCCACGGCAGGGTCACACGCAAAACCTAATGATCGCTGACGGCGGCGCGCGGATTGCGCACCACGCCTCAGGCGGGCTCGAACACCGAGGCGCCCTGATCGGCGCGACCGACGCGGGCGCGGAAGCTGGCAAACAGCTCGCGCCCGACGCCGTGCTGGTTGCCCGCGAGATCCGCCGTCGCCATCTCGCGCGACAGCCATTCCTCCGCATCCAGCATCACCTCGAGCCGGCCTTCGACCGCGTCGATCCGCATCATGTCGCCGTCGCGCAGCCGGGCGATCGCGCCGCCCTCCGCCGCCTCGGGCGTCACATGGATCGCCGCCGGCACCTTGCCCGATGCACCGGAGAGCCGGCCGTCGGTGACCAGCGCAACGCGCCGGCCGCGATCCTGCAGCGCGCCGAGCAGCGGCATCAGCTTATGCAGTTCCGGCATGCCGTTGGCGCGCGGTCCCTGGAAGCGCACCACGGCGACGAAATCGCGGTCGAGCGCGCCCTCGCGGAAGGCGCGCTGCATCTCCTCCTGGCTGTGGAAGACGCGCGCCGGCGCCTCGATCACGTGCCGCTCCGACGCGACCGCCGAGGTCTTGATCACCGCGTGGCCGATATCGCCGGCCAGCACGCGCAACCCGCCGCTCGACTGGAACGGCGCCGCGGCGCCACGCAGCACCGCCGGATCGCCGCTCACGTCGACCGCCGGGCGCCAGGCAAGCGCGTCCCCGTCCAGCACCGGTTCCTGCCGGTAATCCGCGAGGCCGCGCCCCCAGACCGTGGTGACGTCGCCGTGCAGCAATCCGGCGCCGAGCAGTTCGCGGATCAGATAGCCCATGCCGCCGGCGGCGTGGAAATGGTTCACGTCGGCCTTGCCGTTCGGATAGATGCGGCAGAGCAGCGGCGTGATCTCCGAAAGATCGGCGAAGTCGGTCCAGTCGAGCGCGATGCCGCCCGCCGCCGCCATCGCCACCATGTGGATCGTCATGTTGGTCGAGCCGCCGGTCGCGTGCAGCCCGACGATGCCGTTGACGAAGGCGCGCTCGTCCAGCACGCGGCCGAGCGGCGTGTACTCGTTGCCGAGCGCCGTGATCGCCGCCGCCCGCCGCGCCGCCGCAACGGTCAGCGCGTCGCGCAACGGGGTGTTCGGATTGACGAAGGAGGATCCGGGCAGGTGCAGCCCCATGATCTCCATCAGCATCTGGTTGGTGTTGGCGGTGCCGTAGAAGGTGCAGGTGCCCGGCCCGTGATAGGCCTGCATCTCGGAGGCCAGCAGCGCGTCGCGCCCGACCTTGCCCTCCGCGTGCAACTGCCGGATGCGCGACTTCTCCTCGTTGGCGAGGCCGGAGATCATCGGTCCGGCGGGGACGAAGAGGCCGGGCAGGTGGCCGAAGGTCAGCGCGCCGATCACCAGGCCCGGCACGATCTTGTCGCAGACGCCGAGATAGAGCGCCGCGTCATAGGTCTGGTGCGACAAGGCCACCGCCGTCGCCAGCGCGATCACGTCGCGCGAGAACAGCGACAGCTCCATCCCGGTCTCGCCCTGGGTGACGCCGTCGCACATCGCCGGCACGCCGCCCGCGACCTGCGCCGTGGCGCCGGCCTCGCGCGCGGCGGCGCGGATCAGTTCGGGGAAGCGCTCGAAGGGCTGATGCGCCGAGAGCATGTCGTTATAGGCGGTGACGATGCCGATGTTCGGCGTCGGCGCGCCGGCCAGGCGGGACTTGTCGGTCTCGCCGCAGGCGGCGAAGGCATGCGCCTGGTTGGCGCAGCCGAGCCGGGTCCGCGGCGGCTTGCTCTCCGCCGCACGGTCGATGCGGTCGAGATAGCGCGCGCGCACGTCATGGCTGCGCCGGACGATGCGCTCCGTCACCTCGGCGAGGCGGGCATGGACGGCCATGGCAGATCTCCCGATGCCGCTTTGCACAAAAGTGGTTTAGCAGCAGGCGGGCAGGACGCGAAATGGCTGGGCTCGGCGCCGGCCCGGCGCCGGCCACGAAGCCGCCGCCGGCGCGGCAGGCGCGACGCCGGGCCCGCGGCGAGCGCGGGGCCGGCCGGCGCTCAGGCGGCGGGCCGGCCGATCGCGTGATAGTCGAGTCCGGCCTGCCGCATTGCCGCCGGGTCGTAGACATTGCGCAGATCGACCACCACCCGGCCGCGCATGAGCTCCACCAGCTTCGCGGGGGCCAGGGCGCGGAACTCGTTCCACTCGGTGACCAGAACCAGCGCGTCGGCGCCGGTGAGCGCGTCGAGCCCGTCGCGGCAGTAGGTCACGGCCTCCGGCAGCAGCGGCCGCGCCGCCTGCATGCCTTCCGGGTCGAAGGCGCGGACGCGGGCGCCATCCTCCACGAGCCGGTGCACGATCGGCAGCGACGGCGAATCCCGCATGTCGTCGGTCTGCGGCTTGAAGGTGAGGCCGAGCACGGCGATCGTACGGCCGCGCACCGAGCCGCCGCAGGCGGCGATGATCCGTGCCGCCATGCCCGCCTTGCGGGAATCGTTGACCGACACGACGGTCTCGACCAGGCGCGACGGCGCGCCGGCATCCTGCGCGATGCGCATCAGGGCCAGCGTGTCCTTGGGGAAGCAGGAGCCGCCGAAGCCCGGGCCGGGATGCAGGAACTTGCGCCCGATGCGGCCGTCGAGGCCGATTCCGCGGGCGACGTCGTGCACATCGGCACCGACCTTCTCGCACAGATCCGCCATCTCGTTGACGAAAGTGATTTTCATCGCGAGGAACGAGTTGGCGGCGTATTTGATCAGCTCCGCGGTCTCCAGCCCGGTGAACACGATCGGCGTCTCGATCAGGTAGAGCGGGCGATACAGCGTGCGCATCACCTCCCGCGCATGCTCGGTCTCGGCGCCGATCACCACCCGGTCGGGACGCATGAAATCGCCGATCGCGCTGCCCTCGCGCAGGAATTCCGGGTTGGAGGCGACGTCGAAATCGAGATCGGGCCGCACTTCGCGCACGATCTGGCCGATCCGCCGGCCGGTGCCGACCGGGACGGTCGACTTGGTCACGATCACGGTGCCGGGCGAGAGGTGGTGCGCGATCTGCTCCGCCGCGGCGAAGACGTAGGAGAGATCGGCGTGGCCGTCGCCGCGGCGGGTCGGGGTGCCGACGGCGATGAACACCGCCGCCGCTTCGGGCACGGCCGCGGCGAGATCGTCACCGAAGGCGAGCCGCCCGGCGGCGGCGTTGTCGGCGACCAGGCGGTCAAGCCCGGGCTCGAAGATCGGGATCTTTCCCTCGCGCAGCGCCGCGAGCTTCGCCGGATCGGTCTCCACCACCGAGACCTCGATGCCGAGATCGGCGAAGCAGGCCCCGGACACCAGGCCGACATAGCCGCCGCCAATCATTGCAATACGCACGCTTTGCCTCCTCGCCGGCGGAGCGGCGATCTGCGGGCCGCACCGTTGGATTGCAGCTTACGGCGGGCGGTTCAGGATCGGGCGGAGATATGTCGGACCAGCGCCGCATCGTCCAGTTCGGACTGCGCCCGCCGCGCCGCTTCCTCGCGCGCCGCCGCTGCACGCCGCTCGCGCAACGTTTCGGCCACTTCCAGGGCCGAGCGGGCGCGCGCCAGACCCGCGCGCGCGAGCGCAGTGTCCGCCGCCGCGGCGCGATGCCGCGCCTCGGCGCGCAGCAGCCGCTGCCGTGCCTGCGGCAGCCAGGCAGCGAACGCCTCGACATCCGCATCCGTGGTCAGAAGCTGGCTCGCCGCGGTGGTCTCGTGGGCGATCGCCGCCTCCGCCTCCTGCACGTCCTGCACCGCTTCGGTCTCGGTCGCCAGCGCCTCCGCCAGGCCCCGCCGCGCGGCATCGACCGCCATCTCGCGCAGCCGTACCACCGCGTCGAGCGGGTCGCGCTCCCGGCTCATGGCGCGGCGCCGCCCTGCAGCGCTTCGCGCAGCGCGGCGAAGGTGCCCGAAAGGTCGGTCGTCTCGCCGCGCCCCTGGCGCAGCACCGCCTCGATGCGGGGCACCACCCGGATCGCCTCGTCCACCTTCGGATCGGTGCCCGGCGCGTAGGCACCGAGCCGCACCAGGTCCGCCATCTCGGCATGCACCGCCAGCACGGCGCGGGCGTGCCGGACCAGTTCCGTCTCGGCCGGGGTGAGGCAGCCCGGCACGGTGCGCGACAGCGAGCGCAGCACGTCCACCGCCGGGTAGCGACCGGCTTCGCCGATCCGCCGGTCCATCACCACGTGCCCGTCCAGGATGCCGCGCACCGCGTCCGCGACCGGCTCGTTGTGGTCGTCGCCCTCCACCAGCACAGTGAAGAAGGCGGTGATGTGCCCGGCGCTGCCGTCCGGGAGCAGAGGGCCCGGTCCGGCCCGCTCCAGCAGGCGCGGCAGCTCGGCGAACACGCTGGGCGGATAGCCGCGCGTCGCCGGCGGCTCGCCGACCGACAGGCCGATCTCGCGCAGCGCGGTGCAGAAACGGGTGACGCTGTCCATCAGGAGCAGCACGGACTTGCCCTGGTCGCGGAAATGCTCGGCGACGGTCATGGCGGTGTAGGCGGCCTCCCGCCGCATCAGCGGCGAGCTGTCGGAGGTCGCGACCACGACGACGGAGCGGGCCAGCCCCTCCGGGCCGAGATCGTCCTCGAGGAACTCGCGCACCTCGCGGCCGCGCTCGCCGACCAGGGCCAGCACGGCAACGTCGCATTGCGTATAGCGGGCGAGCATCGAGAGCAGCGTCGACTTGCCGACACCCGAGCCGGCGAACAGGCCGAGGCGCTGGCCCTGCCGGCAGGTGGCGAAGCCGTTCAGCACCCGCACGCCGAGATCAAGCCGCTCGCCGAGCCGGGCGCGCGTCGTCGCATCCGGCGGCGCGGCGCGCACCGGGCGCGGCTCAGAGCCGGGGGGCAAGGGGCCGCGCCCGTCCATCGGCCGGCCGACCGGATCGATCACGCGACCGAGCCAGCGATCGGAGACGGCGAGC
>DATJSJ010000218.1:0-7511 GCA_035504175.1 Acetobacteraceae bacterium
CCCGGTGCGTCGAGCATCCGCGTGAGCAGCCGGCGGTCGGCGGGCGCTTGCTCCGGCACGGTGGGGCGGGCGTGGGATCGTGCTGACTATGAGGACAGGGCTGCAGCGGCTAGAGCGGCGGGGCATCCGCCCTTGCGCCCAGTCGCGGTCTGCGTCGCCGGTGATGCGGGGCGATGCCGATCTCCGCGACCGCGCGGGTAACGGGTGGCTGAACGCCGGGGTCGATGACCGCCGCCGGCCTGCCGGCCTTGTGATCCTCCGCGTCGGTCGCCGCCGTCAGTGACGCCGACGCAGATAGGTGGGCGGGCGGAGATGGCGGCCCCACGGGTCGCGACCCCGCAGCGCGACCGGCGCCGGCGCCGGATCGATGCCCGAATCGCCCAGGAACGTCGGGCGGAGAACCAGATCTCGGTTCGCCGACGCGATGACGACGCCATCCGCCGAGATGCTCCTGACCATCCAGCGCTGCACCGTCATGCCCTCTTCGAGGACGACGGACGGCGCGGTCGGTGTGCTTTGAAAAATCGCGTATCGCCCACCTGGCCAGACGACGATGCCTGACAGCCGCGGCGTCGCGTCGTCCGGCTCTTGCGCGACCGCGGATGCCGGCGGTCGCCGCGAGGCCGACATCAGCGGCCGCCCCAGGATGGACACGACATATTCTTCATGGCGCGCGGAGACGGCTGTCGCGGAATGCGTCGGCGGGTTGACGAGTGTTGCCGGCCGCACCGCGATCGCCGGTGCTGGGTCTCGCCGGCCTCCGGGCATCGAAACGCGGATGGATGCTGCGGCGACGAGGGTCGCGCCGGCCATCGCGCCGATGATCCAGATCCGATTCATCGAAGCTCTATCTTGCCCATTCCCTGATGGAAGGAAAGCGCCATG
This sequence comes from Acetobacteraceae bacterium, assembly GCA_035504175.1. Taxonomy (GTDB): domain Bacteria; phylum Pseudomonadota; class Alphaproteobacteria; order Acetobacterales; family Acetobacteraceae; genus DATJSJ01. The sequence goes on from DATJSJ010000218.1 coordinate 886, forward strand.
CATCGCCTGATTCTGGGCGCGTTGTTCGCCGTCATTGTCGGCGGCATGCTGCATTCACCGGTATTGGCGGCAAACGCCGCGAATCCGTGCTGGCGTCCGGGCGTCGGCGCTACCGTCGCACGGCCGCCGGATCTGTACAGTCGCGCCGGCGTGCTGCGCGCCGCGCTGGACTATGTCACCGCAGTCGACGCCGAAGGCCGGACGCTGTTCTGCTTCAAGACTCGCGACGGGCAGGAATCGCCGACCTTGCACGTCCGGCCCGGCGACACGCTCGACATCACGGTTACCAACCGTGTGCCGGCACTGCCGTCCGACCAGCCGGTCGAGATCATCTCCAACATGTCGAATGTCTGCGGTGCCCTCACGATGACCGAGACCTCGGTCAACGTGCATTTCCACGGCACCAACACGGCCCCGGTGTGCCACAGCGACGAGGTGATCCACACGCTGATCAACTCCGGGCAGACGTTCCGCTATCTCGTGCACATCCCCCGCGACGAGCCGCCCGGCCTCTATTGGTATCACCCGCACGTGCACGGCATCGCCGAAGCGGCCGTGCAAGGGGGCGGGTCGGGCGCCATCGTCGTCGAGGGAATCGCGGCCCTGCAGCCAGCCGTCGTCGGCCTGCCGGAGCAGATCCTGCTGATCCGTGACCAGACGGTCGGCGCGCCACCCGTCACGGGAAAGCCGGTGCCGGCCTGGGATCTCTCGCTGAACTATGTTCCGATTTCCTACCCGGGCTATCGCCCCGCCGTTCTCGAAGTTGTGCCGGGTCGGAGGGAATTCTGGCGCGTGGTGAATGCTGCGGCCGACACCATCATCGATCTGCAGCTCCGCTTCGACGGGCAGCCGCAGCCGCTCGACGTGGTGGCGCTTGACGGCGTGCCCACGGGCTCGCAGGACGGCACGCGGCGCGGCCGGATCGTCACCGTGACGGATATCCTGCTGCCGCCGGCGGCGCGCGCGGAATTCATCGTCACCGCGCCCACGTCCAGCGTGCAGAAGGCGGAGCTCGTCACCCGCAACATCGACACCGGTCCGGATGGCGATTTCGATCCGCAGCGGCCGCTCGCGGTGTTGCGTGCCACGGCCCAGCCGCAGGCGATGGCCGCCATGACGGAGCCGACGATGACGGCATGGCCGCAGCGCTTCGAGGGCCTGGACAACGCGCCGGTGACCGCGCATCGCAAGCTGTATTTCTCCGAGGTTCTGTCCGACCCGAACAACCCGGCGAGCCCGACCAATTTCTACATCACCGTCGACGGCGCGAAGCCGCGGCTGTTCGATCCTGCCAACCCGCCGGCGATCACCACCGTGCAGGGATCGGTCGAGGACTGGACGATCGAGAACCGGTCGGAGGAGAACCACGAGTTCCACATCCATCAGATCCATTTCAAGCTGCTGGCGCGCGACGGCGTCCCGGTGTCGCGTGATCAACGTCAGATGCTCGACATGGTGCAGGTGCCGTACTGGAAGGGGCATGGTCCCTATCCGAGCGTCACCGTGCGGATGGATTTCCGTGGCCCGGATATCGGTGACTTCGTCTATCACTGCCATATCCTCGGCCACGAGGATAACGGCATGATGGCGATCATCCGTGTCCTGCCGCGCCATCATTCATGATCGTGCCGCCGGTGCTGGCCGGCGCAAGGCGGTTCGCCGGCGTGATGCCGCGCAAGCGCAGCGCGCGCCGGGCGGCCGCGGTCTCAGCGCAACGGTGCTTTTCTCTCGTGCTGCACCGGCTGCACGGAGCCGCGGCGCTGCTGCTTGCCGCCCTGGCGCTGGCCATGGCGTCGGATGGCCGGCCGGTCCAGGCATCGCTGCCGGTGAGCCAGGTGGCGAATGCCGACGACAGGGCGCTGGTGCAGCTGGGCCGGCGTCTCTACGCCACGCATTGCGCGTCCTGCCACGGGCGCTATCTGCAGGGGCAGCCGCTATGGCAGCTCCGGGACCGGTATTTTGGCCGGCGTGCGCCGGCGCTGGACCAGACCGGCACCGCCTGGCGGCTCTCCGATGCGCAGTTGCTGGCAGCTTCGAACCACCCAAGTCTCGGCGCGCCACCGGCGTCGCGGGAAGATTTCCGCGACTCAGCGATCGTGGCGGTACTGGCGTTCGTCAAGGCGCGCTGGCCGACGGGACTTCGCGTCCTGCAGGCGCTGCGCAATCCCGGCCACGCCGGAATGCCGGCACGAGCGAGCGGGGGCACCTGGACCTTTCCCCCGGACTGCAATCCGGAAATGCAGCGGGCGTTCGAGATGACGCAGGCGCGCAGCGGTCCGCCGCCGCACACGCGGTCCGTCGATGCAATCGGCAAGGCGCGCGAGGACGTCCGGGCGCGGTGACCATCGCAGGAATGCGAGCTGTCGGTAAGGCGATGCCGGCGCTGCGGAGCGACCCACGCGTCGACGGTGAAGGTGGCCGCGACGGCCGAATTGGGCTCCTGCGCGCCGCGCCTTGAGAGCCGGCAGATCTCGGATCGCGCCGCGCGGCCTTCGCGCGCGGCGCGATTCGGCGGCGCGCTCAGAAGGTGATCGCCACGCGCACCGCACCCCAATGGCGGCCGCGCACCGTGACCGGGACGTCGACCTCCTTCAGCAAGGCGATCCGGCCGCCGCCCATGTCGCGCGGATAGGCCTGCACGAGGAAGGGCCGGACGTTGCGCGCCGCCAGCAAGCCGGTGCGGTCGTCGAAGATGCGCCGGTTGCGGCAATGCGCCGTGTTCCACAGCAGGTCGCCCGGCCGCGGCGGCTGGCTGTATTCCCGATTATGCACCGGCAGGTAGCCGTTGCGATCGGTCGGGATGCAGAACACCATCCGCGGGTCGGCGTCGTTCACCGGATCGATGATCGCCGGCAGCAGCGCTTCGCAAAACCGTGTGCTGCGCGTCATGTATTGCTGCGGCTGCGTACCGGACAGCTCCTCATAGGTCGTGTCGAACAGATCGGCCTCGCTGATCCGGCGCCCGGCGAGGCCCTGCTCGAACGCCGCTGCGATGCGGTCGGCAACAGTCCTCGCGGTCGCGATATAGGACTCGCTCACCGCCCGCGAGGCCGCCAGGACCTCTTCGATCGCCGCCAGGCGCGTCGGGTCGAGCCCCCCGAAGCAGAGATGCACGCCCAATTCGCTGACCGCGGCGACGGTGCCGCGCACCGGCCCGACGCGGTCGATCGTGCACTGGATCTGGCGCCCGAGCAGTGCCGTCTCTCCGGGCACGGCAAGCAGCATGCCGGAGCGGCTGAGATCCGCGATATGGCCGGTCGCCGGCAGGCCGGGCAGGTCCGCGGCGAAGCCGAGGCAGACCGGTTCGCGCTCCTCCCGCCGCCGGTCGCCGGCATGCGAGCTGCGCAGGATGGCACGCAGCCGGCGGTCCAGATCGGCGATGCCGCCGCTGACGCGGGTGGAAGCGCCCTTGAACCGCTCGGCCAGGCTTTCGGTGCCACCCGCGCCGTCGCGAAGCTCGCGCGCGCGCTCGGCGACGGTGCGTGTGTGGCCCGCCGCCACGACCATGCTGCGGGTGATTTCGGCGGTCGCTTCCCGCTGCTGCTCCGCCGCGCCCGAGACCTGGCGCGCGAAGCTGTGCACCGAGCCGATGTCATCGACAATTTCGGTCATCATCGCGCCCGCCTCGGAGGTGGCGCGGCCGATCGACGCGGCCTCCGCACTGACCCGGGCGATCGCCGATTCGGTCTCGCGCGCCAGGCTTTTCACCTCGGTCGCGACCACGGCGAAGCCGCGCCCGGCCTCACCGGCGCGCGCCGCCTCGATCGTGGCGTTCAACGCAAGCAACTTGGTCTGGCCGGCGATGCCTTGGACCAGCCGCACCACCCCGTCGATCGTGGTCGCGGTGCCGCCGAGCGCCTGCACCGTCTCGGCCGTCGCGCCGGCGCGGCGGACCGCACCGTCGCTCGCCTTCAGCGCGCGCTCGACCTGGTTGCTGATCTCCCGCCCCGACGCCTCCAGCTCCTGCGCGGCGCTGGCGACGGTCTGCACGTTCTCCGCGGTGACCTCGATCGATTCGCCGACCGCGTCGGTCATGCCGCGTACCTGCCGCGCCAGGGCCATCAGCGCGTCAGCGCCTTCCGCGAGACCCGCAGCCTGCGCCGAGATTTCGCTCACCGCACTGCTCAGCTCGCGCTCCAGTACCTCGGAGACCGCGAGCATCTCGCGCTGCACCTTGCCGGTTTCCTCCTGCTCGACATAGGCGCTCAGCGCCAGTTCCATGTCGAGCATGCTCGCGCGCAGCACCGCGGTGATGTCGCGCACCAGTTCCGGCCGGGCGCGGTGCCGCGCGGCCAGCATTGCGACCATCCGTTCGAGCAGCAGGCGGTAGCCGCCGATATAGTAGCGAGGCTGCAGCCCGACACGGCTGTGCACCGCGCCGATCGCGACGGCGCGGGCGATCGTGTCGGCGTCGAACCTGGCCTCGAACAGGCTGCCCCAGTGTTCCATCTGTTTGCCGGCGAGCCTGCGCTGGCGCTCGGCATCGCCGAGCATCGGCGCGACTTCGGGCCAGGTGGTGGCCGAGGCGTAGAACGCTTCGAGGACGCCGGGCAGGGCTGACATGATCTCCGGGCGCAGCGCCTGCAGGCGGCGGCAGGTCTCCGGATCGAGGCCGAAAACCCGCAACCGCGCTTCCAGATCGGCGCCGGCGGCGGACGGGGAACCGGCATCGGCCGGCGGCGAAGCGGCGGCGTCCAGCGGCATCAGCGGGCTCCGGCTCATGGGATGGCGCCGGACGATGGCATGGCGGGATTAATGGCGCGTGAGCAGGCTGCGGCCGGCATCGCGCCGGCCGGGCGGCGCGGCGTGCGGAGGCGCGGGACGGCGCTACCGTGGCCCGACCGGCAGGTGCCAGTGCTGCATGGTCAGAATCCGTGCCAGCACCAGCACGGTCATCGCCACGGCCAGCAGCTTCCAGCCCCAGCGCCGCATCCAGTCATCCGGCCGCCGCGGCGGCCTCACCGGTTCGCCCCCGGGCGCCACAGCACGTCGCCGGCGCCGTTCCCGTTGAGCCGGCGCGAGAGCACGAAGAGGTGGTCGGAGAGGCGATTGAGGAAGCGGGCCAGCGCCGGGTTGACCGGCTCGGCGCCGGACAGCGCCACCACCGCGCGCTCCGCGCGCCGGGCGAGTGTGCGGGCGAGATGCGCCTGCGCCGCGCCCGGTGTGCCGCCCGGCAGCACGAAGCTGGTAAGCGGTGGCAGCTCGGCGTTCATCGCCGCGAGCTCGGATTCCAGCCGGGCGGAGGGGGCATCGGTGAGCCGCAGCCGCAGGCCGCCCTCGCCCGGTACGGCAAGGTCGGCGCCGGCGTCGAACAGGTCGTTCTGAACGCGGCCGAGCATCGCATCCTCGGCCGGCCCGGCGTGCAGGCGCAGGAGGCCAATCGCGGCATTGGCCTCGTCGAGCGCGCCGATCGCCTCGATGCGCAGCGCGTCCTTGCGCAGCCGCGTGCCATCGCCGAGCGAGGTTTCGCCGGCATCGCCGCCGCGTGTCATCACCTTGTCGATACGCATGCCGCCATCCTGTCACGAGCCGTCCCAGAGGCGAAGCGGGGACGCCACCTCACCGCAACTGCACGCCTTCGTGCTTGAGCTTGCCTTCCGGCTCGACATGGATGGTGATCATCAGCCCATCCATCTCGCGTTTCAGCGCGGCCTCGATGCGGTCGCAGATATCGTGCGCGTCGGCGACCCGCATGTTGCCGGGAACGACCAGGTGGAATTCGAGGAAGGTGAGGCGCCCCGCGTGGCGGGTGCGCAGATCGTGCGCCTCGATCGCGCCGGCGCCGTATCGGGCGACCAGGGCGCGGATGCGGTCGACCATGGCTGGCGGGGCCGCCTCGTCCATCAGCCCGCCGACCGAGGCGCCGATGATGCGGGTGCCCGACCAGAGCACGTAGGCGGCCGTGAGCGCGGCCAGCAGCGGGTCGAGCAGCAGCCGGCCGGTCAGCACGGCGAGGGTGAGGCCGGCGGTGATGCCGACCGAGGTCGCGACATCGGCCAGCAGGTGGCGAGCGTCGCCTTCCAGCGCCGGCGAGCGCATCCGCCGCCCGGCGCGCAACAGGGTCAGGCCCCAGGCTCCGTTGGCGATCGTGGCGATCGCGTTCAGGCCGATGCCGGACCAGGGCATCGCGAGCGGGTGCGGGTGGAGCAGATCCTCCCAGGCTTTTTCCAGGATCAGCACGGCGGCGAGAACCACCAATGCGCCCTCGATCACGGCGGAGAAGAATTCCGCCTTGTCGTGGCCGTACGGGTGATTGGCGTCGGCCGGCCGCGCGGCGACGCGCAGCGCCGCAAAGGCGATCGCCGAGGCGAGCACGTTGACCACGGTTTCCAGCGCATCTGAGTAGAGGGCGGCGCTGCCGGTCACCCACCAGGCGAGCCCCTTCAGCCCGAGCACGAGCACGCCGATGGCGACGCTGCCGACCGCGAGGCGCTCCGCCTGGTTCAATCCAATCCCCCCGTTCGTGCCGCCGCAGTAGCCCGGGCCGATCCGTCCCGGATGCTTCCAAAGGAAGGCCGTCGCGCCGCTGGCGCGCCCGACACCGTCGAGCGCTCCCCAAGCCCACGCCATAGGCCCGGAACGCCGTCAAGGCCGCAGCCGCGCTTCGCGCGGTGCGCCCGCAGGGC
>DATJSJ010000219.1:0-3058 GCA_035504175.1 Acetobacteraceae bacterium
GGCGCGGTCGGCGCGAACCGGCCGGAGATGGCCGGCACAAGGCCGGCCATGACGTGGGGGCGGCCGGCCATCACGACAGGTGGCGGCCGGCCATGACGGGGGGTGAGACGTTGACTAAGCTGTACGCTGTATATGGTCTGATCTGACTAAGGTTTCAGCATTGCGCGTTACTCCTCGCCGCCATCGCTGATTGTCTCGGGGGGCACAAAAGTGCGCCAGCGCCCGGGCGTCTCGGGCTGATCGGCGTAGCGGCCAAGCTGGTCCGCCGCCCGCCCGATCAAGTCGGCGAACCGCAGCCGGCGCTGTGCGAGCAACTCGTCAAGCTCCCGGACCATGCGGGTGATCGAGGCAAATCCTTCATGCATGACGACGGACAGCGCCTCGGCGGCACAAGCGCCGGCGAGGGCCAGGCGAGCCACGTCGGCACCGCTGCGGGCGCCGTTGGTGCCGAGCAGCGGAAACCCCGGGCCGACGGCACGGCGGCTGAGCGCGAGGCTGCGGCAGACGATCGGCAGGGCCCAGGGGCCGCCGTAGGCGGCCGACGTACCGAGCGCCGGGGCCAAGGTGTCGAGGTCGGGCACCATCGCCATGAACCGGCCCATCATCACCACCGCATCGGCCCCTGCTTGCGATGCTGCCAGCGCCAGAGCCGGAAGATTGGCCGAGAGGCCGGTGAGCTTGATCCAGAGCTGCATATCCGGCGCTGCGGCGCGGACGCGCCGCAGCATGATGCCGAGGCTCGCCGGATCCGTCTCTTGCGTGATCGCGCCTGAGGCCGCCTCGCTAGCGTGCGGCGCACCGACGTTCAGTTCGAATACGCGCAACCCGGCGTCGCCGGCGAGGCGGGCCAGGTGCTCGGCGCCCTCGGCGGTGCCGAGCACGACGCTGGCGGCAACGAAACGCCCCGTGCGCTGGGCCTCGCGATCGATCGCGGCGATCGCGGCGAACCACTCCGACGGATCGCGCTGGGCGAGGCCGGAGCGACAGAACAACGACACACCGGCCTTCGCTGGCCGGTGATCGGTGGTCAGGAAGGCGTAGTCAGCGTGGTCGAGCTGGCCGGCAGCCGCCTGCTGCTCATTCACCGACTTGGTGATGACTCCGGCGGCGCCGGCGGCCAAAGCGGCGCGGATGCCGGATTCGGTCATCACCGGCTCGCCGGATCCGCAGATGATCGGATTGGGCAGCGCCAGAGTGCCGATCCGCGTGGCGATGCGCTCGTTCATGCGGCCGCCGTCACATTGGGCAGCACGATTGTCAACCATTGGACCCGCGCTTAGCGTTCGCCGAACAGGACGGGAGATGCAGGTGATGGACGCAGCGCAGCGCATGACGACCGGCGAGGCTACCGTCGCGGCGCTCGCCTCGAACGGGATTGACATCGTGTTCTGCCTTCCCGGCGTGCAGAACGATTATCTGTTCGACGCGCTGCACAAGGCGCAGGACCGCATCCGCCCAATCCACACCAGGCATGAGCAGGGCGCCGCGTACATGGCGCTCGGCGCGGCGATGGCGAGCGGACGTCCGTCCGCCTATGCCGTGGTGCCGGGCCCGGGTTTCCTTAATACCACTGCCGCGCTCTGCACCGCCTATGCGGTGAACGCTCCGGTGCTGGCGGTGGTCGGCCAGATCGCCGCGGCGTCGATTGGCCGCGGCCTGGGACAGTTGCACGAGATACCGGACCAGCTCGCGGTGATGCGGGGGTTGACCAAATGGGCCGACCGCATCCGCGCGCCGTACGAAGTACCGGCGAAGATCGAGGAGGCGTTCCGGCAGATGCTCTCGGGCCGGCGTCGGCCGGCGGCGATCGAATGCCCTATTGATGTCTGGTCGCGGGCGGCGCCGGTCGTCCTGCGTGGCCCGGCGCAACCGGATATCGCGCCGGTCGATACCGATGCCGCCGCGCGCGCCGCGAAACTGCTCGGTCAATCGTCGCGACCGCTGATCGTCGTCGGCGGCGGCGCACAGGATGCCGGTGCCGAGGTTACCGAGCTCGCCGAAATGCTGCAGGCGCCTGTGGTAGCGCATCGCATGGGTCAGGGCGTGGTGGATCGGCGTAATCCGCTTGCCGTCAATGCGCTGGCCGGCTGGCGGCTGTGGGAGCACGCCGACGTGGTGCTGGCAGTCGGCACGCGCCTGGCGACTCCGCTGCTGCAATGGGGCACCGACGAGCAGTTGCAGGTGATCCGTATCGACGCCGATCCCGAAGAGATCGACCGCATCGCCCGTCCGGCAATCGGCATTGTCGGCGATGCCGCGCCGGTGCTGCGCGCCGTGCTGGATGCGCTGCCACAGCATAATCGCAGACGGGCGTCGCGGCGTGACGAGCTGCTCGGGCTGCACGCCGAGGTGGACGGGCAGCTTGCGTTCCTCGAGCCGCAGATCGGGTATCTGAAGGCAATCCGCGCCGAGCTGCCCGAGGATGGCATCTTCGTCGATGAGCTGACGCAGCTTGGTTATTTGGGGCGGATGACTTTCCCGGTCTATCGCCCGCGCACTTTCCTCTCGCCGGGTTACCAGGGGACGCTGGGGTGGGGAGTCGCGACCGCGCTTGGCGTCAAGGTGGCTCGACCGGATGTGCCTGTTGTCGCGGTGTCCGGCGATGGGGGCTTCCTGTTCACCGCACAGGAGCTGGCGACCGCTGTGCAGTTCCGTATTCCGGTTGTTGTGGTGCTGGTGAATGATGGCGCGTATGGGAACGTGCGGCGGATCCAGGCGGATCAGTTCGGCAACCGGCTGATCGGCTGCGACCTGCGCAATCCGGACTTCCAGAAGTTTGTCGAAAGCTTCGGGGCGCTGGCGCTGCGGGCGACCTCGGCGGATGCTTTGCGCGAGGCGCTGCGCACCGCGCTCCGCGCCGACCTGCCGGCGGTGATCGAGGTGCCCGCCGGTCCGATGCCCGATCCCTGGGGCGTCACGCGACCGCCGCGGAACCGGCCGCGCAAGGCGTAGTGCGGGCGGCCGTGGGGCGAGCCGGCAGGTCGTCGCGGTATTTGTTTCCGATGAGACAAGAAGATTCACCGCAGAGGCGCAGAGTACGCAGAGCAATAGTCTCTGC
>DATJSJ010000220.1:0-17429 GCA_035504175.1 Acetobacteraceae bacterium
TTGCCAAGGTTGGGGTCGAGGGTTCGAATCCCTTCGCCCGCTCCAGCGCCATCACCCACCTGACCGCGCCGCGTGGACCGCCCGCACGGCTGCAACCAGCGCCGCCGCCTTCGTCGCGACCACACCCGGCGAATCCCCCGCCCGGTAGATCGATGACCCGATCCCGAACCCGGCCGCGCCGGCCGCATGCCACGCCGCCATGCTGTCAGCATCGACCCCGCCCACCGGCAGCACCATCGTCCCGCGCGGCAGCACCGCCAGCAGCGCCCGCAGCACCGAGGGACTCGCCGCCTCCGCGGGAAAAAGCTTGATCCCGTCGGCCCCGGCCTTGAGCAACGCGAACGCCTCCGCCGGAGAAAAGAACCCGGGTACCGCGATCATTCCGGCCTGCTTCGCCGCCCGCACGATCGAAGGATCGGCGTGCGGCGTCACGATCAGCCGGCCGCCTGCGTCGCGCACCGAGGCGACATCGGCCGGATCGGTCAGCGTGCCGGCACCGATCAGCAGGCGTTCGCCGAACGTCCGCGCCAGGATCGCGATACTATCCAGCGGCTGCGGCGAGTTCAGCGGCACCTCGATAATCGCGACCCCCGCTTCCTCCAGCGCCGTCGCCACTGCTGCGACCTCGTCCGGCCGCACACCACGCAGGATCGCGACCACCGGACAGCGCGCAAGCCACTCCCTCAATCCCATTGCGTCATCCCCCCGATCGCGGCCAGTCCCTGCGCCGCCGCATCCTCGTCATGCCGCCGCACCCGGCCGCCCAGCGCGCCGATCCCCCGCGCATAGAGATCGCACAGCGCCGGCGCGCCGATCAGATCGACCACCATCCCACCCGCGTCCGACCCGAGCGCCGCGCGCAGTTCGTGGCCGATCAGCAGGCCAGACAGGTAGGCGGCGGCCGCGGTCTCGGCCAATCGTCCGGTCAGCCCCAGCGTGCGCACCCCGAACAAATGATGCAGCAAGCCGCCCGGCTCGCCCGCGCGGGCGAGGCCACGATCGAACCCGTCGATGTCGGCGGGGCCTTCGCGCATCATCCGCCCGAGGATGGTGTGGCCGCGCAGCGCGGCGAACCCCTCGCCGGTGAGATGCGTCGCGAAGCCGGCGATGCGCCCGTTCCGGACCTCGACCCACTTCGAATGGCTGCCGGGCAGGCAGACCAGGCCGTCCATGCCGGGCGCGCCGAGCACGCCCATGATCTGCGTCTCCTCGCCCCGCATCACTTCCGGCACGCCGGCCGCATCCAGTGCCGATACCCCGGGCACCAGGCGCACCAATGCACCTTCGAACGGCACCGCAATCACCGAAGCCGCCAATTCCGCGCCGCCGGCGGGACACGGCACATAGGGTGCCTCGCGCCAGCCCTGGCGGCTGCCCACCATGCCGGCGAGCAACACCCGCGCCTCGCCGGCTGCGATCCAGTCGCCCACCGCTTCGCCCAGCGTGTCGGCGAATCGCCCATCGGCGACGCTGAGCAGCCCACGCGAGTCGGCGCGCCGCTCCAGCACGGCGCCATCCGGCCCGAGGCGGAAGGCACGGAAGCTCGACGTTCCCCAATCGACGCCGATCATGCCGAAGCCGCCGGCTCCCTCACTCCACACGCTCCGCTATGCGTGCCACGCGTAACCGCTTTGCAATTTCCTTTGACGCGCCGCGGCATTGTGGCAGGATCTCCTCTCACGACAGTGTGAATGCCTCTGAGCCGTGCCGGCATGAACCGTTTCGCACCTGTGGCGCTCTGCCTCGCCGTCCTTGCCGCGCCCCTGGCAGCGAAGGCCGATGGGCCGGTCCGACAGGTGTGGCACCGGACCGCCCGGCTCTCAATCCATCTGCTGCCGGACGGGCGCAGCATCAGCGATCAGACCTGGGAAGTCACCGCCGACACGCCGTCGGCAGCGCGCGTCGCGGCGCAGCAGACCTTCGGCTTCAGCGGCGCACTCGAGCACGTCACCGTCGTCGAGGCCTACACGCAGAAGGCGGATGGGCGGCGAATTCCCGTCGCGCCCGGCGCCATCCTCTCCGAGGCCACCGGCGCCACCGTCGAATACCCGAGCTTCAGCGACTGGCAGGCCCGGAGCATCATCTTTCCCGACGTCGCCGCGGGCGACACGGTGCACTACGTGCTGCATCGCGAGACTACGGCGCCGCTGTTTCCGGGGCAGTTCGAGACCGACCTCCGTCCGGGACCGTACGGCAATCTCACCGCGGTCGACATCTCGATCGCGGCACCCGCCGGCCTGACGCTGCACATCGCGACCAACGGCCTGGCCGAGGCGTCGCCCGTCACCAGCGCAACCACCGTGACCCGGACCTGGCGGCTCGCCGCGAGTGACGATCCGGGCGCGCCGGTCGAACTCGAAGCTTCGACCTTCGGCAGCTACGCCGCCCTCGGCGACGCCTATGCCGCCCGCGCCCTGCCGGCCGCGACACCAACGGCGCCGATCCAGGTGCTGGCCGACCGGCTCACCCAGGGCGTCACCGATCGCCGGGAACAGACGCGGATCCTTTATGAGCGGGTGGCGCAGCGCATCCGCTACGTCGCGCTGCAACTCGGGACCGGCCGCGTCGTGCCGCATGACGCGGCGACCGTGCTGGCCCTTGGTTACGGTGACTGCAAGGACCACGCCGCCCTGCTCGGCGCCCTGCTCGCCGCCAAGGGGATCTTCTCCGAACCGGCCTTGATCACCGCCAAGCCCCGCTACGACCTGCCGTCGATCCCGACCCTGGCGGTGCTCGACCACGTCATCCTCTACGTGCCCGAGTTCGATCTCTTCCTCGATTCCACCTCGCCCTTCGCCCCCTTCGGCACCCTGCCGTTCGGCGATTACGGCAAACCGGTCGTCCTCGCCGGACCCGGCGGCGCCCGCCTCGCGCACACCCCGCCCGTGCCGCAGGGCCTCGCCGTCACCACCGTCAGCACGGACGAGACGATTGCCAAGGACGGCAGCGTCTCCGGCAGCACCGTCACGAAGGCCGCCGGCCCCTCTGCCATCGCCCTTCGGGAGGTCGCCGCCTCGATCGAGGAGCGCGGGCCGGTCGACGCCGCCGAGGATCAGCTTCGCCGCCTCGGCACCCCGGGTCAGGGCGGCTTTTCCTTCGCCACCCCGCTCGACCTCACCTCCAGCTACGGGCTGACCGGCGAGTTCGAGCTCGAGGACAAGCTTGCCGACGGACCGACACCCCGCTTCGCCCTGCCCGCCGGCCTGACCGTGCTGGTGCGCGCGGGCGCCTTCCTCGTCGCTCCGACCGAGACCGATGCGGGCGGGCATGTGTGCTACGCCGGGCGTCAGGTCGAGACCATTCACCTGCATCTGCCCCCGGAGCTGCACAGCACCGTCCTGCCGCCCGACGTTTCGGTGACCGCGGGCTACGCCTCGTACCAGGCGCGCTACGCCGCCGCGGGCGACGGGATCGACGTGCGCCGCAGCTTCACCCTCACCGCACCCCACCCGCTCTGCTCCGAAGCGGAATACGACGCGATGCGGCCGGTGCTGGAGGCGGCGCACCGCGACGAGCATGCCGAGATCGGGTTGGAGCGCGCGACGGGTAGCGCCGAGGACAAGCTCGGAGATCGCGCGAACCACCGGCTTCCCGGCTGAGGCGCCCTATCGGCAGCGCCGCTATCGCGGCCAGCGCAGCGGCACGCTGACCTGCAGTTCCGGCACCGGCTGCTCGTCGCGGTGCTCGGGACCATCCACCGAGGCCCCCCAGGGAAAGCCCGCGCCGCGATACCCCGTCATCGGACGGAACAGGGTGGGAGACACGCTCGGGCCGTCCGGACCGGTCGGGATCGGCGCCAGCATGTCGGCATCGGGCACCGGAGCCGGCTCATCGGAGGCCATCGGCACATGCGCCGGCGGGATTGGCGGCACCGGCAGCCGGACCAGGTGCTGGTGCCGGTGACGCGACGCGACAGCGCGTCCGGACGCGGCGGACGCCGCGCCGGCCAGAAGTGCGGCCGCCAAGCCGCATCGCCCCAGCGTCGCGCCACACCGGCCCATGCTGCGCACCCTTGCCGTTCCGTCCCATTGTCCGCCGCGGCGGCTCAGACGTTCCAGCAGAATCGCCCCGCAACCGCATGAAAGCAGGCAGTATGTGACCCCAACGCCACGCGGAAGCGGGCCTGCGGCTCAGGGCTTCTCGAAGCTGAACGGGCTGTCGCGGGTGGTGAGCGGATCCAGCGTCAGGCGGTGTTCCAGCGGCGGGAAGGCACGGCTGCGGCAGTCCGGCCGGTCGCACAGCCGGCAGGTGAGCCCGATCCCGACCGTCGCCCGCTCGAGATCGATGCCGTCGGCATAGACGAGGTCCGGGCCGTGCGCGACGTCGCAGCCCATGGCGATCACCTGCACCGGCGCCGGCTCGCCCCAGCGCGCCGCCGGACGCGAGACGGTGCGGGCGAAGCAGAGGAAGGTGGCGCCGTCCGGCAGTTGCGCGACCTGCACCCGGAGCGTGCCGGGCGTGGCGAAGGCGGCGTGCACGACCCAGCGCGGGCAGGATCCGCCGTAGCGGGCAAAGGGGAAGCCGGCGGCGGAAAACCGCTTCGAGACGTTGCCGGCCGGATCGACGCGCAGGAAGAAGAACGGCACGCCGCGGCTTCCCGGCCGCTGCAAGGTCGACAGGCGGTGGCAGGCCTGCTCGAAGCTGACGCCGAAGCGCGCGGTCAGCGCGTCCATGTCGTGCCGGAGCTGCAGCGCCGCGTCGTGGAATGGCGCGTACGGCATCAGCACCGCCCCGGCCAGGTAGTTCAGCAGGCCGATCCGGATCAGCGCCGCGGCTTCCGGCGTTGATGGCTCGGCGGCGGCGAGCTCCGCCTCCACCGCCGCGTGCGCCTCCAGCGCGCCGAGCTGGAACGCCATCTGAAAGCCGCGGCTCTCCCGCGGCAGTTGCTCCGACAGCGACAGGATCCGCGTCTCCGGGTCGAAGCGGCGCAGCGCGCCGGCCAGCGGCCCCACCCGGATGGCGATGCCGTGCCGCCGGCGCAGCCGTTCGGCGACGGCATGGTTCATCTCGGCCGGGGCCGCGCCGAGATCGGCGACGATCGCCTCGGCCGCCGCCTCCAGGCCCGGGAAATGGTTGCCGCGCTCGTCGAACACGTCCCGCGCCTCCTCGGTCGGCAGCAGGATGCGACGGCCCGATGGCAGGGCGATGCCGCCGGCATCCTCGCGCGCCACCCTCCAGGCGCGGTACAGCGCCAGCACGGCGCGAGCGGCGTTCGGCGCCCCGGCGGCGAGTGTTTCCAGCTCGGCGACCGGCACCTCGCCGAGGCCGAGCTGCGGGTCGGCGAACGCCTCGCGCAGCGCCGCCTCCATGTGCCGCTCCGCGCTGCCCGACAGTGCCGCCAGATCGACCCGGAGCGTCTCCGCCAGCTTGATCAGCAGCGCGGCGGTGACCGCGCGCTGGTCGTGCTCGATCAGGTTCAGATAGCTCGCGGAAATGCCCAGGCGCGCGGCCAGCGCCTGCTGCGCCAGGCCTTGCTCCTGGCGCAGCCGGCGCACCGTACGGCCGATCAGCGGGCGGGCCATGATTTACACCCTTTACGCATTGCGACGCTTTCGGGTCAAGGCGCCGACGTTGTTGCGGGGCCCTCTCGCGGATACCGGCTCAACTGAGCGCCCGCAATGTGAATTATTCACCGCGACGCTTCGACGCGAGGAGAGACTGCAATGCTTCCGATTCCCTGCCGCGCCCCCGACGGTCTCGGCGCCGGCCCGGCCCAGGATTCACCGTCCCTGTGGTCGGACGACCCCGGCCACCGCGCCGGCGAGCCCTCCGGTTCCGCGGCCGACCGCTTCGCGGGTATCGTGCGCGACTACACCGCGGCGGATGTCGAGCGCCTGTCGGGCTCTTTCCGCATTCGCCACACGCTGGCCGAGCGCGGCGCGCGCCGGCTCTGGCACCTGCTGAAAACCGAGCCGTTCGTGCCGACCCTTGGCGCGCTGACCGGCAACCAGGCGCTGCAGCAGGTCAAGGCCGGGCTGAAGGCGATCTACCTGTCCGGCTGGCAGGTGGCGGCGGACGCCAACCTCGCCGGCGAGATGTATCCCGACCAGTCGCTCTACCCGGTCAACTCGGTCCCCGCCGTGGTACGCAAGATCAACGCCGCGCTGCGCCGCGCCGACCAGATCGGGCGGCTCGAGGGCCGCGAGGACGGGTTCGAGTGGATGGCGCCGGTCATCGCCGATGCCGAGGCCGGCTTCGGCGGCCCGCTCAACGCCTTCGAGCTGATGCGGGCGATGATCGACGCCGGCGCCGCCGGCGTGCATTTCGAGGACCAGCTCGCCAGCGAGAAGAAATGCGGCCATCTTGGCGGCAAGGTGCTGGTGCCGATCAGCCAGCACATCCGCACGCTGAACGCCGCCCGCCTCGCCGCCGACGTCGAGGGCGTGCCGACCGTGCTGCTCTGCCGCACCGACGCGCATTCGGCGCAGTTGCTGACCTCCGACGTCGATGAGCGCGACCGGCCGTTCCTGTCCGGCGAGCGCACCGCGGAAGGCTTCTTCCGCATCCGCCCGGGGATGGGCGTGGACTATGCGATCGCCCGCAGCCTGGCCTATGCGCCCTACGCCGATCTGCTGTGGTGGGAGACGAGCGAGCCCAATCTCGAGGAGGCGCAGCGCTTCGCCGACGCGATCCACGCCCGCTTTCCGGGCAAGATGCTGGCCTACAACTGCTCGCCGAGCTTCAACTGGCAGAAGAAGCTGGCGCCGGAGCAGATCGCGGCCTTCCAGCAGGCGATCGGCACGATGGGCTACAAGTACCAGTTCGTGACGCTGGCCGGATTCCATTCGCTGAACCTGTCGATGTTCAAGCTCGCCCGCGCCTATCGCGAGCGCGGCATGGAGGCCTATTCCGAGCTGCAGCAGGAGGAGTTCGCGGCCGAGGCCGAGGGCTACACCGCGACGCGGCACCAGCGGGAGGTCGGCACCGGCTGGTTCGACGCCGTCTCGGTCGCGGCGTCGGGCGGCCGGTCGAGCACCACGGCCATGGCGGGCAGCACCGAGACGGCGCAGTTCCACGACCACGCTTCGGCCGCTTCGGCCACGCCCGAATCGTACGATGACGGGCTGGTGCACGCGCATCACTGGGCAACCGAGCCGGCCAAATAGGGCCGAGCCCGGCAGGACGGCCGCGCCCGGGCGGATTTGTGGCCGGAGACCACCCGGCCGGGCAGTGGCCTTCGGCGGAGGCGGCGCGTGTGCCCCCAACAGGCGCGCCGCCTCCTTTTTCTTGCCCAGGCCGGCCCGCCCGGGGCTGACCGCCCGGCCGTTCGGTTCCGCTGCGGCGTGTCCTGCTGTAGCTTCCCGGTCCATGCTGGACGAAGCGCATGTGCTCGTCGTCGACGACGATGCGAGGTTGCGGGCGTTGCTGTCCCGCTACCTCTCCGAGCACGGATTTCGCGTCACCACCGCGGAGAATGCGCTGGAGGCCCGTGCGAAGCTCGGCTTCGTGCAGCCGGATCTGATGGTGCTGGACGTGATGATGGCGGGCGAATCCGGGCTCGAGCTTACCGAGTCGCTGCGCCGGGACGATGCCGCGGTGCCGATCCTGCTGCTGACCGCGCGCGGCGCGCCGGAGGACCGCATTGCCGGCTTCGAGGCCGGCGCCGACGATTACCTGGGCAAGCCGTTCGAGCCGCGCGAGCTGCTGCTGCGGCTGCGCGCCATGCTGCGCCGGGCGGCGCCGCCGCCTGCCGCGGAGCCGCTGCGCTCGGTGCAGCTCGGCGGGATGGATTTCGACCTGGCGCGCGGTGAGCTGCGCGGCCCGGATGGCACCATCCACCTGACCGGCGGCGAGGCGGCGCTGCTCGGCGCGCTGGCACGCCGCCCGAACGAGGTGCTGTCGCGCGAGGCGCTGGCCCAGACGCTCGGCATGGACGAGACCGGCGAGCGGGCGATCGACGTGCAGGTGACGCGGCTGCGGCGCAAGATCGAGGGCGACCCGCGCGAGCCGCGCTTCCTGCACACGGTGCGCGGGCGGGGCTATGTGCTCAAGCCGGGCGGATAGCGCGGTTCGCGACCGGCCGGAATCGGTCCGCGGGGTGATGCGGCCGG
This sequence comes from Acetobacteraceae bacterium, assembly GCA_035504175.1. Taxonomy (GTDB): domain Bacteria; phylum Pseudomonadota; class Alphaproteobacteria; order Acetobacterales; family Acetobacteraceae; genus DATJSJ01. The sequence continues at coordinate 8,052 of DATJSJ010000220.1, forward strand.
CGTGGTCGGAAGGCGGCGGAGTCCGGTGCGGCTGATGCGTCCGGGAGCGACCGTCAAGCGCGTGCTGCCGCGCTCGCTGCTCGGGCGCAGCCTGCTGATCATCCTGATCCCGCTGGTGGTGATCCAGGCGGTGGCGCTGCAGATGTTCTACGGCAGCCATCTCGACCTGGTGTCACGCCGGCTCTCCGGGGCGGTCGCCGGAGAGATCGCCTCCACGCTGGAGCTGATGCGGCGCTTTCCCGGACCGCAGAACGAGCGCTGGATCGTCGAGCTGGCGCGACGGGAATACATCTTCGACATGCAGCTCGAACCCGACGCGATTCTTCATCCGGCGCCGCGCATCAACGTGCTCGGGCCGATGGACGACGATCTCGCCGAGGCGCTGAAGCAGAAGCTGCATCGGCCGTTCACGATGGACTGGACCTACGATCCGCAGACCGTGCTGATCCGGATCCAGCTCGCCGACGGCGTGCTGGTGGTGGAAGCGCCGCGCAAGCGACTGTCCACGTCGACGCTGTACATCTTCCTGGTCTGGCTGGTCGGCACGGCGATCCTGCTGTTCAGCATCGCCGCGCTGTTCATGCGCAACCAGGTGCGCGCGATTCGCCGCCTCGCCGCGGCGGCCGAGGCGTTCGGCATGGGTCGCGACCAGGGGCCGATCAAGCCGGAAGGCGCGGTGGAGGTGCGCCAGGCGGCGACCGCCTTCAACCGTATGCAGGAACGCATCCGCCGCTTCCTGACCCAGCGCACCGAGATGCTGGCCGGGGTCAGCCACGATCTGCGCACGCCGCTGACGCGGCTGCGGCTGGCGCTGTCGCTGCTGCCGGCGGATGAGCGTATCCGCGACGACGTCACCGAGATGACGACGGATGTCGAGGAGATGGAGCGGATGATCGGCGGCTATCTCGCCTTCGCCCGCGGCGAAGGGGCGGAGGAGAGCCAGAAGGTCAATCTCTCGGCGCTGCTCGAGGAAGTCGCGAGCGGCGCGCGGCGCGCCGGGGCCAGCGTCGCGCTCGACGCGCCCGCGACGCTGACGATGAAGCTGCGGCCGGACGCGCTGCGCCGGGCGCTGACCAATCTCGTGGACAATGCGCGACGGCACGCGCGGCAGATTGCGGTCTCCGCCCTGCGCCAGGGCCGCATGGTGCTGGTGATGGTGGATGATGACGGTCCCGGCATCACGCCGGACCGGCGTGAATCCGTGTTCCGTCCGTTCGAGAGCGGCATCGGCGGCGGCACCGGGCTTGGCCTGACCATCGCCCGCGACATCGTGCGCGCGCATGGCGGCGACATCGTGCTCGAGGACAGCCCGCTCGGCGGGCTGCGCGCCCGCATTCGCCTGCCCGTCTGATCCGCTGGAGATCGACGGCGCAATCCGGCGCGTTCGACACCGTCGAAGGCGATCAATGCGGGTCGCCACGGGTTCGCAGACACGTGAAGCGCGCAGGATGCGCCCTTCGCGACGGATTACGATTGCAACGCCGCGGCGCGGGCGATCGCGTAGAGGCGCGCGTCGAGCCGGGTCAACTGGTCCAGCGCAGCGCGGATCACCGGCGTCACCGGCTCCTGCGCCAGCGGTCGGAACGGGGTGCCGGGATCGGCCTGCATGTCGGCGAGCACATTGACCCGGGGCGCCTCGCGCACCGGCGGCAGGCCCAGCCGGGCGGCCAGCGCGGCAAGGCCGGCATCGAACGCCTCGGTCACGCCGACGAAGTCGAGGCCGGCGAGCGCCGCACGGGCGTCCGCCAGCACACCCTCGGGGTCGGCCATGAGCGGGTCGCGCGCGGCGCCGGTGGCGTAGCAGCCAGTCAGGCGCCGCGCGTACAGATTGTCGATATGATCCCGCACCTCCGGGTCGCGGCTGCGCAGGAAATCGGCGAGGCCCAACGCCTGCGCCGCCCGGACGCCGGCGTGCCGCTCGTCGGGCGGCATCTCCGCCGGATCCTGCGAGCGCCAGAAATGGTAGAGCGACAGGATCCGCTCGGCGGGCTCGCGCAGGAAGGTGAAGATGAAGCGGTCGCCGCCCAGCCGGCGCAGCGTCGGCAGGTCATAGTGGCCCCAGATCAGCGCCGGCGCGGCATCTTCCGGACAGGGCAGATAGAGATGCGGCGGGCGGGTCCGCCCGGGGTCGCGGTTGATCTGCAGCGGATGGAAGCGATCGAGCAGGACGTCGAGCACCGAGTTGCCCGCGGTCTTTTCCAGATGCAGGAAGGCGACCGGCGGCCCCGACCAGATGCGCAGCGGATTGCCGTAGGGGGCCGCATCGGTGGCATCGTGATAGAGGTGCCGCAGCGCCTCCGGCCCGTCGCCGGCGGCACGGCTGGCCTGCGGCAGGATGCGGTGCAGGAATTCCGGCGAGCCGGTCATGTCGTGCAGCACGTCGGCAAGCCGCGCGCCGCGGGCCAGCACGCCCTGCAGCGACTCGGCGCCGGACGGATCCGGCCTGCGCTCGAGCAGACCGGCGTAGAGCTCCTGCACCAGGCGCTGCACCACCGGCGGGCTGCGCAGGAGGGCGGTGACGGCATCCGGCGACTCGGTGGGGGGCGGCTCGGAATCGGCGGATGGGCGTTCCCGCGATCGAGACGGCGAGAGGCGCAACATGGCCGCCTACGATGGCCTACCCGCTCGGCTGATGCGCGTAACAATATCGTCACGGATGGTAACGTGCGGTTGCGTGGTGCCGGAACGGGGCGGTGCGAACGCCCGCGGGGCCGCGACCGGCCGCGCGTCAAGCCGGCGATGGCCGCGCTCGACAGCGCGGTATCGGGTCCGGCGCGGTCAGGAGGCGATCTTCCAGTCCCCTTCCGGCGTCAGGCACCAGTTCACGTTGTAGGTGCGGGCCGTGGGCTGGCTCCTGATGGTGAACTTGTAGCGAAGCGCGTGGCAGGTCAGGCCGCGGTAGTGGAAGATCCGGGTCAGGGTAACGTCGCCGGAAGAGCCGCTGCGCGGGTTCGACCAGGTCTCCGACTGCCCCACCCTGGCCGGCTCCGCCGCGTTCAGTCGGGCGGCGCTGTTGCTCAGCATGGTGAAATCTTCGGAGGTGAGGCTCTGCCGGGTGGCTCGGGTGCCGAAGGGATTGAACTGGGCGCGGACCGGCATCGCGGATGCGGTGACGAGGGCCAGCGCTGCGGCAATGCCCGCCGGGCGGAGTGTTCGCATCGATCGTGTCTCCCTGGATTGCCCGGCTGCGGCGGCCAGCGGCAGCGAGGTCGTTGCGGCACACGCCTGATACGCAGGCACGGCGCGCCTGTCCATGTCTCGCCGGGGCCGCTTGCCATGGCGCCGACGCGGTTGCGAGATGCCGGCTCCCCAATGCCGAGGAAAGCCGATGCTGATCGCCCAGCTCACCGACCTGCACGTGCGCCCGCTCGGCCTGCCGGCCTGCCGCGTGGTCGAGACCAACATGCTCGCGCAAAGGGCGCTGCGGGCGGTCGCGCGACTCGATCCGGCGCCCGACGTGCTGATGATCACCGGGGACCTCACGGAATGCGGGCTGGAAGCGGAGTATCACCTGGCGGCGGCGATGCTGGCGCAGGAGATCCGCATTCCGGTGTTCGCGATTCCCGGCAATCACGACAGGCGCGAGGTCATGATCACGCACCTGCCCGGCACGCGGCACGAGGACGGCTTCGTGCAGTACGCGGTGGAGGACTACCCGGTGCGGCTGGTGATGCTGGACAGCGTGGTGCCGGGCGCCGGGCACGGCGAGCTGTGCGCGCGGCGGCTCGACTGGCTGGAGCGCACGCTCGCGGCGCGGCCCGCGGCGCCGACGGTGATCGGCATCCACCACCCGCCGTTCCGCTGCGGCATCAGGAACATGGATGCGATCAACCTGCACGACCACGACGCGTTCGCGGCGGTGCTGCAGCGCCATCCGCAGGTGATGCTGGTCGCCTGCGGACATCATCACCGCGGCATCACCGCGCGGCTGGGCCAGGCGATCGTCTGCGCCGCGCCGGCGGTGGTGCAGCAATCGGAACTGGATTTCCGCCCGGGGGCGCCGGCGATGTTCGTGATGGAGCCGGCAATGTTCCAACTGCATCGCTGGACGCCGGAGGACGGATTGACCAGCCATCTCGGCTTCGTCGAGTCGTTCCCCGGTCCGTTCCCGTACCTGCTCGATCCGGACTATCCGGGTATCGACGAGGCGACGCGGCAGCGTTTGATGGCGGCACATCGCGGAGTGTGAGGATGCCGCGGACACGCTTTCGGGCGTGAGCGAGGAGGATTTGCATGCATGCGATGCTGCTGCGGCGACCCCGCACCCGGCTGGAGGCGTCCGAGGTGGCCGATCCGCGGCCGGGTCCCGGCCAGGTCCTGATCCGCGTGTGTGCCTGTGCGGTGTGCCGCACCGATCTGCACGTGGTGGACGGGGAGCTGGCAGAGCCGAAGCTGCCGCTGGTGCCGGGGCATGAGATCGTCGGCCGGGTGGAGCGGCTTGGAGAAGGGGTCGAGCGTTTCCGCGAGGGGGAGCGGGTCGGGGTGCCGTGGCTCGGCTGGACCTGCGGCGCGTGCCGCTATTGCCGCGCGGGGCAGGAGAATCTGTGCGAGCGGGCGCGCTTCACCGGCTACCAGATCGACGGCGGCTATGCGGAGCTGACGGTTGCGGATGCCCGATACTGCTTTCCGATTCCCGAGGCGTATGGTGACGAGGCGGCGGCGCCGCTGATGTGTGCCGGGCTGATCGGCTATCGCTCGCTGCGGCTGGCGGGCGAGGCGGAGCGGCTCGGGATCTACGGTTTCGGCGCCGCGGCGCATATCGTGGCGCAGGTGGCGCGGCATCAAGGCCGGGAGGTTTATGCGTTCACCCGGCCCGGCGATGAGGGGGCGCAGGCGTTTGCTCGTCGCCTTGGCGCCGTCTGGGCCGGCGGGTCGGACGCGTTGCCGCCGGAGCCATTGGATGCGGCGTTGCTGTTCGCGCCGGTGGGTGCGCTGGTGCCCGCGGCGCTGCGCGCCGTTCGTCCCGGCGGGACGGTGGTGTGCGGCGGCATCCACATGAGCGACATTCCGTCCTTCCCCTACGAATGGCTGTGGAAGGAGCGCGTCGTTCGCTCGGTCGCGAACCTGACTCGGCGCGACGCGGAGGAGTTTCTCGCACTCGCGCCCTCCGTGCCCGTCGTGACGGAGACCCGCCCCTATCCGCTGTCGCGCGCGAATGACGCATTGGACGATTTGCGCGAGGGTCGCCTGACCGGTGCCGCCGTGCTGCTTCCTGGCTAACGGATGCCGGTCCAGGGCCGCCGGCCCTGGTGGGGTTCGGGGCGAAGCCCCGACCTTTCTTCCTTTCACCCAAGCCCGACACCGGCCGCCGCCGAGAGTATGACGACCAGCAATGGCGGGCTGCGCCACACTGCCAGCAGCACGAATCCTGCGAGTGCGACGGCAAAATCAGCCGGCGACAGCACCGCGCTGGTCCACACCGGGCTGTAGAGTGCCGCTCCAAGCACCCCGACCACGGCGGCGTTGACGCCCCGCATCGCCGCCTGGGCGCCGCTGCGGCCGCGGAGTGCGTCCCAGAACGGCAGGGTTCCGGTGATCAGCAGCAGTCCCGGCAGGAAGATCGCGACCAGCGCCAGGGCGGCGCCGGGGATGCCTCCGGGCCCCAGGTTCAGAAGTGTCCCCAGGTAGGCGGAGAAGGTGAAGAGCGGGCCGGGGATCGCCTGCGCGGCGCCGTAGCCGGCCAGGAAGGCGTTCTCCGAGATCCAGCCCGGGCTGACGACGGCCGCGCGCAGCAGCGGCAGGACGACGTGGCCGCCGCCGAAGACGAGGGCACCGGAGCGGTAGAAGGCGTCGAAGATGGCGATGGTGGGACTGAAGGTACGCGCCAGCAGCGGGAGCAGCAGCAGGGCGGCGAAGAGGGCGAGGCAGGCGGCGCCGACGCGACGGGAGACCGGCGCCGGCGACCGCTCCGGAAGCATGGCGGGGGAGTCGCGGCAGAGCAGCAGCCCGGCGAGCGCGCCGCCGGCGATGGCGGCGATCTGTCCGAGGGCCGCGGGGGCGAAGACGACCAGCAGGGTGGCAGCCAGTGCGATGGAGGCGCGGGGGCGGTCCGGGCAGAGGTTGCGTGCCATGCCCCAGACCGCCTGGGCGACGATGGCGACGGCGACCAGCTTCAGCCCGTGCAGCAGGCCCGCTCCGGCGGGCGAGGCGGCGATGCCGCTCGCCGCGTAGGCGAACAGCACCATCAGCACGGCGGACGGCAGGGTGAAGCCCACGAAAGCGGCGAGGCCGCCGAGGTAGCCGGCGCGCAGCAGGCCGATCGCGAACAGGGTCTGGCTCGAGGCCGGTCCCGGAAGGAACTGCGCGAGGCCGACGAGATCGGCAAAGGCACGCTCGTCGAGCCAGCGACGGCGTTCGACGAGGGCGGCGCGGTAGTAGCCGAGATGCGCGATCGGGCCGCCGAAGCAGCTCACGCCGAGCAGGAGGGAGGTGGCGAGCACTTCGCGTGGTGTGCCGGCATGGGCAGGAGCCGCCGGGAGCGACGGTGTCGCGACGCGTGGCTGCTCAGCCGGGTCGGACATCGCCGGTCAGGTCCATGCCGGCGCCGGGGCCAGACCCGGAGTGCCGTGGCCGTGCGGTGCGGCTGGGAAGCCGCGGGCTGAGCAGATGCCGGCTCAGGCCGCGCGTCGGGCGGAGAGCGCCGAAGGCAGGCCGGCGATGGCCTGGTCGACGATGCGGGCGTCGGCGTCGGTGGAGAGGCGTTCCTGCAGCAAGGAGCGGGCGGCCTGGGTCGCGACATCGGCGGCGGCGGCACGGACTTCGGCCACGGCCGCCTTTTCGGCGGCACCGATGCGTTCCATGGCCATGCGCTCGCGCCGGCGGGCGGCGGCTTCCGCCTCCCGATGGGCCGCCTCGGCAACGCGCGCCGCTTCGGCCTGGGCGGATTGCAGCAGCGCCTCGGCCTCGCGCAAGGCGTCCTCCCGGCGACGCCGGGCGTCGGCCAGCATGGCCTGGGCCTCCTGCTTCAGCCGCGCCGCCTCGTCGAGTTCGGCGCGGATCAGCGCGGTGCGCCGGTCGAGCAACTGCGCCAACGCCTTCCACAGCCGGGCCCCGAACAGCACGACGAAGATGACGAAAGCGACGCTGACCCAGAAGCGGGGTTCGGTCCAGATGGTGTGCGTGTGCACTGCCGTTCTCCCGGTCAGGCGCTGCGGGCGGTCATCGCCCGACCGACCGCGGCGTCGACCGCATCGGGCGCGGGCGGCTCACCGGCCAGGCGCCCGACAATGGTCGCGGTGGTCTCGACGGCGACCTGGCGCAGCGCCCCCATCGCCGCCTGGCGCGCGGCGGCAATGCGGGATTCCGCCTCCGCGAGCTGGGCTTCGAGCTTGTCGTTCAGCGTGCGTGCCTGTTCCGCGGCTTCCTGCTTGGCCTGGCTCACCGCCTCGGCGATGCGGCCCTGGGCCTCGGCCTGGGCACGCCTCGTCGCAGCGGTCAGCTCGGCGACCGCGGCATCGGCCTCCGCCTTGGCCTGCCGGGCGGCATCCAGGTCGCCGGCGATGCGGGCGGCGCGGCTGTCCACGACCTCCGCCACCTGCGGCAGCCCCCAGCGGGAGACGAGCACGTAGAGGGCGAGAAAGATCACGAACATCCAGACGACCTGGCTGGTCGTCAGCGGATTGGCGAAATTGAGCTGCGGCATGCCGACCTGTGCCGCACCCGGCGCCGCCGCCGCAGGGGGCGAGGCCGGGGGGGCGGTCGCCGCAAGCAGCACCGTCGGCAGGGAGGCCGCGAGCAGGACGATCCCGCAGGCAACGGGTGCGGCGCGCCACCGGACCGTTCTCATTCTCGGCATGCCTCCCGCGACCGGCCGGCCGTGCGTCAGGCGAACAGGATGATGAACGCGATGACCAGCGCGTAGAGCGCGGTCGCCTCGGTCAAGGCGAAGCCAAGAATGCCGAGGCCGAACACCTGGTCGCGCGCACCCGGGTTGCGGGCGACCGAGGAGACCAGCGAGGAGAAGATATTGCCAATGCCGATGCCGACACCGGCGAGCGCGATCATGGCGATACCGGCACCGAGGGCCTTGGCGGCAGCGAGTTCCATCTGTCGTTCCTCTCGGGGATGCGATGGTTGCGGAAGAGGCGCGGCCGTGCGGGACGGCCGCCTGGCGCGTCAGTGCAGGTGCACCGCGTCGTGCAGGTAGATGCAGGTCAGGATGGCAAAGACGTAGGACTGGAGGAAGATCACCAGGATCTCGAAGCCGACCAGGATGACGTTGACCGCCTCCGACACGACGGCCGGCGCCCAGCCGATGATGCCGAGCGCGCCGAGCATGACGGCGAAGGCGCCGAACACCTCCATCATCACGTGCCCGGCCATCATGTTGGCGAAGAGACGGACCGAGAGGCTGATCAGGCGCGAGAGATAGGACATGATCTCGATCGGCACGATCAGCGGTGCGAGCAGCTTCGGCGTGCCGGGCGGGAAGAAGTAGGAGAAGAAGTGCAGCCCGTGCAGGCGCAGGCTCTCGATCAGCACGATGACGAACACCAGCACGGTGAGCGCGAAGGTGATCGCGATGTGGCTGGTGTAGGTGAAGGAGTACGGGAACAGGCCGAGCAGGCCGCCGACCAGGATGAAGAAGAACAGCGTGAAGACGAAGGGAAAGTAGCGCCGCCCCTCCTCGCCGATCGTGCCGACGGTCATGCCGAGGACGCTCTGGTAGGACATTTCCGCCAGCGCCTGCAGCCGGCCGGGGATCACCGCCCGCGGGCGCATGCCGAAATACAGCAGCGCCAGGATCACGACGCTGGCGATCAGCATGAGCAGGTTGGACTGGGTGAAGTTGACCGACCGGCCGACGGCGCCGAACACCGTGTGCAGCTGGAACTGCTCCAGCGCATTGATGGTTGGTTCGCCGGCCGAAGCTGCCGCCATGATCGCCGTCCCCCACGCCCCTCGGTCGTCAGCCGTTGCCCGCCGACCGTCTCAGCGGCGTGGCCAGGACCTTGTATCCGGTCCCGTCGGCGGCGCGTAGATGCGCCAGACGTTCAACACCCCCGCCGCGCCTCCCAGCAGCACGAAGACGATGAGCAGAAACGGGGCGGTGTGCAGCCACCGGTCGAGAGCCCAGCCGATCACCACGCCGGTGATCAGCGCGGCCACCAGCTCCACTCCGACCCGCAGGGCTGTCGCCAGGGCGCTGGTCCCGAGCGTGTCGGGCTTTCCACTCCCTGACGGCGGGGTATCGAGCCCCTGCCTGCGTCGGGCGTCACGCAGACGTTCCTCGAAGGAATCGTCGGCGTTGCCCCGCTTCTCGTCCATGTCCGCTCCGACGAAGTCGCCGTGCCGGAAGGCGCCGTTTGGTATCGGGGGGTCCGGGAGGTGTCAAGGCGGCGTGAGTGTGCGCTCGTGAGAGCGGCAGCGGCGCCGGCG
>DATJSJ010000221.1:0-10106 GCA_035504175.1 Acetobacteraceae bacterium
ACCGCGCGAAGCGCGGCTTCGGCCTTGACAGGCTTCCCGCCACATGGCCCAGGGCAATGGTCGCCTTCGACGCCGTCGAAGGCGATTGCCTTCGCCTCGATCATGGCTAGAGCTCCGCAAGCTCCCGCATGATCACGGTGCCGGAGCTGGTGCCGATGCGCGTTGCGCCCGCCGCGATCATCGCCCGCGCGGTGGCGAGGCTGCGTACGCCGCCGGACGCCTTGACGCCGATCTGCGGGCTGACGCTGCGTCGCATCAACGCCACGTCCTCGACCGTCGCGCCGCCGGTGGAGAAGCCGGTCGAGGTCTTGACGAAATCCGCGCCGGCCTGCTCGGCCAGGCGGCAGGAAGTGACCTTCTCGGCGTCGGTCAGCAGGCAGGCCTCGATGATCACCTTGAGCAGAGCGGGGCCGCAGGCGCGCTTCACCGTGGCGATGTCGGCCTCGACCAGCGCGTGGCGCCCTCCGCGCAACGCCCCGATCGCGATCACCATGTCGATCTCGCGCGCTCCGTCGCCAACCGCGCGCTCGGTCTCGAACGCCTTGACCGCATCCGGCGTCGCACCGAACGGAAAACCGACCACCGAGCAGGTCGCCACACCGCTGCCGGCAAGCTCGCCGGCGACGAACGCGGCGTAGAGCGGATTGACGCAGACGGAATAAAACCCGTGCTCCACGGCCTCGCGGCAATAGCGCGCGACATCGGCCTCGGTCGCTTCAGGGCGCAGGATGGTATGATCGATGAAGCGGGCAAGCCGTGCCGCGTCCAGCGCCTCCGTGGCCATGTCCTGCTCCATGTCCGGCGTTTCCTCCTGAACGGCCCGTGCGGGACCATCCCACCCGGCCTCCGGAAGCGTCAAGCCGAGGCGCCGCGGCCTACGTCCAGCCGCCATCCACGGTGAAGGTCTGCGACGTGACCAGCCGGCTGTCATCGGCGGCCAGCCACAGCACCATGCGCGCGACATCGGGGGGATAGAGCCGGTCCGGGATGCACTGGCCACGCGCGCGCTCCGCCTCCGCCTCCGGCGTCAGCCACAGCGATTCCTGCCGCGGCGTCATGATCCAGCCGGGCAGGATGGCGTTCACGCGGATGCGATGCGGGCCGAGATCGCGCGCCAGGCCGCGCGTCAGCCCGATCACCCCGGCTTTCGCCGTGGTGTAGGCCGGCATGCCGCCGATCCCGAGCACGAAGCTGGTCGAGCTCATGTTGATGATCGAGCCGCCGCCGGCCGCGGTCATCCCGTCCTTCACCGCCTGCACGCAGAAGAACTGGTGGCGGAGATTGGTGGCCATCCGCTCGTCCCAGTAGTCCGGCGTGACGCCGTCGATGCCGTGCCGGTCGTCGCGCGCGGCATTGTTCACCAGCACCGAAAACTCGCCGCCGAGCCGGGCGCAGAGAGCGCGAATCGCGCTCCGCAGCACGGCGATGTCGCGCAGGTCGGCGGCCGCGAACGCGACCGTCGCATCATGGCCGAGCCCGGCGGCCAGCGCCTCGCCGGCCGCGGCATCGATGTCGAGGAAGCCGACAAGCGCGCCCTGGCGGGCGAAATGCTCGACCAGGCTGGCGCCGATTCCCGATGCGCCGCCGGTGACCAGCACCCGCCGTCCGTGCAGGCTGGGATAGCGGGCAAACCGGTCGCCGTCCTCCGCCATCACAGCGCCCTCACCGCGACCGGGGCGTCAGTCTCCCGCACGAGCTTGTTGCGCAGCGGCAGTCCGAACGGCGCCGCCTCGATCTCGAACAGATCGCCCGGCTCGGTCGCGACCGCGTCGCTGAAGCTCAGCGTCGCGGTACCGAAGAAATGCAGGTGGACATCGCCGGGCCGTCGGAACAGCGCGTATTTGAAGTGATGCGCCTCGAGATTGGCCAGGCTGTGCGACATGTTGGCCTCGCCCGAGACGAACGGCTTTTCCCACAGCACGCCGTTACCGCGGCGGATGCGCGACATGCCGCGCACGTCCTCCGGCAGCGCCCCGAGCAGCAGCTCCGGCCCGATCGAGCAGCAGCGCAGCTTGGAATGCGCCAGCCAGAGATAGTTCTCGCGCTCGATGATGTGATCGGAGAACTCGTTGCCGAGCGCATAGCCGACCCGGCATGGCACGCCGTCCGGCGCGATGACGTAGACGCCGACGATCTCCGGCTCCTCGCCGCCATCGCCGGCGAAGGCGGGCATCGGCAGCGCCGCTTCCGGGCCGACGATGACCGAGCCGTCGCCTTTGTAGAACCATTCCGGCTGCACGCCCTGCTCCCCCGGCGCCGGCTTGCCGCCCTCCAGCCCCATGCGGAACATGCGCATGGAATCGGTGAGCTGCTCGGCCTGAAGCTTCTTGTGCATCGCGTCACGCCCCTCGGCGCTGCCGAGATGGGTGAGGCCGGTGCCGGTGACCCAGAGATGCGCCGGGTCCGGATGCTCGATCGGCGGCCGCAGCCGTCCTGCCGCCGCGGCGGCAGCGAGATCGACCGGTTCGGCGAGGCCATGCTTCGTCACCAGCGCCGCGAGCGGCGAGCCGGTCGCCGCCGCCTGCATCGCCAGGTCGTAGATCGATGTCGCCCCTTCGACCCGGCGCGCGCTGCCGCCGGCCTCGCTCGCCACCACCACGACCTCGCCGTCCGCCTGCTGCACCTGCGCCAGCCGCATCGATCACACTCCCATTCTTGTCGTCCACTCCGGCACGACCCGGACCGGACGGTAGAACCTTGCTCCGTCCGTGCAAACGTCACCATCGCCGGCGCCACAGGCAACGCCTGTCGCAACCGGACTGGCGCGATCCGTGACAGTGTGGCAGGAGTTTCGTTCCGCACTGGCCACAGGCCAGAAACCGGGCGGCACAACCGGAGGCAACAGCGGAGGAACGTTCCATGGCGCTGCAGGCAACGGCACAGCCGCGATCGCCGGCGGCCGGACCGGTATCCACCCCGGTGCTCGAAATGCGCGGCATCCGCAAAACGTTTCCCGGCGTGCGCGCCCTCTCGGACGTCTCCTTCTCCGCCTACACCGGCGAGATCCATGCGCTGATGGGCGAGAACGGCGCCGGCAAGTCGACGCTGATGAAAATCCTGTCCGGCGCCTACCAGCCCGACCCCGGCGGCGAGGTGCGGGTGGAGGGGCACGTCGTTCCGCCCGGCGACCCGCTGGCGAGCAAGCGCGCCGGCATCGCCATCATCTACCAGGAACTGGCGCTGGCGCCGAACCTGACGGTGGCCGAGAACATCTTCCTCGGCCGCGAGCCGGTCTCCGGCCGCATGCTCGACCGCGGCGCCATGGCACAGGCCTGCCGGCCGGTGCTGGAGCGGCTGGGCGTCACCTTCGGCCCGACCACCACGGTCGGCGATCTCTCCGCCGCCGAGCAGCAGCTGGTCGAGATCGCCCGCGCACTCACCGCCCATGCCCGCATCCTGGTGATGGACGAGCCCACCACCTCGCTCTCCTCGCGCGAGACGGAGCGACTGTTCGAGCTGGTGCGGCAGTTCCGCGCCGAGGGGCTGGCCATCATCTACATCAGCCATCGCATGGCGGAGGTGTACGAGCTCGCCGACCGGTGCAGCGTGCTGCGCGACGGTACCTATATCGGCACGCTGATGCGCGACGAGCTGAACGCCGACCGGCTGGTGCGGATGATGGTCGGCCGCGATTTGTCCTCGTTCTACACCAAGGGCCATGCCGATCCTGGCGCACGCAAGCTGGTGCTGTCGGTGCGCGACATCGCCGACGGGCATTTCGTGCACAATTGCAGCTTCGACCTGCATGAGGGCGAGGTGCTCGGCATCGCCGGCCTGGTCGGCGCGGGCCGCACCGAGCTGGCGCGGCTGATCTACGGCGCCGACCGGCGGGCGCGCGGCACGGTCACGCTCGACGGCAAGCAGGTTTCGATCCACCAGCCGCTGGACGCGGTCGAGGCCGGCATCGTCTACCTGACCGAGGACCGCAAGCGGCTCGGCCTGTTCCTCGACCTCACCGTGCGCAACAACATCAATCTCGACGTGATCGAGCGGGACGCGCGCAGCGGGGTGATGGATTTCGCCGCGGCGCGGCGTCGCTCCGCCGCGGCGATGCGGGCGCTTGGCGTGCGCGCGGCGAGCGACGTGGTCAATGTCGGCTCGCTCTCGGGAGGCAACCAGCAGAAGGTGCTGCTGGCGCGGCTGCTCGAGACCAAGCCGCGCGTACTGCTGCTCGACGAGCCGACCCGCGGCGTCGATATCGGCGCCAAGAGCGAGATCTACAAGCTGATCGACCAGCTCGCCCAGACCGGGGTCGGCGTGGTGGTGATCTCCTCGGAACTGCCCGAGATCATCGGCATCGCCGACCGGGCGCTGGTGATGCGCGACGGGACGATCGTCGGCGAGCTGCCGCGCGCACAGATGACCCAGGAAGCGATCATCAAGCTGGCGACCGGCGGCGGGCTCGCCGCCGACCGCCTCGCACTCCCGGCGTGACGCCGGGCCAGCAACAGGAGGGCCGGACATCATGAGCGCGCCCGAAACCACCCCCAGCGCACCCCTCGTCGCCGCGCCGTCCGACAAGGAGGCGCGCGCCCAGACGATGCGCGCGCTGATGCAGACCGTGGGCATGCTGCCCGTGCTCATTCTGATCTGCATCGGCTTCGCCATCGGCAACGCCCGCTTCGCCAGCATGGCCAACGCGTCGATCGTGGCGCAGCAGGCCTCGATCAACATGGTGCTGGCCGCGGGCATGACCTTCGTCATCCTGACCGGCGGCATCGACCTCTCGGTCGGCTCGATCCTCGCCGCCTCCGCCATGGTCGCGGTGATCGTCTCGAAACTGCCCGCACTCGGCATGCTCGGCATCCTCGCCGGGCTCGGCTGCGGCCTGGTGTTCGGGCTGGCCAACGGGCTGCTGATCGCCACGGTCGGGCTGCCGCCCTTCATCGTCACCCTCGGGTCGCTCACCGCCGTGCGCGGCGCGGCGCGGCTGATCGGCGCCGACAACACCGTGTTCAACCCGAACATGCCGTTCGCCTTCATCGGCAATGGCGGGATATTGGGCATTCCCTGGCTGGTGATCATCGCGCTCGCGGTGATCGTCGCGTCGTGGTTCATATTGCGGCGCACCGTGCTCGGGATGCGGATCTACGCGGTGGGCGGCAACCCGGACGCGGCACGCCTCTCCGGCATCAAGGTCTGGCGCGTCCTGCTGTTCGTCTACTGCGCCTCCGGCGTGCTCTCGGGGCTGGGCGGCGTGATGTCGGCGGCGCGGCTCTACGCCGCGAACGGGCTGCAGCTCGGCCAGGGCTATGAACTCGACGCGATCGCCGCGGTGATCCTGGGCGGCACCAGCTTCGTCGGCGGCATCGGCTCGATCTGGGGCACGCTGGTCGGCGCGCTGATCATCGCCGTGCTGTCGAACGGGCTGACGCTGCTCGGCGTCTCCGACATCTGGCAGTTCATCATCAAGGGCCTGGTGATCATCGGCGCGGTGACGCTCGACCGCTACCGGCTGCAAGGCGGCAGCCGCACCTGAGGCGGCCTGCCATCGGCGCGATCGGGACGGGGCGTCGGCCGGCGCCCCGTCTCGCGGCGAGAGGCTCGCCCCGGGCGGGCATCCGGCCACCGAGACCGCAACAGGAAAGCACGGGAACTCCCATGAACCTCAAGCCCATCCTGCTCGCCACCGCCGTCTTCGCGACGCTGCCGGCCGTGACCGATGCCGCCGGCCCGCCGAAGGATATCGGCATGTCCGTGGGCTCGCTCGGCAATCCGTTCTTCGTCGCCTGCATCAAGGGCGCCCAGGCGGAGGCCAAGAAGCTCAATCCCGACGCCAAGGTGACCGCGGTCTCCTCGGATTACGACCTCAACAAGCAGGCGACGCAGATCGACAATTTCATCGCCGCCGGCGATCAGATGATCCTGCTGAACGCGGTCGACCCGGTGGCGATCTTCCCGGCGATCAAGCGGGCGCAGGCGCAGGGCATCGTCATCGCCGCCTTCGACGTGGCGGCCCAGGGCGCCGACGTGACCGTGCAGACCAACAACATCAAGGCCGGCGAGATCGCCTGCCAGTACCTGGCTGACAATATCGACCACAAGGGCAACGTGGTGATCATCAACGGCCCGCCGGTCTCCTCCGTGGTCGACCGCGTCAAGGGCTGCGAGGGCGTGCTGAAGAAATATCCGGACATGAAGGTGCTGTCCGACAACCAGAACGCCAAGGGCTCGCGCGACGGCGGCTTCCAGATCATGCAGGGGCTGCTGACCGAATATCCGCACATCGACGGCGTGTTCGGGATCAACGATCCGACCTCGATCGGCGCCGATCTGGCGGCGCACCAGCTGCATCGCACCGAGATGAAGATCGTCTCGGTCGATGGCGCGCCGGATATCGAGGCGGCGCTGAAGCAGCCGGGCAATCTGATCATCGCCTCGGCCTCGCAGGACCCGTACGAGATCGCCGCGAAGGCGGCCGAGCTCGGCGCCCAGATCGTCGAAGGGCACAAGCTCGCCCAGACCATGGTGCTGCTCGATCCCAAGCTGATCACCCGCCAGAATGTCGGCGAGTACAAGGGCTGGACCGCGCCGCGCTGAACGACCGGCTATCCGTGGCCCCCGCGCCTGCGGGGGCCACGTGCTTGCGTCTCAGTCCATGAAGCGCTGCAGCCGCGCATCGGCGATGAAGTGGTCGAGCGTGGGCGCCGTCACCAGCGCATAGCCGGTGTCGATTCGCGGCGGCACCGTCTCGCCGCGCGCCACGGCGATCGCCGCCTTGATGCCGTCATAGCCCTCGCGATAGAGCATCTGCGCGACATCGGCCTGGATCCAGCCGTCGCGCAACAGGACCAGCGCGTTCGGCGCGCCGTCGAAGCCGATGACGCGCACCTTGCCTTTGGCATAGCCGAGCGTCCGCAGCGCCGCCACCGTGCCGAGCGTGCCGTCATCCCAGGCATTCGCGACCAGCGTCACCTTGGGATCGGCGCGCAGCGCCGCCTCCACCCCGGCGCGGGCCTGATCGAACGTCCAGGACGTGTGGACCTCGATCACCACGGCACCTGGCTGCCGCTGTCGCAGGCGGTCGAGGAATCCCTGCCGGCGGTCGTGCCCGGTGGATTGCGCGAGATTGCCGTCGACCAGGATGATGTGATCGGTCTTGCCGATCTGGCCGGCGGCCCAGTCCGCCTGTGCCGCGGCGGCGGCGACATTGTCCGTTGCGACATAGCTCTTCGCCAGGCCGCCGTCGATCGCGGTGTCGATTGCGATGAACGGCATGCCGGTGGCGCTGAGGCGCTGCACGATCGGCGTGACGCCGGCGGAGTCGACCGGCGCCAGCGCGATCGCCTTCACGCCGTCGGCGGCGACGCGTTCGATCGCCTCGATCTGCCCGGTCAGCGCGCCCTGGGATGACGGCCCGGCCACGATCAGCTTGACGCCGGCCTCGCGGGCGGCATCCTCGGCGCCGGCATTGATCAGGGTCCAGCCCTGATTGGTCGCCGACTTCGTGATGTAGCCGATCGTCGGCGGCGGCCCGGCGGCGAGCGCATGAGCCGCGAAGCCGATCATGATGGACGCGGCGAACAGTCGGCTCAGCATCCACATTTGCGTGCCCTCCCCTGGGAATGGGCAGTCTTCCCATCGCTTGGTCCGCCCGGTGCGCCGCAGGCACGCGCGGGCGGAACTGACGCGCTGCCCGCTGTCAGTCCGGTCGCACATCGTGCGATCGAAACGGCACAGCTGCGCAGGCCTGCCGCAGCACGGCGTCGTGGCGATTGGCGGGCGAGGGCCCGAGAGGCGGTCGATCGCGTCGTCAACCGCGAAATGAGTATCAGCGTATACCCAGGCGTCGGTGAACGTCCACGCTCGCGTCAGGCCCTTCGGGCACGGGATGCGTGGGCGGGCCCGGGATGTTGCAGCGCGCCATGTCGAGGCGCGGTCTGCGGTCAGGCCGAATGCGTGAGGGCCTCCGTGGTGCGGAGCAGCAATCGCGCGACCGCGTCCTGGCCGGGCCCGTCGCTGATATCCATGTGCTCGATGAACGGACAGGTCAGCGCCGCGATCGCGGAGCCGCCGACGCCCAGCACCGGGACCGAAAGATTGATGACGCCTTTCGTCTGCTGGCTGCGCATCACCTCGTAGCCGCGCCGCCGCACGCCGGCGAGGCGCTGCTCGAACCCGGCCGGCACGGTCGAGCTGCCGATCGCGCGACGCTCCGCCAGCATGTGATCGCGCTCGCGGGGGGTCTGGAAGGCGAGCAGCACATGGCCGCTGCCGGTGTTGAGCAGATCGACCTGCGCGCCGAGTCGGATCGCGATGCCCCAGTAGCCGGGCGCGTCGACCTGGGCGACGACGACCGCCCGGCCGCGCTCATAGACCGCGATATGGCAGGCCTGCAGCGCCTCCCGCGCGAATCGGCGCATCAGCGGCAGCGCCTGCGACACCAGCCGCCGCAGCGGCGGGTGCTGGTGCACGAGCGCGAACAGCTTGAGGCTGAGTTCGTAGCGGTCGCCGGCGCTGCGCAGCACGTAACCACGCCGCACCAGCCGGTCGAGCATGCGGTAGATCTCGCTCGGCGAGCGGCCGAGCGCCTTGGCGATCTCCGCCTGGCTCACCCCTTCGTCGGTCGCCGTGAGGAGTTCGAGGATATCGAGCCCCTTGTCGAGCGCCGGCGCCCGGTAGCGGTCGTCCGTCTCGCCCTCCCCGGCCGATCCCGTGCCTGGCTCCTCGTCGCGATTGACCATGGGTTCCCGATGCTGTTCACTGGAGAACAATTCATTCACCGGCAGGTGAAGAAACGCAAGCCGGGCCGTCGGTATGGGAGGAGGCGCGAATGGACGCATCCGGTCTGCGGGGCGCGCGGGCATGACCGAGACGCTGCGCGTGGCGGTGCGCCGCTTTGGCCCGTTCGAAACCGCGATCGTGCGCCAGTTCGAGGATTTCGCGCGCGCGCAGAACGTTGACGCGCGCATAGAGGCGGAGCCGCTCGATCTCAACCCGTTGCACGCGGCCTTGTTCGGGCGAGCGGAGCTGCTGACGCCGCGCTGGGACATCGCCTTCCTGCCGACCGACTGGATCGCCGAGGCGGCGGCGCGCGGCCTGGTCGAGGATCTGCGGCCGTGGATGACACGCTCTCCGATGCCGGATTTTCCCCAGGGCTGGAGCCCGTCGCTGCTCGGTCTGCAGGATCACGCCGGCGGTTTCTGGGGCATGCCGTATCATGACGGGCCGCAATGCCTGATCTGGCGCACCGATCTGCTCGCCGGCGCCGGGCTCGCCGTGCCGACGAGCTGGGAGGCGTTCCACGCGGCGGCGCGGCGGCTGCACGATCCCGCATCCGGCGTCTACGGCACGGTGCTGGCGCTTTATCCCGACGGGCATAACGGGTTCTACGATTTCTGCGTCCATCTCTGGACCCGCGGCGGCGCGCCGTTCGATGTCGCCGGCCGGCCGGATCTGCTGACGCCGGCGGCGGAATCGGCGCTCGACTTCATCCGCACTCTCGCCGCCGATCGCGACGCGGTGGCGCCTGATCTGCGCACGATCGACAGCGTTCGCGCGGGCATGATGTTCTGCGAGGGTCGGGTTGCGCTGATGACCAACTGGTTCGGCTTCGCGGCCTTCGGCGAAACCTGGAAGGAGAGCCGCGTCGCCGCCCGCATCGATGTCGCGCCGCTGCCGGCGGGGCCGGGCGGTGACAACGCCTCGCTCAACGTCTACTGGGTGCTGGCGATCGCGCGCGGCTCGGGCCGCAAGGCGCTGGCGTGGGAGTTCCTGCGGCATTGCGCGAGCGCCGCGATGGACCGGGTCACCATGCTGGAAGGCGCGATCGGCGTGCGGCGCTCCACCTGGGCCGATCCCGAGATCAACCGCATCGTGCCCTATGCGCACAAGCTCGAGTTGCTGCACCGCCATGCGCGGCAATTGCCGGCGCATCCGCGCCTGTCGGAGATCGCGCACGCGATCGACGACATGATGGGCGAGGCGGTCACCTCGGACCGCGCCAGCCGCGAGCTGCTCGCGCAAGCGCAGGCGCGGATCGCGGCGATTGTCGCATGAGCGCCGATCTCGCCACGCTGCGCCAGGCCTGGCCGATGCCGGCGCGGCCGCGCCCGATCGTGATCATCGGCGCCGGCGGCATCGTCAACGACGCGCATCTGCCGGCC
>DATJSJ010000222.1:0-15383 GCA_035504175.1 Acetobacteraceae bacterium
GTGGCGCGCCGGGCTCGCGCCGGCGGCGTGGCAGGCCTGGTCGGACTGGGTCCGAACGGCGATGGCACGGCTGGCGCAGCGCTTGCCGGTCGATGCGCCGCGGCCGGAGGGACGGCCGGACGAAGCGCTGGCCCGCGTCGCGCGGCAGATCGAGCTGATGGACGGCGCGCTGCGGCGGTTTCGCTAGAGCGCTGGTGTGATGATTCGAAAATTCGCGATATTTCATAACGTGAATTTCCGAATCTGAGTCACACCAGATTCAATGGTTTAGTGGCCCGATTCACGTGAAATTCGCCGAAGCGAATTTCACGATCGGGACACTGGCAGCCGCGCTCAGCCGGCCGGCTGGAGCGCGGCGACCTCGCGGATCTTGCGCGCCATCGCGGCGATGCCGTTGCCGCGATTGGTGGAGAGCGCCTGGATCAGCCCGAGATCCTGCAGGAAGGCGGGATCGGTCGCCCCGATCTCCTCCAGCGTGCGGCCCGAATAGACGCGAAGCAGCAATGCGACGAGGCCGGAGACGATCGCCGCATCGGAGGTGCCGGCGAGATAGAGCGCACCGTCGCGCAGCTCGGCCTCCATCCAGACCTTGCTCTGGCAGCCCGGCACGCGATGCGCGTCGTCGATCCAGGCCGGCGGAAAGGGCGGCAGCCTGCGACCCATGTCGATGATGAACTGGTAGCGATCCATCCAATCGTCGAACAACGAGAGCTCGTCGCCGATCGCCTCGATCGCCGCCGCGGCGGTCGGCTCCTGCGGGGTCACGAACGGGCTCACCATGCACCCGATGTGCGGTGCGCAGCCGATGGCGTCAACCCGGCCACGCCGAGGCGCGGAGCGCGCACGGGGAGGTCGAGGGCCGTGCCGCGGTCAGGCGCGCAACGCGGTGACGGCGGCGGTCTCCGGATGCGGCGCCGGCAAGTGGTGCAAGCCCCCGACCGCGATCGCGGCGATGATCAGCGCCACGGCACCGAGGATCGCCACTGCGGCGACCATGCCGGCGGCCGGAACTGGCTGCGACACCCTGGTGGAGAGCGCATCCGGCGGTGCGGACCCGAGCACCCCTCGCGCCTTGCTGCCGCCCATGACCATGGCAAAGCTTCTCCCGCGCGCCGTCCTCCGGCCGACCCCAACGGCCGGCCGTCGCGGCAAAATAGACCGCAGCAGGTTTCGCTCCCGTGACCATGATCACGCCCGGTTCACGACCGGCCGCGGTGCCGGCCTGGGAGGTCGTGCGTCGGGTGCCGTCGCACAAGCCCGGCTTCGCGGCCGGGTCGAAACGGATCGGTCACGCAAGCGGGACCGCGCGCTTCGGTGCGCGTGTGAGCCGCGTCACATGGCGGACTACAAGCGGCGGTAATATGACGACTGCGGAACGTTACGACTTTTTTCCCGCGGTGCCCGGCGCGCGGCCGGCACCAATCCGAGCCCAGGAGAACCTGCCGTGACCAGACCTGACCAGCTTGCCGAGAAGAACGACTTGCTGCCGGCGCCCATCCAACTCACCCCCGACCAGCTCGAGGAGGCGGCCGGTGGCTGCGGATGCGGCACCGTGATCATCGTCGTCGTGCGTAAAGGCCTTCCCGTGTTCGACGCGGTGTGATCCGGCTGTCGTGACCACGACTGAGATCTTCGCCTGACGCCGGGCGGCGTGAGGCGTACGGCGCCGGAGTTGCCTCTCCGGGCCTGGCATCTCACGCCGCATCCACTGAAGGAGCGGGACGATGACCGAGACCAAGGCTCCGGCAACCGAGAGCAACGGCTCCCGGGCGCTGCTCTGCCCCAGCTCGCAGCCGCAGCCCGGCGCGCGCATCTTCGGCATGGTGCGCAAGACGGAGGCGGGCGACCGCATCGGCTACTTCACCGAAGCCCTGCCGGCGACGCCGGAAGCGCTGGCGCTGCCTGCCCCCGCCTTGCCGACCGAGGTGTTCCGCATTGCTGCCCCGTGCGCCGAGCATCGCTGCCCGCATTATGACGGCAGCGAGTGCCAGCTCGGGCACCGCATCGCGCGGATGCTGGATCCGGTGGTCTCCGGCCTGCCGCACTGCGCGATCCGCCCGACCTGCCGCTGGTTCCGCGAGCACGGCAAGGCCGCCTGCCTGCGCTGCCCGCAGGTGGTGACCGATATCCGCGAGGTGAGCGATTTTCAGCGCGAGCTCGCGGGCCTGGAGCCGATCGAGGTGCCACGCGACGCCGCAGCCACAGGCCAGCCGATCGGCGGGTGATCTGCGGGCCCGACGAGCGACTATCCCAGGCTACCTGGATCCGAGAGGCCCGGCCGCTACCCTGATGGGGCCCGGCACTTCCCCGCTTCCTACAGGATGAAGCGGCTCAGATCGCCCTTCTGGGCGAGCGGCGCCACGCGGTCGCGGACATAGGCGCCGTCGACCCGGACGGTGTCGCCGCGGCGCTCGGTGGCCGTGAAGCTGATCTCCTCGAGCAGCCGCTCGAGCACGGTCGCGAGCCGGCGGGCGCCGATATTCTCCACGCGTTCGTTGATATCGGCGGCGAGTTCGGCGAGCGCGTCCACCGCATCCTCGGTGAACTCGAGCCGCACGCCCTCGGTGTCCATCAGGGCGGCATACTGCTTGAGCAGGCTGTGCTCCGGCTCGGTCAGGATGCGGCGAAGATCGGCGCGGGAGAGCGGCGCCAGTTCGACGCGGATCGGCAGCCGGCCCTGCAGCTCGGGCAGCAGATCGGCGGGCTTCGCCAGATGAAAGGCGCCGGAGGCGATGAACAGGATGTGGTCGGTCTTCGCCGGCCCGTACTTGGTCGAGACGGTGGTGCCCTCGATCAGCGGCAGCAGGTCGCGCTGCACGCCCTCGCGGGAGACGTCGCCGCCGCGAAAGCCGCCCTCGGTGGATCGCGCGCAGACCTTGTCGATCTCGTCGAGGAAGACGATGCCATTGTTCTCGGCATGGCTGACCGCATCCTTGGTCAGCGCATCGGTATCGAGCAGCTTGTCGGCCTCCTCGCGTGCCAGGGCGGCGCGCGCGGCGGCGACGGTCATGCGACGGCGCTGCTCGCGGCGACCGAACATGCCTTTCATCATCTCGCCGATATTGATCACCTGGCCGGGCGGCATGCCGGGGATGTCGAGCTGGCCGATCGGGCTGCCGGAATCCGCGAGGCTGACCTCGATTTCCTTGTCCTCGAGCTGGCCGCCGCGCAGCAACTGGCGAAAGCGGCTGCGCGTGTCGGCGGCGGCGTTTTCGCCCACCAGCGCCGTGATCAGGCGCTCCTCCGCCGCGTGCTCCGCGCGTTCCTGCACGCCCTTGCGCGAGCTGTCGCGCAGCATGTTGATGCTGACCTCGATCAGATCGCGCACGATGCTCTCGACGTCGCGGCCGACATAGCCGACCTCGGTGAACTTGGTCGCCTCGACCTTGAGGAACGGCGCCTGGGCGAGCTTCGCCAGCCGGCGCGCGATCTCGGTCTTGCCGCAGCCGGTCGGGCCGATCATCAGGATGTTCTTGGGCACGACTTCCTCGCGCATCGCCTCGGGCAGCTGCTGGCGCCGCCAGCGGTTGCGCAGCGCGATCGCCACCGCGCGCTTGGCGTCGTCCTGGCCGACGATGAAGCGATCGAGCTCGGAGACGATCTCGCGCGGGGAGTAGGTGGAAGCGTCCATTCTGTCGGGGTCTCGGGCTTTCACAGTGTCTCTACGATGACCTTGTCGTTGGTGTAGACGCAGATCTCGGCGGCGATGCGCATGGCGCGACGCGCGATCTCCTCCGCCGTCAGGTCCGGCATTTCGATCAGTGCGCGGGCGGCGGCGAGCGCGTAGTTGCCGCCGGAGCCGATCGCGATCACGCCGTCCTCCGGCTCCAGCACGTCGCCGTTGCCGGTCAGCGTGTAGCTGTGCGCGCGATCGGCCACCGCCATCATCGCCTCGAGCCGGCGGAGGTAGCGGTCAGTGCGCCAGTCCTTGGCCAGTTCGACGCAGGCGCGTTCGAGCTGGTTGGGGAAGCGCTCCAGCTTGGCCTCCAGCCGCTCGAGCAGGGTGAAGGCATCGGCTGTGGCCCCGGCGAAGCCGGCGAGCACGGCGCCGCCGCCGATGCGGCGGACCTTGCGCGCGTTGCCCTTCACGACGGTCTGGCCGAGGCTCACCTGGCCATCGCCCGCCATGGCGACCTGGTCGTGGCGGCGGACGCAGAGGATGGTGGTGCCGTGCCAGCCGATTGGATCGGGCTGGACCTGGGTGTTCGGGTGCATAGGGCGGTTAGATGGTCGGGATCGGCTGCGCGGGCAAGGCTCGGGGCTGCCCGGCGCGCCGGCCTGCCCTGACCGATCGGAGGGGCCGCTCGAGGCTGCGGCCTATTGCAACAGCCGGTTCGGGCGAGTGGTGAAGGAGAGGAAGCGGGCGATCGACCATCGCCCGCCCGGCTGGCGGCGGAAGATGTCGATGCCCTCCTCGGTGCTGGTATCGGCGTCCGTCGCGGTCTGCACGGTGAGCGTCCAGGTCAGCCGGACGACCGCGAGGTCACCGGCGAGGATGATCTCGTGGATGTCGGGCTCGTCGTAGTGCAGCTGCAGGCCGGGCCTGGCGAACAACCTGGCCAGATTGCCGCAGAGAGACGCCCGCGTGCCGTGCAGCTTGTCCGGGACGGCGTAGACGAGGTCGGGGGCGAACAGATCGCACACGTCCGCCGACGCGCGAGCGTTGAACGCCTGCGTCCAGTGCGCGAGCCGGGAGCGTATCGCCGCCCGGTCGCCCGCTGCGGCCGCATGCGCGGGTGGTGGCGTCGCGCCGGCAGCGAGGGAAACGGCCAGGATGCAGATCAGCCAGCGCCAGTGCTCAGGCATCGTGGTCCCCGGGATGCGCCCGTCATCCTGCGCGGGAGGGTGCGGTCTTGCCAGCGCCGGGCGGGCGCGGCGGGGCGGTCTCGGCGTGAGTGGCACTTCGTCCCGGCGGCCGGGCGGGACCCCGCGACCGGTGAGGCTCAGCACGCCTGTCGCCGGTGAGCGCCCACCGATCCGCCGACTGCTCAGGGCCGCGTCCGCCCGCGCCGGAGGATCCGGTCGGTCGTTTCGGATGTAGCTGCCGTCACATCATTGCAAAACAATCCCGTGTTCAATGGCGTCACTTGCCATCGGAGAACACGCTATGACTGAATTGCTGTCGCAGGCTCGCCTGCAGGAAATGGCCGCCCCGCCCGAAGTATCGGCGAATCCGGCGCATCGGCCAACCCTGGTTTGTTGCTGGACCGTCGACGCCGCGACCGGCCGGCCCGTCTGCCACTGGGAAATGGAGCCCTGCTCGACGGAGAGGTAGTTGTGAGGCCGGGGAACGAGTGTCGGGGCCGACGCTGCTCGCGCATCCCTCGCGCGGGCAGACTCCCGCCCAAACCCCTACGTGGTCGTCGGGCGCGGGTGTGCGTTCAAATCCGCCCCACGACTGGCTGGTGGAGCCAAGGGGAGTCGAACCCCTGACCTCCTGAATGCCATTCAGGCGCTCTCCCAACTGAGCTATGGCCCCGACCGGCTTGGGAGCGCGGCTTATAGCTCGCGCCCTCGCCGCAGATCAACCGGCCGTGCCGCGCGCGCCTACCGTGGCGCGCAGTCGGCGGTATCGCCGCCGACCGTGCTCTGCCCGTCGGCACAGGCGATCTCCGGCGGCGGCGGGTGGTCGAAGCGCAGCAGCACCACGTCGCGTCCCTCCGCGATCCAGCTCGCCGGCCGGCCGAGCTCGGCGATCCGGGCAAGGAACTGGTCGAGCGTCGAGGTCATCGCGCCCTGCCCGACCCGCCCGTACAGCGCCCAGACCCGCCCGCCGGCGACCAGCCGCGCCTGCGCCCGGTCCGGGTCGACCGTCCATTGCTCCGGCCGCAGCGCCTGGCCGGTGCGAGCGAGGTAGACGTTGGTCATGCCGACGCCCCACGGATCCTCGGTCAGCACCATGTCGCCCGGACCAATCCCCGCCTGCCGCAGCGTCGCCGCGGCGAGGTCCCAACGCGGCTTGGTCTCGCTGCTGTAATAGGGAAGCAGGTTGACGCCGATCAGCACCAGGAGCAGCGCCAGGGCCGGCCGGCGCGGCCGCTGCGGCACCATGCCGATGCCGAGTCCGGCGACGACGAAGAACGGCGCGGCGCCCCACAACAGATAGCGCGGCATCCAGAGCGACGCGACGAGCGAGATCAGCCCGATCGCCAGCGGCAGACCCAGCGCGCCCGCCGCCAGCACCGCGCGCGCCGGCCGCCGGCGCTGCAGCCAGATCAGGCCCAGCACGGCGAGCACCGCAACGCCGATCGCGACACCCGGCACCGGCGCGGCAAACAGGTGAAAGGTCACCAGGCTGCCGACCCGCAGCAGATAGACGGAGGCGATCGCCGACCAGACATGGCCCCAGGAGATCGGCGGCACCCAGTCGACCGCGTTGCCGACCCGCCCGTGCGCCGCGACCATCATCGCGGTGAACCAGGGCGCCATCAGCAGCGCCAGGCCGGCATGCACCATTCCCCAATTGCGCAGGAAGCCGCGCGCATCGGCCTGGCGTGCCCGGGCAATGCCGATCGCGCCGATGCTCGCCGCCGCCACCCAGAACAGCGCCACGCTCAACACGTTCAGGCCCGCCAGCGTGGCGCCGAAATAGGTGATCCAGGGGCCCCGCGCCGCACCGGGGTCGCGCCAGGGCCGCGAGGCGGCACGCGGATCCAGCGCCAGTCCGACCAGGCCGCGCAGGGCGATCGCGATACAGCAGATCACCATGGCGTAGGAACGCGCTTCCTGCCCGTACTGCACCTGCGTCGGCGACAGCGCCATCAGCGCGCCGGCGAGCAGCCCGGCCTCCAGCCCGCCGATCGCGCGCGCGATCCCGAACACCGCCGCCGCCGCGCCGGCGCCGAACAGCGCCGAGGGCAGGCGAATCCAGGCCTCGTGCGTGCCGAACGGCTCGATGCCGGCGATCAGCGCGAAATATGACGGAAGGTGGTGAAAGTGGAGCGAGTCGCCGATCAGCGCCGGCCAGCTGAGCGCCGCACGCTGCAGCGTGACGACCTCGTCCATCCAGTACGGCTTGCCGGCAATGCCATGCCAGCGCGCCAGCAGCGCAACCAGGAAGATCGCCAGCCCGGGAACGAAGGCGCGCCAGCGCGAGCGGCGACGATCGCCTCCCGCCGCGTCATCAGCGAGGGAAGACGCGGTGTCGGACGGGGGCGTGTTCGGCATGGAGTGTCATCACCATGCCGCAATGGCGGGGACATGGCAAAGCGACGACCTCCGGTGACGAAGTGCAACAGAGTTTGACGAGGGCGCGGTTCAGACCCGGCGCCGGCGGCGCAGCCGGCTGGCGTTCGCCGCGGCGCGGTCACGGAACGGCGTGATCAGGCTGGGGATCCCGGTCCGCCCGCCGCTCGCGGCGAAACGCCGCGCCGACTGCATGGCAGCCGCGACCTTCTCGCTTACCATCCGGTCGTATTCGCGACGCGAGCAGCGCCCGGTCGCCATCAGCAGGCTGCGCCGGGCGATCGTCTCCCAGGAGGCGAACGTCAGTTCAGCCATCAGCAGCGGCAGTGGCGTCACCTTGCGGCGCTTGCGTCGTGTCATGCCCGGCTCAACTGCCCCGCAGGAAAATGGTTGCCCGACGCGGCCTCATTCCTTGGCCGCCTGTTGTGCCGCCCACTCCGCGACCCGCCCGCGCGCTTCGGCGAGATGGTCGAAACTGTGCGTGAAGCTGCCCAGCCCCATCGTCTGCGAGCGCAATTCCACGATGAAATCGTGCATCTCCGCTTCCGGCACCAGCGCCTCGACATCATCCCATCCGGGCCAGCCCGGCTTCTCGGCATAGCCGAGAATCTGGCCGCGCCGTCCCGTCAGCAGCCGCTGCGCCCCGGCGGTGAAGCTGTTCGGCACCGAAACGGTGACGCGGTCCACGGGCTCGAGCAGGATCGGCTCGGCCTTGGCCAGTGCCTCGGTCATCGCCATACGCGTCGCACTCTTGAACGCCATGTCGGAGCTGTCGACCGAGTGGAAGGTGCCGTCCACCAGCGTCACCGCAATATCCACGACCGGATAACCGTACACCCCCTTCTGCGTCGCCGCCTCCGCCGCCTCGCCCACCGCCGGGATGTACTGCTTCGGCACCGCGCCGCCAACGATGCGGTCGGAGAACTGGAACCCCTCACCGCGCTCGCGCGGCTCGACCTCGATCTTGACGTCGGCGAACTGGCCGTGCCCGCCGGTCTGCCGCTTCAGCCGCGAATGCTGCTGGACGGCGCGGCGGATCGTCTCGCGGAAGGCGACGCGCGGACGGCTGGTGGCGATGGTCAGGCCGAAGCCGCGCTGCAGCCGGTCCAGCGCGGCGTTGAGGTGGATCTCGCCCTGGCCGGTCAGGATGCTCTGACCCAGTTCCTGATCGTGGCGGAAGCCGAGCGAGGGATCCTCCTCGACCAGCTTCTGCAGCGCGGCGGAGAGCTTAACGTCATCCTTGCGGTCGCTGGTGGCAATGGCGACCGCATGCACCGGCGCCCGCGGCTGCGGGAAGGGCAGCGCCGGCGCGTCCGGGCCGGCGCCGAGCGTCGCGCCCGTCGCCACTCCCTCCAGCCGGCCGAGGGCGACGATCTCGCCCGTCCCCGCCTCGGCGACCTTGGCGGGCTCGCCGGCCTGGAAGCGGAACAGCCCGCCGATCCGCATGCCCTCCAGACTGCCGCCGTCGCGCACCCGCCCGCGCCAGATCCGCCCATAGGAGAGCTTGCCGGCATGGCCGGCATGCACCGTCTTGAACACCTGCACCAGCGCGTCGCCCTCCGGCGGGATGCCGCGGCGGGACGCGGTCTCGCTCGGGTCGGGCGCGTCGTGCCGCAGCGCCTTCCACAGCCGCCGCACGCCGTTCTCGTGCAACCCGGCGCCGAGCAGCACCCCGGCCAACACGCCCTGCACCTGATCGGCGTGCCACTGACGATAGAGCTCCTCCGGCGTGGGGATCGCGTCCTCCAGCACCTTCTCGAGCAGTGCGTCGTCATGGTCGGCCAGCGTCTCGACCAGGCTGAAGCGCGCCTCCTGCTCGCGCGGCGCCATCGCCTGCGGCATGCGGATCAGCTCCGAAGGCTGGCCGCGCCGGTAGCGATAGGCGCGCTCGCTGACCAGGTCGACATAGCCGGTGACCGCATCGGCCTCGCGGATCGGCACCTGCCGCAGCACCAGCGGCCGGCGCGTGTGGGCCTGCAGCGCTGCCATCGCCTCGCGCACGGCCCCCGCCAGCGTGTCGATCTTGTTGATGAAGAGAAGGTAGGGAATGCCCTGATCTTCCAAATATTTCAGCAAGGGCGCCACGGTCAGCGCGCGGTCCGGCAGCGGGTCGCAGACGAGCACCGCGAAATCCGCGACGGCGAGCGCCGACTCGGTCTCAAAGGCGAACTCGACCGAGCCTGGGCAGTCGATCAGCGTCCATTCCTCGCCGAGGAACGAGGCGTGGCTGATCCGCAGCTCGGTGCTCATCGTCCGGTTGCGCGGGTCGGTGACACGCTTGAGCGGCGATCCGGCGGCGGCCAGCAGCGCCTCGAACAGGGTGGATTTGCCGCTGCCGTACGGGCCGACCAGGGCCACGGAACGCGGCAGCCTGCCGCCTGATGCTGGCCGGTCTTCCGCTGACGAGGTTGCTGACATCGGACGCCATCTCCCGCGGGGTCGTGCGCCGCCCCGTTCCCTGATGGCCGCCGCCGGGCTCTCTCAGCCGCTCCGGCGGCGGCAATCCGCCAGCCTATCCGACTTGGCGAGGCTTGCCAGGGGGCGTCGCCGCGCCTGCCTCGGCTGGACGATGCGGGCTGCCGCCGATATCAGGCCCCTCCGGCGCCGTCAGGGCCGGAGGATCGGAGACGAGCGGTGCTGAGCGAGGCGGAATGGCTGTTCGAGGGCATCAGTCGTCTGCGCGCGGACGTGGTGGCGCCGCTCGGCTTCGTGATCGCCCTGGCCGTCACGATCCACGTGCTGCTGAACAAGCGCGACGTGGCGGCGGCGATCGGCTGGATCGGCCTCGCCTGGCTGTCCCCGGTCCTCGGCGGGATCGTCTACTTCATCTTCGGCGTCAACCGGGTCCGCCGGCGCGCGCGGCAACTGCGCGACGGGGCCGCGGACGATGGCGTGCCGGATGCCCTGCCCCCGGCGGCGGATCGCGACCCCGATCTCGCGCCGCTGGAACTCGCGACGCGGCACCTCACCCGCCGACCGGCCTTGGCCGGCAATGCGGTGCGCCTGTTCCGCAACGGCGACCAGGCGTATCCGCCGATGCTGGAAGCCATCGAAGCGGCGCGGGAGAGCATCGCGCTCTCGACCTACATCCTGCACGACGACGCAGCCGGCGCACGCTTCATCGACGCCCTGATCGCCGCGCAGAAGCGCGGCATCGCGGTCCGCGTGATCATCGACGGGATCGGCAGCGGTTACTTTTCTTCCGCCCCTTACCGCCGGCTGCATCATGGCGGCGTGCCGGTCCAGCGGTTCATGCATTCGCCGCTGCCCTGGCGGATGCCGTTCCTCAATCTGCGCACTCACAAGAAGGTGTTGCTGGTCGACGGGCGGCGCGGCTTCGCCGGCGGGATGAACATCTCGGCGCAGAACCTGGTCGCGACCGGGCCGCGGCACCCGGTCAGGGACACGCATTTCAGCTTCGACGGGCCGGTGGTCGGCCAGCTCGCCGAGGCCTTCGCCGGCGACTGGGAGTTCCTCACCGGCGAGACGCTCGCGGGACCGGCATGGTTCGCCGATGTCGCACCGGCCGGCGATGCGGTTGCCCGCGTCGTCACCTCGGGACCGGACGAGGACATCGAGAAGGTCGAGCTCACCGTGCTGCAGGCGGTCGCGTGCGCGCGCCACTCGATCCGGCTGATGACCCCCTATTTCCTGCCCGATGAGCGGATGATGACGGCGCTGTCGCTCGCCGCGACGCGCGGCGTCGCGGTCGAGATCGTGCTGCCGGAAGTCAGCGATCACCGGGTGATCGACTGGGCCTTGCGCGCCCATGTCGGGCCATTGTTGGAGGAGGGCTGCCGGATCTGGTTCAACCCGCCGCCCTTCGACCACTCCAAGGTGCTGGTGGTGGACGGGAAATGGGCGCTGGTCGGCAGCGCCAACTGGGACATGCGCAGCTTCCGGCTGAA
Organism: Acetobacteraceae bacterium; assembly: GCA_035504175.1. Lineage (GTDB taxonomy): Bacteria > Pseudomonadota > Alphaproteobacteria > Acetobacterales > Acetobacteraceae > DATJSJ01. Next base: position 11,094 of record DATJSJ010000222.1, read on the forward strand.
TTTCGAGCTGACCGTCGAGCTTTACGATCAGCAGGTCTGCGCCGAACTGGAGGCGCAGATCGAGGCCGCGAAGGGCAAGCCGCTGACCCTCGAGGCGCTGGCGGCGCGGCCCCTGCCGCTGCGGCTGCTGCACGCCGGCACGCGGCTGCTGCTGCCGTATCTCTGAGGCGCCGCGGGCCGCACCATCCCGGCGCGGTGTCGGAAGCTCAGGCCGCGACGCGCAGCACCGCCTCGCCCGGGACCAGGCGCACCGCGATCGGGCGATGGTCGGAGGCGCCGCGCGGCAGTACCGCAGCTTCCAGGCAATGCATCCCCCGCACCAGGCAGCGATCGATGCGCAGCGGCACGATGTCACCCATCACGTGGGTGGGCTGGCGCGGCCCGACGTCACGAAAGCCCGGCAGCAGCGCCGGCCCCAGCAGGTTGTAGTCGCCGAGCACCGCCGCGCGCGCCGGCAGCCATTCGGCGATGCGGCGAAGCTGGCGGCGGTTCAGCACCTGGCCGTGCGAGAGATGCACGTTCGCGATGGCAAAATCCCCGAGATCGAGAACCTGCGACACGCGCTCGATCAGCGTGCCGGCCGGCAGCGGCACCACGGCCGGCGGCCGATGCATCGGCCGGGCGCTCCAGATGGCGAGGCCGTGAATACGACGGGGCAGCGGCGTGCGGCAGTAATGCCCGCCGACCCGGTCCGGCAGGGCATCGATCTCGCGCGTCGCTTCCTGCATCAGCATCAGGTCGGGGCGCTCGCGCGTGACCAGGGCGGCCACTTCGTCCAGCGAGGCGCCGGTCACCCGCAGCAGGTTCCAGCTGATGATCTTGACCTGGCCGCGAACCGGCGGCTCGGGCGCCGCCGACCGCTCCGGCCCGGGACGCACGCGCGGTATGATACGGCGACGCCGCCGATGCGTCCCCTGCGCTTCCTGCCGCTCCATCGAAGCCGCCTCCCCGTCCGTCGCACGGACGCCCCGGTCCGCGGCACATCAACGCCGCGGGCCTCATGCCGTCGCCCGTGGCGTCCCCCGCCGCTATAGAACCGGACGGCCCACGCGGCGTCCAGAGCGGCGGCCGGGTCATCCGGGACACGTCGCGGGATGCAATCGAGGCGTGCGGCCAGTCTGGTCAGGCTGGCCCCCAGCGCTTCGATCTCCCCGGGATCGGGCAGCGCCGCGCACCCGGCTCTGCCGCCGCCGCGGCATCATCTTCGCGCCACGGGGCTGACTTGGCGGCGCGGTCGCGGTCAGGCCGCGATCAGCTCGAACCGGTCCACGTCCACCAGGCCGCGGTCGGTGATCTTCAGATGCGGGATCACCGGCAGCGGCAGGAAGGCGAGTTGCAGGAACGGCTCGGGCAGCTGGCAACCGAGCGCGCCCACCGCCGCGCGCAGCCGTTCCAGTCGGGCAGCGACCGTGGGGAAATCCTCGCGGCTCATCAGGCCGGCGATCGGCAGCTCGAGTTCCGCCAGCACCGCGCCGTCGCGCACCGCGACGAAACCGCCGCCGGTTTCGATCAGCCGGTTCACGGCGACCGCCATGTCGCGATCGTCGGCGCCGACGACGCAGAGATTGTGACTGTCGTGCCCGACCGAGGAGGCGAGCGCCCCCGCGGTGAGCCCGAACCCGCGCACGAAGCCGCGGCCGACATTGCCGTTGCGGCCGTGCCGTTCCAGGACGCAGACCTTGAGCAGGTCGCGCGACGGGTCGGCGTGGCGCAGCCCGCCGCGGAACGGCAGATCGGCCTGCAGCCGCTCGGTCAGGATCTTGCCCGGAATGATGCCGATCACCGGCGTGCCCGGGCCCGTGCCGGGGGCGGCAAAGACCTCGGGCGTGACCGCCGCGCGCCGGATCGAGTTGCCGGTGGGCGGGGTTGGCAGCGCGCGGCCGGCGAAGCGCTCGGGGGCAACCGGCCGGCCGCGGCGCAGCACGGAGGCGACCGCGCAAGTCTCAAGGTCGTCCAGCAGCACCAGGTCGGCGAGATGGCCCGGCGCCACCAGGCCGCGATCGGTGAGGCCGAAGCCGCGCGCCGCCGACCAGGTCGCGGCACGATAGGTCGCGGCGACCGGCGCGCCGAGCGCGATCGCGCGGCGGATCAGGTAGTCGAGATGCCCTTGCTCGGCGATGTCGAGCGGATTGCGGTCATCGGTGCAGAGGCCGATGAAGGGCGAGGCGAAATCGTCGATCACCGGCGCCAGCGCGGTCACGTCCTTGGAGACGGTACCTTCGCGGATCAGCACCTGCATGCCCTTCGCCAGCTTCTCCCGCGCCTCGGGCAGGCTGGTGGTTTCGTGGCAGTTGCGGATGCCGCAGGCGAGATAGGCGTTCAGCGCCCGCCCGCCGAGCAGCGGCGCGTGGCCGTCGATATGCCCGCCCTGGAAGGCGGCGAGCTTGTCCAGGCACTCGGGATCCTTGTTGAGCACACCGGGCACGTTCATGAACTCGGCAAGTCCGAGCACCTGCGGATGGTGCCGATGCGGCACCAGATCGGCGGCAAGCAAGCGCGCGCCGGACGTCTCCAGCGGGCTCGCCGGCACGCAGGAGGAGAGCTGCACGCGCAGATCCATCACCGTCGCCAGGGCGCTGTCCAGGAAGTAGCGCAAGCCGGGTATGCCGAGCACGTTGCAGATCTCGTGCGGATCGCAGATCGCCGTCGTGGTCCCGCGCGGCAGCACGCAGCGGTCGAACTCGCCCGGCAAAACCAGGCTGCTTTCGCAATGCACGTGGCTGTCGATGAATCCGGGCACGACGACGCGCCGCTGCGCGTCGATCTCGGTCTCGCCCTGGTAGCGGTCATACGTGCCGACGATGCGATCGCCGCAGATCGCGATGTCGCTGTCCGCCAGGCCGCCGGTGACGAGGTTCAGAATACGGGCGTTGCGGATGACAAGATCGGCGCGGCCGCGGCCCATCGCCTGGTCGATCCGCCGCTCCAGCTCTTCCCGCATGCCGGCCTCCCGCGTCGTGCCCCCGGGCGCATGATGCGCCAGCATGCAGACAGGCGGAACCGGTCCGGCATCACGCGCGCTTGCGCGGCCGCGCGGCGGCCGATCCTCAGAATGAGCGGCAGGCATCCTTCGGGCGAAACGCCGCAGAGGCGCGCCCGTCGACACGACGAAAGGGCGGCAACGAAGCGCGCGGTCAGGCCGGCACCTCGGCGTCGACCGCGAGGCTGAGCTCATGCGCGGCGCTCCAGGCCCGCGCTCCGTCGAGCAGCCGGTCGGCCAGGTCCGCCGCCCCGCCGCGCTCCAGCATGCGCGCCAGCGGCTGCACCGCCAGCCGCGAGCGCCCGTCGCCGTCGGTGCCCCGCACCGCGAACGCCGCCATCACTTCGCGCCCCCACAGGAACAGCCCGACATCGAAGCCGAGCTCGTCGGCCTCCACCATCGCTGCGTTCGCCAGGCGGCAGAAGCGCACCGCATCCGCGGCATCGGCAAAGCCAAAGCCGTTCGGCGGCATCACCGCCCGATCAACCACCACCGTCTCAACCGAGAGTGTCACGTGCATGACGACCTGCCGATCCGCGGTCCTGTCCGCCCGCAGCCTCGATCCGTTGCCGCCCAAGGTCCATGACGCAGCCCACACTCGCGACACAGCGGCACTCCGGCGCATCATCGTGGCCGCGCAGCAGAGGGAGGCGAGGATGGGACTGTCGGTGCCAGTGATCTACGGCTCGGTGCGATCGGACCGGCAGGGCATCCGCGCCGCGCGGCTCATGACGGCGCGGTTGCAAGCCCGCGGCCACGCAGCCGTGCTGATCGACCCGTTGGAACGCAAATTGCCGCTCCTCGACCGCATGTACAAGGAATATCGCGGCGACGCGCCGGCCGTGCTGGAGGAACTGGCCACGATCTACCGCGCCGCGGACGGGTTCGTCATCGTCTCCGGTGAATACAACAACGGCATCCCGCCGGCGTTGAAGAACCTGCTCGACCACTTCCTGGAGGAGTACTTCTGGCGACCCTCCGCCATCGTCTGCTACTCGTCCGGCAGCTTCGGCGGCGTGCGCGCCGCCATGCAACTACGGATGACACTGGGCGAACTCGGCATGCCCAGCATCCCCTCCATTCTGCCCTTCCCACAAATCGGCAGCACTCTCAGCGAGGCCGGCGAGCCCGCCGATCCGCGGGCGGAAGCGCGGATTGGGCGCTTCCTGGATGAATTCGAATGGTATGCAACCGCGCTGCAGACGCAGCGGCGGGGCGGCGTTCCGTATTGAGCGGGCGATCGTATGAAGAAGGCCAGGGGCTCTGCCCCTGGTCCCCGGCAAAGGCTCGGCGTTTGCAATCCTAGACTT
>DATJSJ010000223.1:0-4338 GCA_035504175.1 Acetobacteraceae bacterium
CCGTGCGCGCCGCAGCCGGTCACGGTGATGTCGAAATTGGCGATCGCCGCCATGATCGGGCCGTTGCGCCAGGCGAACACGCCCTCCTCGAAGTTCGGCCAGTTGTGCATGCCGAACACCAGGTCCATCGGGAAGCGCTCGAACAATCCCTCGCGCACCATGATCTCGCCGCCGCCGAGATGCTCCTCCGCCGGCTGAAAGATGACGTACACCGTGCCGTCGAAGTTCCGGGTCTCGGCGAGGTAGCGCGCGGCGCCGAGCAGCATCGTGGTGTGGCCGTCATGGCCGCAGGCATGCATCACGCCCGGATTGCGCGAGGCGTAGGGCAGGCCGGTTTCCTCCATGATCGGCAGCGCGTCCATGTCGGCGCGCAGCCCGATCGCCCGCCCGGCGCCGTCGCCGGCGCCGCGGATCACGCCGACCACGCCGGTGCGGGCGAGACCGGTATGCACTTCGTCGACGCCGAAACTGCGCAGCTTCTCCTGCACCACGCCGCTGGTGCGTGTCTCCTGCAGCGCCAGCTCCGGATGGGCATGCAGGTCATGCCGCCACTCGGTCATGTCGGCGCCGAATTCGGCGATGCGGTTGATGATCGGCATGGCGGCTCCTTCTTTGGCTCGGGCGCGGACCCGCCAAAGGTTCGGGCCAGGCCGGCCGCCAGCGGGATGGGCTCGACGCCCAGCATGCCGCGCATCGGCCCGATGTCGAAAGCCTTGTCTTCCAGCAGCCGGCGGATCTCGGCCGGGCGGATCGTCGGCAGCCCGGGCAGCAGCCGCGCCGCCGCCGCGGCGGCGAGCAGCGGGGCCGCCGGCAGTGCCACGATGCGGGGCGGCCGCAGCCCGGCCGCCGCGGCGACCGCGCGCACGAACTCGGCATAGGGCAGCGGGGTGGGGCCGGCGATCACCAGGCCGTGCGGCCGGTCCCAATCACGGGCCAGTGCCGCGAGCAGGCAGCGCGTCACGTCGTCCTGGTGGATCGGCTGCACCAACGCCCGCCCGCCGCGCGGCAGCGGCACCAGCCGGCCGGGCAGGCAGCGGAGTAGCGCGGCCAGGCGCTGCACGTTGTCCTCGCCCTCGGCGCCGTAGATCATGGTCGGGTGCAGCATGACGCCGGGGCGGCCGGCGGCGAGGAAGGCGGCCTCGCCCGCGCGCACACCGTCGCCGTGCGCGTCGGGCCAGCGCGAGAACTTGCGCGTGCTGCCGAGCAGCACGAGCCGCGCCTCGGGCGGGGCCGCTTCCAGGATCGCGGGCGCGTGGCAGGCATGCGCGCCGGAGGCGATGCGGTCTGCGTCGCCGAGGGCTGCGCGCAGGGCCGCGGAATCGGCCAGATCGGCACGGCGGGGTGCGGCGGGCAGGCCGGTCGCCGCCCAGCGCGCCGGGTCGCGCACCACCGGCACGATCGGCGTGCCGGCGGCGAGCAGCGCCCGGCAGAGCGCCGCGCCGGAGCGGCCGGAGGCGCCGATCACGTGGACGGGATCGGCCAAGCCGGACTCAGCCGCGCAGGAAGGCGAGGTCGCAGCCCTCATCCGCCTGCAGCACCTGCTCGGCGACCAGCCGGTCCCAGCCGCGCGCCGGCATCGGCGGCACCCGCCAGGCGGCGCGGCGGCGGCCCAGTTCCTCCTCTTCGACCAGCAGGTCGAGCCGGCGTTCGCGCACCGAGAGGCGGATGCGGTCGCCGGTCTCGACCAGGGCCAGCGGGCCGCCCGCCGCCGCCTCCGGGGTCACGTGCAGCACCACCGTGCCGAAGGCGGTGCCGGACATGCGGCAATCGCTGATCCGCAGCATGTCGCGCACGCCGGCGCGGGCGAGCTTTGCGGGGATCGGGAGGGCGCCGGCTTCTGGCATGCCGGCCGGGCTGCGCGGGCCGGCATGCTTCAGGATCAACGCGTCGTCCGGCGTCACGTCGAGCGCCGGATCGTCGATGCGGCGGGCCAGGTCTTCCGGCCCGTCGAACACCACCGCCCGCGCCTCGGTCTCGAACAACGCCGGGCTGGCGGCGCTGCGCTTGAGGATGGCGCCGCGCGGCGCCAGCGAGCCGAACAGGGCGATCAGCCCGCCCACCGGCGAGACCGGGTCGGCGAGCGGCCGGATGACGCGATGGTCGAAGAAGGCGGGCTCGGCCAGCCGCTCGGCGAGCGTTGTCCCGGTGACGTCGCGCGCCGAAAGATGCAGCCGGTCGCGTAGCTCCCAGAGCAGCGCCGGCAGCCCGCCGGCGGCGTGGAAATCCTCCATGTAGCCCGCGCCGCTGGGCTTGAGGTCGAGCAGCACCGGCGTCGCGTCCGACAGCTCGTTCAGCCGCCGCAGGTCGAGGGCGATGCCGCGCCGGCCGGCGATCGCGGTCAGGTGGATCAGCGCATTGGTCGAGCCGCCGAGGGCGAGCAGCACGCGCAGCGCGTTCTCGACCGCATGCGCCGTGATCAGCTCGGAGGGGCGGACCGGCGCCTGGATGAGCCGCATCGCCAGCGCGCCGGCCTCCTCGGCGGCGCGCAGCCGATCGGCGTGTACTGCCGGGATCGTCGCGGCGGCTTCCGGCATGAAGCCGAGCGTCGCGGCGAGGCAGGCCATGGTGCTCGCCGTGCCCATCACGCCGCAGGTGCCGGCGGTCGCGGCCAGACGCCCCTCGATCTCGGCGATCTTCGCCGCATCGACGCGGCCGGCGCGGTATGCCGCCCAGTAGCGGCGGCAATCGGTGCAGGCGGAGAGCCGCTCGCCCTGATACGGCACCGCCAGCATCGGCCCGGTGACCAGCGAGACGCAGGGGATGTCGGCACTGGCCGCCGCCATGAGCTGCGCCGGCACGGTCTTGTCGCAGCCGCCGATCAGCACCGCCGCGTCCATCGGCTGCGCCGTCAGCATCGCCTCCGTGTCCATCGCCGCGAGATTGCGGAAATGCATGCTGGTCGGCGTCAGGGACGGCTCGCTGAGCGAGATGGTGGGGAAGGGGAGCGGCAGCCCGCCCGCCGCCAACACGCCGCGGCGCACCGCCTCGACCAGCTCCGGCACGGTGCGGTGGCAGTTGTTGTAGCCCGAGCGCGTATCGGCGATGCCGATCACCGGCCGGTCCAGCATCGCCGCCGAATAGCCCATCGAGCGGGCGAAGGAGCGGCGCAGGTAGAGCGCGAAGGCCGGGTCCCCGTAACCGGGGGCGCCGCGTCGCAGGCCGGGCGCGTCGGGTCGGTCCATGGCCCATCCTGCGCTGCCGGCTAGGCCCCGGCAATCTTGTGGTATCGGGATACCACAGGCCACATCGCTTGACGAAAGCGGCGGATTTGCCCATAAGCCGCGCCCGAATTCGAACGGGACACGTGCGCATGAAGACCACCCTCTCGCTGAAGCCCGCGGAGGTGAGCAAGGACTGGGTGCTGATCGACGCCGAGGGACTGGTGCTGGGCCGGCTCGCCGCGATCGTCGCCACCAGGCTCCGGGGCAAGCACAAGCCGCAATTCACGCCGCATGTCGATTGCGGCGACAACGTCGTGGTGATCAACGCCCGCGGGGTGCGCGTCACCGGCAACAAGGCCGAGCAGTCGGTGTTCCACTACCACACCGGCTATCCCGGCGGGATCAAGTCGCGCACGCTGCGCCAGCGGCTGGAGAGCGCGCATCCCGAGCGGGTGATCGAGAAGGCGGTGGAGCGGATGATCACCCGCGGCCCGCTGCAGCGCCGCCAGATGAAGCACCTCTACATCTATGCCGGGGCGGAGCATCCGCATGCCGGCCAGCAGCCGAGGCCGCTCGATATCGGCGCACTGAACCGCAAGAACCGGAGGGTTTGAGCATGTCCGGAACCCGCACCGAACAGACCCGGACGCTCGCCGATCTGAAGGATCTGGCCATCGTCCAGACGCCGGCGGCCGCCGAGACGCCGAAACGCGAGCCCAAGCGCGATGGCCAGGGCCGCAGCTACGCCACCGGCCGGCGCAAGGACGCGGTCGCCCGCGTCTGGATCAAGCCGGGCCGCGGCGAGATCAGCATCAACGGCAAGCGCGTCGGGCAGTATTTCGCCCGGCCGGTCCTGCGCATGCTGATCACGCAGCCCTTCCTGGTGGCCGACCGCTACAACCAGTTCGACGTGTACTGCACCGTGACGGGCGGCGGGCTGTCGGGCCAGGCCGGCGCGGTGCGGCACGGGATCAGTCGGGCGCTGACCCATTACGAGCCGGATCTGCGCACCATCTTGAAGGCGGCGGGGTTCCTGACGCGGGATCCGCGCGTGGTCGAGCGGAAGAAGTATGGGCGCGTGAAGGCGCGGCGTAGCTTCCAATTTAGTAAGCGGTAAAGAAGGCCAGGGGCTCCGCCCTTGGACCCCGCCGGGGCCAGCGGCCCCGGACCCGCAAAG
>DATJSJ010000224.1:0-2718 GCA_035504175.1 Acetobacteraceae bacterium
GAGCGAATATGCGCCTTGGTCGCCTCGATGCCCGCCATGATCCCGTCGCGGCTTCCCAGCCGGGAAACATCGATCAGCACCGCGAACAGGCTGTTCAGAATACCGCCGTTACGCGGCTCGTCGGTGCGTTGCCCGCCGGCCACCGCGCCGGCCATGATCTCGCACATCACCGCCAGCCCTGAACCCTTGTGGCGGCCGAAGGTCAGCAGCGCGCCGGTGCGGTCGTCGATGAAGCCGGTCGGATCGTCGGTCGGCTGGCCGTCGGCATCGATCAGGCAATTCTCGGGCACCTTGAGGCCCTTGTTGCGCGCCACCCGCGCCTTGCCCGCCGCAATCGTGGTGGTTGCCATATCGAGCAGGAGTGACGGCCCATCCTCGCCCGGCACTGCGGTGACGAACGGGTTCGTCCCCAGCCGAGGCTCGGCGCAGCCCCAGGGGGCGGCAACATCGCGATGGTCGGCGACGTTGACGTAGCCGATGAACGCCATGCCCTGGCTGGCTGCCAGCTCGCCATAGGTGCCGACGCGGCCGATGTGCGAGCTGTTGCGCAAGCCAAGCACGCACGCACCCAGTTCGCGCGCCCGCGTGGCGGCCCGGCGAACCGCCTCGGCCGTCATGCGCTGGCCGAAGCCGCGGCCGGCGTCCAACACCAGAAGCGCGCTGAAATCGAGCACCGTCCGCAGCATCTGGTTCGGCACCAGCAGCCCGTCCTGCAGCAGCCGCACATAGCTCGGCAACATGCCGACCCCATGGCTGTCATGCCCGGTCAGGTTGGCCCGTACCAAGTGGTCGGCGACGGCTGCGGTCTCGGCCGCATCGCTGCCCATCCGCCGAACAATCAGGCTGATCGTGGCGTGCAGTTTCTCGGGGGTGACGATCGGCATGGGCGGCCTCCAAAAGAAAACCTCCCCCCCGCTCTGCAGGAGAGGCCGCCGCGCGCAGCACGGCGGGTGAGGGTGCGCGGGCACGAAGAACCCTCACCCGGTTCGCTTCGCGAACCGGCCTCTCCCGCAGAGCGGGAGAGGTGAGCCGGTTCAGGCCGCGCGCAGCGCAGCGGGAAGTTGGCTGATTGCGTGGTCGATCAGCCGGGCATCCGCCGCCGGGGCCAAGCCTTCCGCGATTACCTGTCGGGCGGCTTCCGTCGCCACTTCGGCAGCGGTAATGCGAACCTCGTCCACCGCGGCCTTCTCCGCCGAGGCAATCCGGTCGATCGCCATCTGCTCGCGCCGCCGCGCCGCCGCCCGAGCCTCCTCGGCCGCCGCAGCCGCCAATTGCTCCGCCTGGACCTTGGCGCCGTCGATCAGCGCCTGCGCCTCCTTCAGCGCGGCCTCGCGCCGCTGTTCGGCGTCCCGCAGCATCTGCTGGGCCTCTTCGCGTAACCGCGCGGCCTCCTCCAGCTCGCGGCGCACCGCCTCCGCCCGCGCATCGAGCAGCCCGGCGACTGCCAACCACAGCCGCTTGCCGAAAATCAGGAAGAACAGGATGAACGCAATCGCCACCCAGGTTCGCGACTCTGTAAAGAACCCCATGGCAGCCCCTCCGCTCAGCCCGCCCGGCGCACGGCGAGCGCGGTGCCGACCGCACGCTCCAGCCGGCTCGGCTCCGGCGGCGTACCGGTCAGCCGCGCGATCACCGTGGCCGCCGTTTCGGTCGCAACCTCGCGCAGCGCCCGTGCGGCCTCCTGACGGGCCGTCTGGATGCGCTCCTCCGCCTCATGGAGCTCCGTCTCCAACCGCGCATTCAGCTCCGCCGCCTGCGCCGCCGCCTGCTGCTTGGCGGCGTCCAGCGCGGCATTGATCGAGGCCTGCGCCTCGGCCCGCGCCCGCGCGACCGCCTGGGTCATCTCCGCCACCGAACGATCCGCCGCTTCCTTCGCCGTCCGGGCAGTCTCGAGATCGGTGGCGATCGAGGCGGCGCGCTGCTCCAGTACGCTGCTCACCTGCGGCAGGCCCCAGAGCCAGCACAGCAGAAGGAACACGATGAAGATGATCGCGCCCCACCACACCTGGGACAGCGTCAGCGGATTGGAGAAATTGAGCTGTGGCATGCCCTGCGCCATCGCCACGGCAGGCGTGCCAAGCAGGCCCGCCACGGCGAGCGCCGCGATCAGACGGGCGGGCGCACGGCCCATCCTTGTCAGACGAACAGGATGATGAACGCGATGACCAGGGCGTACAGCGCGACCGCCTCGGTCAACGCGAACCCCAGGATCGCCAGCCCGAAGACGCGGTCGCGCGAGGCCGGATTGCGCGCCACGCTGTTCACCAGCGCGGCGAAGATGTGCCCGATACCGACGCCAACGCCGGACAGCGCGATAACGGCGAGGCCCGCGCCAAGCTCCTTGGCCGAAGCAAGATCCATATCCGGTTCCTTTCTCTGCGTCCGGTTGTGCCGGGCACGGCCCGGACATGTATGTCGAAGGGTTAGTGCAGGTGCACCGCGTCGTGCAGGTAGATGCAGCTCAGTATGGCGAAGACGTATGCCTGCAGTACGGCGACCAGAATCTCGAAGCCGATCAGCGCGACATTGACGGCGAGCGCGAGTGCGGCTGGCAGCAGCCCGAGCAGCCCGGCCGCGCCCAGCATCACCACGAAGGCGCCGAACACCTCCAGCATGACGTGCCCGGCCATCATGTTGGCGAACAGCCGGACCGACAGCGAGATGATGCGCGAGAGGTACGACAGCACCTCGATCGGCACCAGCAGCGGCAACAGCAAC
>DATJSJ010000225.1:0-11578 GCA_035504175.1 Acetobacteraceae bacterium
GTGGTGATCGCCGCCGGCGCGGCATCGGGCCATGTCGCGGCGCTGGCCGGCGTGGCGCTGCCGATCGAGGCGCGCAAGCGCACCGTCTTCGTGCTGCGCGCTCCGCTTACGGCGCCGGATATGCCGCTGGTATTCGACACCACTGGCGCCTGGATCCGGCCGGAAGGCGAGGGCTTCATCGCCGGCATCGCCCCGGCGCCCGAAGCCGATCCGCGCGCTGACGGCGATTTCGATCCCGATATCGATCTGCTGGAGGCGCAACTCTGGCCCGCCCTCGCGCACCGCATCCCCGCGTTTGAACGGCTGCGCCTCGTCCGCGCCTGGGCCGGCCACTACGAGGTCTGCACCCTCGACGACAATGCGGTGATCGGCCCGCACCCGGAAATCGGCAATCTGATCTTCGCCGCCGGCTTCTCCGGCCACGGCGTGCAGCACGCGCCGGCGACCGGCCGCGGCGTCGCCGAACTCGTCACCGCCGGACGCTTCACCACGCTCGACCTCTCCCCGCTCGGCTACGCGCGGGTGCGCGACGGCACCCCGATGCCGGAGCGTGCGATCTACTGAGGCGCGGTCAGGGCTTCAGATACGCCCAGTGCTGCTCCTCCAGCTCCAGTATGCGCACCGCACCGGAGGGCACGGTGTGCGCGCCGGTGACCAGCGGCAGGGCGTGGCCATGGATGTCCTCGAGCGCGTGCAGGGAATGCGCGCAGGCGCTGAGCACGACGTACGGGTAGCGCGCATGGAAAGCGGCGAGGTCGGATTCGACGGGTGATTCCTTGTGGATCAGCATGATCACGCCCGGCCCGTTGGCAACGATCTCGATCGCGACCGACCCGCCTGCCTGCCGGTAATACTCGATCGTGTTCGTGGCATTGCCGAGCGCGATGCGCATGGTCTCCGCATCGCTGCGATCGACATGGATCACCAGGTGATGCACGGCGCCCGCGGCGTCGGCCCGCGACCGGGTCGTCCCGGCAAGACAGAGAGTGAGGCACAACAGCAGCAGCGCCGGCAGCGCAGCAGGGCGAGGCAGTAACGGTCGCGTCGATTGCATCGGCATGGCTCCGGTTGGCGGGAGGCGCGGGTCGGATCACGTGCCGCTCGGGCGTGCTGGTTGCCGGCCTACGTCGCGCCGAGCCTTGCCGATCGCCCGGCGGCTCGCAAGCCGACCGGCGCGGCGGATCTCCCGGGCGCGGGTTGCCCGGACTGCGGCGTTTCGCGTAGGCATCCGGCAGGGATGGGCAAGACGCGCGCCGCCCGGCCGCGTCGTCCGGCTCTGCACCGGTGGGGGCGACCCGGCCCGGCCTGCACGGCCGCGACTGCCGGGCCCGGCCGGCGGCCACACGACCGCGGCGGGCCGGCGCACACCGCCTGCCCCGGCGATCGGGGCGCGGCAGCGGAGCAGGAAGCGGGATGGCGGCTGACCCCGAACACACGGCAGGGCTGGACGCGAACCCTCCACTCGCTGCCGAGCTGGCCGAAGCGCCCGCTGGCCGCCTGGACCTGCTCATGCTCGGCGCCCTGGCGCCGCTCGCCGGCCTCGGCGCCGGGCTGATCGGCGCGACATTCCGCCTTGGACTGGACGAGGCGGACCGGCTGCGCGACCGGCTGATCGGCTGGTCGCATGGCGAGAGCCTGCCGGGCTTCGCTCTCATCGTCATCGCCTGCGCCGCCGGGGCGGCGCTCGCCGCCTGGATGGTGCGACGCTTCGCCCCACCAGCCTCCGGCAGCGGCATCCCGCAGGTCGAGGCGGTGCTGAGCGGCGATATTCCGCCCGCTCCGCCGCATCTGCTCGTGGTCAAGTTCCTGGGCGGCATCCTCGCCATCGGCTCCGGCCTGGCACTCGGGCGGGAGGGGCCGAGCATCCAGATGGGCGCGGTGATCGCGCACCAGACCGGACAATGGTTCGGCCGCGGCTGGGGCGACCGGCGCGTGCTGCTCGCCGCTGGCGCCGGCGCCGGACTCGCCACCGCGTTCAACGCGCCGATCGCCGGTGCGGTCTTCGTGCTTGAGGAACTGCTGAAGCGGTTCGAGACGCGGGTCGCAATCGCCGCCCTGGGAGCCTCCGCCGCGGCGATCTGGATCTCGCGCAAGCTGCTCGGCAACGCGCCGGATTTCGCCGTCGGGCAACTGACGCATGCCACCTTCTGGATGGGGCCGCTCTTCATTCTGCTCGGCATTGCCGGTGGGCTCGGCGGCATCGTCTACAACCGCACCCTGCTCGGCACGCTGGATGCCGCTGGCCGCCTCGCACATGTGCCGGCGGAAGCGCGGGCCGGCGTGATCGGCGCCGTGGTCGGGGCGATTGGCTGGTTCGCGCCGACCCTGGTTGGCGGGGGCGATCAGATCACCGCCGGCGCGCTGGCCGGCATCGGCGCGATCGCCGTCATTCCCTTCCTGATCGTGCTGCGGCTGCTGATGGGTTCGGCCTCGTACGCGGCCGGCACGCCCGGCGGCCTGTTCGCGCCGCTGCTCGTGCTCGGTGCCGAACTCGGCCTGTGGCTCGGCAAGCTGTTCGCGCTCGCGCTGCCGGGCTTTGGCATCCAGCCGGAGGGCTTCGCGGTCGTGGGCATGGCGGCCTTGTTCGTCGGCATCGTGCGCGCGCCGGTCACCGGCATCGTGCTGGTCACCGAAATGACTGCGAACGTGACCATGCTGCTGCCCATGATCGTCGCCTGCTTCGTCGCCATGCTGGTGCCCACCGTGCTGGGCGACTCCCCGATCTACGACTCGCTGCGGGCCCGGCTCTCCCTGCACCGTGAACGTGCGGCCATGCCGGGATCGCAGGTCGACGGGTCGTCCCGATAGCGTCCGCACGCGCCGTCGGACGGCGTCGCGAGCGCATCGAGCCTTGCCACGCCGCGCCGCGGAGGCTTCAGTCCGCCGATGCAGCCCGACCGACCCGCGACCCGGCTTGCCGTCGATATCGGCGGCACCTTCACCGACCTGGCGATCGAGCACGCGGGAAGGCTCACCAGCGCCAAGGTGCTGACCACGCCCGCCTCGCCCGAGCGGGGCGTGATGCAGGGCGTCGCCGCGATCCTGGACGCGGCCGGGCTGCGGCCCGATGCGGTCGATCTGCTGATCCACGGTACGACGCTCGCGACCAACGCGCTCATCGAGCGCCGCGGCGCCCGCACCGCGCTGATCACCACCGAGGGCTTCCGCGACGTGCTGGCACTCGGCAATGAGAGCCGCTACGACCAGTACGATCTCGACATCGTGCTGCCCGAGCCGCTGGTGCCGCGGCATCTGCGCCTGCCGGTGCCGGAGCGCCTCGACAACGAAGGCAACGTGCTGCGCCCGCTGGACGAGGGCGCGGTGCGTGCGCTGATCCCCGTGCTCGAACGGGAGGGCGTGACGAGTCTCGCGGTCGGATTCCTGCACGCCTACGTCAACCCGGCGCACGAGCGCCGCGTGCGCGACATCGTCGCCGCGGCGCTGCCCGACCTGCCGGTCTCGCTCTCGGCCGAGGTGTCGCCGGAGATGCGCGAGTGGGAGCGCTTCTCCACCACCGTCGCCAACGCCTACGTGCAGCCGCTGATGGCACGCTACCTGCGCCGGCTGGAGGCGTCGCTGCGCGAGATCGGACTCAGCGCGCCGCTGTTCCTGATGCTCTCCGGTGGCGGCCTCACCACCATCGACACCGCCTGCCGCTTCCCGATCCGGCTCGTGGAGAGCGGGCCCGCCGGCGGCGCGATCTTCGCCGCCGGCATCGCGCGCGAGGGCGGGCTCGATCGCGTGCTGTCCTTCGACATGGGCGGCACCACCGCGAAGATCTGCCTGATCGACGATGGCGCGCCGCAGACTGCGCGCAGCTTCGAGGTGGCGCGGGTCGGCCGGTTCCGCAAAGGCTCCGGCCTGCCGCTGCGCATTCCGGTGATCGAGATGGTGGAGATCGGCGCCGGCGGCGGCTCCATCGCGCATCTCGACGCGCTCGGCCGCATCGCGGTCGGGCCGGAGAGCGCCGGCGCCGATCCCGGTCCGGCCTGCTACGGCAGCGGCGGCGCGCGTCCGGCAGTGACCGACGCCAACCTGCTGCTCGGCCGTTACGATCCCGCGCATTTCGCCGGCGGCCGGCTGGCGCTGGACGCGGATGCGGCCCGCGACGCGGTCGCGCGCGAGGTCGGCGCCCCGCTCGGGCTCGATCCCGACATGGCGGCCCTCGGCATCGTCGAGATGGTGGACGAGGCGATGGCCAATGCCGCGCGCGTGCATGCCGCTGAATCCGGCAAGGGCTTCGACGGCCGCACGCTGATCGCCTTCGGCGGCGGCGGGCCGGTGCATGCGGCGCGCATCGCCGAGAAGATCGGCATCGACCGCATCCTGATCCCCGCCGGCGCCGGCGTCGGCAGCGCCATCGGCTTCCTGCGCGCGCCGGTCGGCTACGAGGTGGTGCGCAGCCTCTACCAGCGCCTGTCACGCCTCGACGCGGCAGCGATCGGCGCGCTGCTTGCGGAGATGGAGGCCGAGGCGGAGCGCGTGGTCGCCCCGGGCCGCTTCGGCGCGGCGTTGCAGCGCCGGCGGCTTGCCTACATGCGCTATGTCGGCCAGGGGCACGAGATCGCCGTCGCGCTGCCGGATGGTGCCTTCGAAGCCGATGCCGCCGCCGGGCTGCGCGCCCGCTTCGAGGCCGAGTACGCGCGCGTCTATGATCGCCCGGTGCCGGGCTCGGACATCGAGATCATCAGCTACGCCGTGACCGTCGCGACCGCGCTGCCGGAAGCGGCGCCCGCGCCTGCCGCGCCGGCACCGCACGACGCGGCGGCCGGCGGCATGCGAGCGGTACGCGATCCGGCGACCGGCGCGGTCGGCGACTGGGCGGTGGTCGATCGCGCCACGCTGCCGGCGGGTGCTCGCCTCGCCGGCCCGGCGATCGTCGTCGAGGACGAGACCTCGACGCTGCTCGGGCCGTCCTGGCGCGCCGCCCTGGATGCGCGCGGCCATCTGCATCTGACGCGGGAGACGCTGCCATGAGCGCGAGCGAGGCCTCGACCGACGCCCTCACCGCCATCCGCCAGCAGGTGATGTGGAACCGGCTGATCGCGGTGGTCGAGGAGCAGGCGCAGACCATGATCCGCACCGCCTTCTCGACCACGGTGCGCGAGGCGGGCGATCTCTCCGCCGGCATCTTCGACCTGTCCGGCCGGATGCTGGCGCAGGCGGTGACCGGCACGCCCGGCCACGTCAACTCGATGGCCGAAAGCGTCGGGCACTTCCTGCACAAATTCCCGGCCGCGACGATGCGGCCGGGCGACCACTACATCACCAACGATCCCTGGCTCGGCACCGGACATCTGCACGACCTGACCGTCGTCTCGCCCGCCTTCCACCGCGGCCGCATGGTCGGGCTGTTCGCCAACACCGCGCACGTCATCGACATCGGCGGTCTCGGCCTCGGCCCGGACGGGCGCTCGGTGTTCGAGGAGGGGCTGTACATCCCGATCGTGCAGTGCTTCGCCGAGGGCAAGCCGAACGCCACCTTCTTCGACTTCCTGCGGATGGGCACCCGCCTGCCGGTCGAGCTCGAGGGCGACGTCTACTCGCTCTGCGCCTGCAACGACGCCGGCGCGCGGCGGCTGCAGCAGATGATGGACGAGTTCGCGATCGAGGGCCTCGACGCGCTGGCCGGATTCATCTTCGACGCCTCACGCCGCGCGACCGAAGCGGCGATCGCGGCACTCCCACCGGGGCGCTACGCGGCCGAGCTCGTCTCCGACGGCTACGAGGCGCCGGTCGCGCTGCGCGCCACGATGACCATCGCCGGCGGGACGCTGTCGGTCGATTTCGCCGGCACCTCCGGCCTGTCGCAGCGCGGCATCAACGTGCCGCCGGCCTATTGCCGCGCCTATTCCTGCTTCGGCATCAAGGTCGTCGTCGCGCCCGAGATCCCCAACAACTGGGCCTCGCTGGCGCCGTTCCGCATCAGCATCCCGGAAGGCTGCATCCTGAACGCGCCGCGCCCGGCGCCGGTCTCGGTCCGTCACGTCATCGGCCAGTTGCTGCCCGACCTGATGATGGGCTGCCTCGCGCAAGCCGTGCCGGACCGTGTGGCGGCGGAGGGTGCCTCGGCGCTGTGGATGCCGCCGCTGCGCGGCGGGCGCGCGGTGTCCGGTGCGCCCGGCGGCAATCGCCAGGTTCCGCCCGACTTCGAGATCGTCACCTTCAACTCCGGCGGCACCGGCGCGCGGCCGCGCCGCGACGGGCTGGACGGCACTGCCTTCCCGTCAGGCGTGCGCACCATGCCGGTGGAGGCGACCGAGAACGTTGCCCCGGTGGTGTTCTGGCGCAAGGAACTGCGACCCGATTCCGGCGGCGCCGGCCGGAGCCGTGGCGGGTTCGGCCAGATCATGGAGATCGGCACCAAGGGCGACCTCGAATTCGCCTGCAACGCGGTGTTTGACCGGGTGGCGAACGCGCCGCGCGGCCGCGATGGCGGGCTCGCGGGAGCGGCGGGCGAGGTGCGGCTCAAATCCGGGGCTACCCTGCGCCCCAAAGGCTATCAGGTGATCCCGGACGGCGACCGGCTGGTGCTGCACCTTCCGGGTGGCGGCGGCATGGGGCCGGCGGCTTCGCGCGATCCGGCGCTGGTGGCCCGCGACGTGCGCGACGGACTCGTATCCCCTGACGCGGCGCGGACGCTCTACCGCGTCGCGGTGGCCGCGGACGGGGCGCTTGATGAAAATGCAACAGCGGCGCTGCGCCGATGACACAGCTGCCATTGCGGCTCTTTATTGTTCAGGCCGTTGCGCTACTGTGTGCGGGCCACTGCTTCCTGCCGCGGCCGGCAGGGGGACCGCCAATAACTGCAAGGTGAACCGCAATGACCTCGCGCACGATGCTGACCGCCTCCGCTGCGTGCCTCGCCGCCGCAACCCTGCTGGCGGCCCCGGCTTTCGCCGCCGATACCACGACCAGCACCCCGATGCCGAAGCCCATGCCCCATCATCATTACCATCACATGATGACCAGCAAGAAGCAGGGCGCGACCACCTCCGGCGATGCCGAGGTCGAGAAGCTGAACGAAATGAGCCTGGAGCGTGCCAAGCAGGGCATGCCCGCCATGGGCTCCGAAGGGTCGATGGGCAGCAGCAGCATGCCGGCCGCGGGCGGCGCGATGCCAATGCCCAAGCCGGGTGCGGCCGGCACGATGACCAAGACGCAGTAGGCGCGGCTTCGCGCCGGTCCGGCCGCTGCCGCGGCGTGCCGCGGCAGTTCCGACCGGGCGATCCAATCCCGGCGGGACGCACCGCCGCCGCCCGTCAGCCGGTCTTCGCCGGGGAACCGGCCTGAGCGATGGGTGGACGGTCCTCACCCAAGCCAGCGGCGCCAGGTTCGATCCAGGCGACGGCGCCGGATCTGGGCGACCTGTTCCTGGGATTTCTCAGCGTCGGACTGTGCGGGTTCGGCGGCGTGCTCCCCTGGGTCCGGCGCATGGTGGTCGAGCAGCGGCGCTGGCTCACCGGCCCCGAATTCACCGACCTTCTGGCGCTGTGCCAGTTTCTGCCAGGCCCCAACGTGGTCAACCTGGCCGTCGCCCTGGGCGGCCGGTTCCGCGGCCCGCGCGGCGCCATCGCGGCACTTGCCGGGCTGCTGCTGGCGCCATTCTGCCTCGTGCTGGCGCTGGGCGGGCTTTACGCGCGCTTCGGCGCCCTCGCCCCGGTGCGACACGCGCTGGCCGGGCTGGCGGCGGCGGCCTCGGGACTCGTGCTCGCCATGGCGGTGAAGATCGCGGCACCGCTGCGCCGTCGATCGCGCGGGGCCGCCATCGCCGCGCTCGGCTTCATCGCAATCGCATTGCTCCGCCTGCCGATGCTGCCCGTGATGCTGGCACTGCTGCCGGTCGCGATCCTGCTCTGCGGGCGCGAGGCGGGGTGAGACGCGTCGTGGCAGCGCCCTCGGCCATTCGAGGGTCGCGTGCCGGCGCGGCCGCCGTCAAGGACGCTGCGCGCCGGCGATGCCGGTCGCCTTCGGCGATCCTTGACCGCGGCCACGCCGACCCGCGGCATGATGACGCGGCCGGGACGAAGGAACGGCACCTGCAGCCGAACCAAGGAACGTGGACTGGCTCGGGCGGCGTGGGCGGCGGCGGTCCGACATGAGCCCGCTCGTGGCGCTGGGGGCGATCTTCGGCATGCTGTCGCTGCTCGCCGTGGGCGGCGTCACCGCCGTCCTGCCGGAACTGCAGCGCCAGGTGACCGAAGTGCACCGCTGGATGGCGCCCACCGATTTCGCGGCACTGTTCGCACTCGCCCAGGCGGCGCCGGGGCCGAACATGATGGTGGCGACCCTGGTCGGCTGGCGGGTGGCGCGGCTTGCCGGGGCGGCGGTGGCCACACTCGCAATGATCGGGCCGTCGAGCGTCCTCACCTATCTCACCGCCGGCGCCTGGCACCGGTTCCGTCACGCCGCGTGGCGCGGCTGGGTGCAGGCCGGGGTCACCCCGGTGACCGTCGGCCTGGTCATGGCGGCAGCGGCGCTGCTCGCCCGTTCCACCGCACAGGGCGTCGGCACCGCGGCGCTGACGCTGGCGACCGCGGCGCTGGTACTGACGACGCGGCTACACCCCCTGCTGCTGCTGGCAGCGGGTGCGGCGCTCGGATTCGCGGGGCTGCGATAGCGGAACCGCGCGAGGCTGGATCACCGGAACGCCGTCCTGCGCCGGCGCAGTTCCCACGGTCGGACGCGCCTTGGTCCGGCGCGGATCAGCGCCCGCTGGCCGCGGCCGCGTTCGGCGAGGTCGTGCCGATGCCGCTGGCATTGGCCGGGGCCTCGGCCACCTCGTCGTAGCGGCGCTTGGCGGCCCACGCCTCGCTCACTGCCTCCGCGCCGGGGTGGAGATGACTCGCCACGCGCAGATCCGCCGGCGGCGGGTTGAGCGCGGGCACCGGCGCCTCGGACGGGCGGGCGGCCAGGATCGTGCCGTGATCCGCCCGGTCATAAATGAACCCGTAGGTCGGGTAGATGCTGCCGTAATCGCCGCTGTGGCCAAGGCCGACGCGCACCGCGCTCCAGTCGTTGCCGGGCGAGACGTCGACCACCGGAATGTCGCGCGAGATGCCGCCGCGATGCGCGCCCGGCCCGGACCAGTTGGCCTGGTCGATCTGCACTTCGCGGCTGTCCACCACGGTGGTGACCACCGCGACATGGCCAAGCCGCATGCGCGAATTGGCCTTGAAACTCAGCACCGCGCCGACCTCGGGCCGCTCGCCGCGGGCATAGACGCCGGCCGCATTCTCCCACCAGTTCCCCGCATTGCCGGAGAGCTCGATGCCGGATTCCTCGCGCGCAAAGGTCACGCATTGCAGCCGCGGGACGTAATGCCCGTGTCGCCCGTGATACGAGGCCAGCCGCACGCCGTGCCGGGAGCTGCGGTGCGCGGTACGGGTTACGCGCCCGTGATGGGTCAGATGGTGGGTCGAGGAGGCGTGCCGCGAGCTTGCGTGGGATCGGCCATGCGCCAGCGCGGGAGGGGTAACCGCCAGAAGAGCCCCGAACAGCACGAATTTCGCCCCACGGCCGCAACCAAGCATGCGCCCCCCCGTTTTGGTGCCCCAGACCCGGAGACTGCGGTAGCAACGGGTTCGTGATGCTGGCAATCAGACTTGATCGGTGAGCATGGCTGACCAGTGGAATTCGCCGAATCGAGCCTGTGGATAACGTCCCGTATCAGGACGCCATTCCCAATTTGTCAGCTCTGAAATGAATCGTGATGCGGTTGGGCGTCGCGCCGTGGCGAATCAACAACAGTGTTGCGGCGGCGCGACGGGAGTCGCGAAAGTAGGCGTGTGCGACCGCTACTTGCAGGCGGTGATCATGATCTCAACCAGGTGGCGCGGATCGGCCATGTTCGCCTGCACGCAGGCCCGCACCGGAGCGCCTCCCTTGGGCAGCCAGGCCGACCAGATCTCGTTCAGCGCCTCGCGATCCCGGATGTCCTTGAGCCAGACCTGCGCCTGCAGCAGCCGCGTGTTGTCGGTGCCATGCGCTTCCAGCAGCGCGTCGATCTGCTGCAGCACGTCGCGGGTCTGACCCTGTACATCCGCCGAGAGGTCCCGCGCCGTCACCCCCGCCGTGTAGACGAATCCATGAAATTCAACGGCCTGCGACAAGACGCTGCCAGCCTGGGTGCGGATGATGCGGCTCATGCTCTGATCACTCCCGGTTCAGCTCTGCTGAGCCGCACCATGGCCGCGAGCGCACCGCTTGGCAAAGCCGCCCCCGGCGGGTGAAGGATCCGAGCCGTCAGGGCGTGGACGTCGAGCCGTCCGGCGTCATCGTCCCCGGGCTCATCCCGGGGCCCATGCCGGTTCCGGAATCGATGCCGGGTCCCCCGGCCGATGCGGGACCCATCTGGCGCAGGCAGTCCAGATAGTTCTGATCCCGCCCATAGAGCTCCGGCAATCCCGCGGTGGTGTTGCCGGTCAGTCCGTTCGCCGAGTACGGGTCCAGCCGCTGGTCGCGCTCGGAGAGCTGCGCCCGGTTCTGCTTCAGGTAGATCTCGTCGGCGCGGCTGCGGCACGCCGCCTCGGTCGCGGCATTGGCCCGCGCCTGCTGCGGCGGCAGCGGTTTCGAACAGGCCGCGAGCGCCAACAGCGCGGCGAGGGCCGAGATTTGGACGCGGGTCATGCAGCGCACTCCAGGGCGGGACGGGAGGGCCGGGACGCGCCCGGCACCGCCGGCGCCCGGCGCCATCCATCCGCATCGGGTTTCGTCAGTGTCACATTGGACCGGCGTATCGGGTGATGCCAGGGCGTGCGTCGCGTCCCGGTCATGCCGGCAGGTCGATCAGGCTCGCCTCGGTATCGAAATCCCGCAATACCGCTTCGTCGCCCACCTCGACCGCGGCGATCGCATCCGGATAGCGCTCGAGCAGCCGCCGCGCCCCGGCATCGCCGGTGAGCGCCAGGATCTCGGGGAAGAAGCGGCGGTCCCACAGCATCGGGTTGCCCGTTGTGCCGCGGCAGGTGGGCAGTACGATCAGTCGCCCGGCGTCGGGGTCGTAGGCAGCGAGCAGCCGGTCGATCACTGCGGCGCCCACCAGCGGCATGTCGCCCAGGCAGACGAGCGCCGCCGAGGCTTCCGGCGGCACCGCCCGGATGCCGGCGGCAAGGCTAGCCGACAGTCCGCTCTCATAACCCTCGGCATGCACCAGCCGCACCGGCCGGCCGGCCAGCGCCGCCTCCACCGCCTCCGCCTGGTGTCCGGTCACCACCAGCACCGGCCGTGCCCGGCTGGCCAGGACCTGGTCGACGACGCGCGCGACCATGGCGCGGCCGGACGCGTCGGCGAGCAGCAGCTTGTTGAGCGGCGCCATCCGCGTCGATCGCCCGGCCGCCAGCACGACGGCGGCGATCAGCGGCCGCCGGCGCGGCGCCGGACCGGTGCTCTCCGCCTCAGGGGCCCGGGCGCGCGGCAGCGGCCGGGCGTCCGCCTCCTTCAGCAGCCCGCCGAGGCCCATGCGGGCGATCTCGGCGGCGCCGATCGACAGCCCGGCGAACAGCCGGGCCAGCATCCAGTCGATGCCGTTCAGCTTCGGGCTGCGGGCGCAGCCGGGCAGCACAAGCGCCGGCCGCGC
>DATJSJ010000226.1:0-7445 GCA_035504175.1 Acetobacteraceae bacterium
TCGCTGATCCGGCCCGCGGCGTGCTCGCCGACCGCCTCGAACACGTCGCCGACCGTGACCTCGCGGCCGCGAAAATTCCCGGGCAGGATCGAGCCGCCGTACATGAACACGCTCGGCACGTTCAGCCGCAGCATCGCCATCATCATGCCCGGCAGCGACTTGTCGCAGCCGGCGAGGCCGACCAGCGCGTCGTAGCAATGGCCGCGCACCGTCACTTCCACGGAGTCGGCGATGATCTCGCGCGAGACCAGCGAGGATTTCATCCCCTGATGGCCCATGGCGATGCCGTCGGTGACCGTGATGGTGGTGAATTCGCGCGGCGTGCCGCCGGTCTCGGCGACGCCCTTCTTGACCGACTGCGCCTGGCGCGAGAGGGCGATGTTGCAGGGTGCCGCCTCGTTCCAGCAGGTCGCGACGCCGACGAAGGGCTGGTCGATCTCCGCCTGCGTCAGCCCCATCGCGTGGTAGTAGCTGCGATGCGGCGCCCGGTCGGGGCCGACCGTGACATGCCGCGACGGCAGGGCCGATTTGTCCCAGCGCTTGGTCAGCATGGCGTCCTCCCGGGTCGAAGAGCGGCACAACCTTAGGAAGCGGCCCGGAGACGAACAAGGCGCGAGGCTCGGTGTTCCGGGTCCGGGACCGCTCAGAGGGAATTGCGGCGCCACCGGAGCAAGGCGCCGTCGGACGACGTGAGGTTCTCTTGGTGCCCCGGGGTTGCTCGGGCTTTTGGCAGCGGCGGCGACTGCCTGGCAATTCTGTCAGCGGGCTTGATATGCGCAGGAGAAATGCGCATGATTATGCTCGAACCAGGAGAGTCAGCATGCCCATGGCCGACGCCGCCCCAGCCGCGGGCCAACGGCGCGCCACCAACGTAACCCTCCCGGACCCGCTGCTGCGGGAGGCACGGGCGCTCGACATCAACGTCTCGCAGGCATGCGAGCGGGGGCTCGCCGCCGCGGTGGCGGAGGCGCGGGCCCGGCGATGGCTCGCGGAGAATCGCGGCGCGATCGCTGCCTGGAACGAGCATGTCGAAACGCACGGCCTGCCGCTCGCGGATTTCCGGCAGTTCTGATGGCGCGACTGGACGTCTATCCGATGCCTGGCCGGGCGGGGCGCGGCTACGTCCTCGATATTCAGGCCGACCTGCTCAGCGGGCTCGCCACCCGCGC
The DNA here is from genome assembly GCA_035504175.1 of Acetobacteraceae bacterium. Classification (GTDB taxonomy): domain Bacteria; phylum Pseudomonadota; class Alphaproteobacteria; order Acetobacterales; family Acetobacteraceae; genus DATJSJ01. The sequence goes on from DATJSJ010000226.1 coordinate 1,170, forward strand.
GGTGGTGCCGCTGCTGCCGCAATCCGCGGCGCCGCCGCCGATCCGCGATCTGAACCCCGTATTCGAGGTCGGCGGGGAGCCGCACGTGATGCTGACCCAGGCAATCGCCAGTGTGCCCGTCCGGGAGCTTGGTCGCCCGGTCGTCTCGCTCGGCTACCAACATGACGCAGTAATCCGCGCGCTCGACGTCCTGCTGACCGGACTCTGACCGGCTTCACCAGCTGCCTGCCCGGCCGGTCGAGGCGCGAGCCTCGCCTTGAGCCGCTCGCGTCTGCCGGCGTTGGCTTTACCGCCGCCGGTCGCCTGCGTCCCGGAGGCAACCGGCGTTGCCCGCGCCCGGCGCTCCGATCCCATGCATCGCCGGTGGGCGATGCCGCTCGCGGGATCCGCCATGTCGCGGAGCCACTTACCCCAGCCGGGCGAGCGCCGCCTGCAGGCGCGTGACCTCCGCCTCGATCCCGGCCAGGCGCTCGCGATTCTCCTCGACCACGGCTTCCGGGGCGCGGCGGACGAAATCCGCGTTCTCGAGCTTGCGCGCGAGCTTCTCCGCCTCGCCGCCGGCACGCTCGACTTCGCGGCGCAACCGGGCCAGTTCGGCCTCGATATCGATGAAGCCGGCGAGCGGCAGGATGATCGTCGCCTCGTCCAGCACCGCCTGCGCCGAGCCCGCCGGCAGCGCACCCGCGAGCGCGCTCACCTCGGTCGCCCGTGCCATGCGGCGGATCGGTTCGATCCAGGCCTCCGCCCGCGCCAGCGTCTCCGGACGCGCGTCGCGGAGATGCACCGGCGTCATCGTGCCGGGCGGCACGTTCATCTCCGCCCGCACGGTGCGGATCTCGGTGATGAAGCGGATGACCCAGTCGAGCTCCGCGGACGCCGCCGCAGCATCCGCAGGCGCCATCGCTTCCGGCCAGGGGGCGCGGATCAGGCTGTAGTCTGGCCCGAAGCCGAACCGGTCCCACAGCTCCTCGGTCACGAACGGCATCACCGGATGCAGCAGGCGCAGGATCACGCCGAGCACGTGTGCTGCAACCTGGCGCAGTTCCGCCGCCGCTTCCGTCTCCGGCTGCGCCAGCACCGGTTTGGCGAACTCCAGGAACCAGTCGCAGAACGTGTTCCAGGTGAAGCGGTAGCAGGCGGCGGCGTAGTCGTTGAACCGGTACGACTCGAGCGCCGCCCCGGCCTCCGCCGCGGCTTCGTTCGCCGCCGCCAGGATCCAACGGCCGAGCGGCGAGCGCACCGACGCCGGGTCGAACCCGGGATCGGGCGCGACGCCGTTCATCTCGGCGAAGCGGGCGGCGTTCCAGAGCTTGGTGACGAAGCTGCGATAGCTCTCGACCCGCGCCTCGGAGAGTTTCACGTCGCGGCCCGGGCCGGTCAGGGCGGCGATGGTGAAGCGCAGCGCGTCGGCGCCGAATTTCTCGATCAGCGCCAGCGGATCGATGACGTTGCCCTTGGACTTCGACATCTTCTGGCCGCGCTCGTCGCGCACCAGGCCGTGGATGCAGACGGTGCGGAACGGCACCTCGCCCATGAAATGCAGCCCCATCATCATCATCCGGGCGACCCAGAAGAAGATGATGTCGAAGCCGGTGACCAGCACGTCGCCCGGATAGTAGCGCGCGACCTCCGCGGTCTTCTCCGGCCAACCGAGCGTCGAGAACGGCCAGAGCGCCGAGCTGAACCAGGTGTCGAGCACGTCCTCGTCCTGGCTCAGCGCGACCTCATGACCGTACTGCGCGTGTGCGGCGGCCTGCGCCTCGGCCGCGTCGTGCGCCACGAACACCGCGCCGTCCGGCCCGTACCAGGCCGGGATGCGATGGCCCCACCAGAGCTGGCGGCTGATGCACCAGGGCTCGATGTCGCGCAGCCAGGCGAAGAACGTGTTCTCCCACTGCTTCGGCACGAACACGGTGTCACCGCGCTCGACCGCCGCGATCGCCGGCTTCGCCAACACCGAGGCGTTGCAGAACCATTGCGTGGTCAGCAACGGCTCGATCGGCACGCCGGAACGGTCGCCGTACGGCACCTGGTGCAGATGCGCGACCTCGTCGGCGAGCAGCCCGGCCTCGCGCAGCATCGCCAGGATCTGCTTGCGCGCCGCGTAGCGGTCGAGCCCATCGAGCGCGGCGCGGCTTGCGGCAAGCGCCGCGGGATCGACGATGGCGGGATCGTCGGCCGCGAGTTCGGCGAAGGTGACGCGCGCCTCCCGATCCAGCACCGAGGGCATGGCGAGGCCGTGCCGGCGCCCGACCTCGAAATCGTTGAAGTCGTGCGCCGGCGTGATCTTCACCGCGCCGGTGCCCTTCTCGGGATCGGAGTATTCGTCAGCCACGATCGGAATGCGGCGTCCAACCAGCGGCAGGATCGCGTGCCGCCCGACCAGGTCGGCGAAGCGCGCATCGTCGGGGTGCACGGCGACGGCGACGTCGCCCAGCATGGTTTCCGGCCGCGTCGTCGCGACCCGGATGAACCGGCCGGGCGCGCCCTCTATTGGGTAGTCGATGTGCCAGAGATGGCCCCTGGTTTCGCGGCTCTCCACCTCGAGATCGGAGATCGCCGACTGGAACTTGGGATCCCAGTTCACCAGCCGGCGGTCGCGGTAGATCAGCCCCTCCCGCGCCAGCGCCACGAACACCGTTCGCACCGCGGCGGAGAGGCCGTCGTCCATGGTGAAACGCTCGCGCGGCCAGTCGAGCGAGGCGCCGAGCCGGCGGAGCTGCCGGGTGATCGTGCCGCCGGACTCTGCCTTCCACGCCCAGACGCGGTCGATGAATGCGTCGCGCCCGAGGCTGCGGCGGTCCTGGTTGCCCTGCTCCGCGAGCAGCCGCTCGACCACCATCTGGGTCGCGATGCCGGCATGGTCGGAGCCCGGCTGCCACAACGCGTCCCGCCCCTGCATGCGGCGCCAGCGGATCAGCGTGTCCTGCAAGGTGAAGGTCAGCGCGTGACCCATGTGCAGGCTGCCGGTCACGTTCGGCGGCGGGATCATGATGGTGAACGGCGCCGCGGCGCTTTCGGGACGTGCGGCGAAGGCACCGGAGCGTTCCCAGCCTTCGTAGATGCGCTGCTCGGTCTCGGCCGGGGCGTAGGTCTTGCTCAGCATGGCGGCGGTTCTGCGGGATGCGCTGCAGCAAAACAAGCGACAAGCGGACAGGCCGCCGTTGCGCGGCGCGGCCATCGCCCGGCGCCGTTCGCCCGGACCAGGGGATCGGGCGGATTACGGCAGGGCGCGATTCACCAGGCGTTCGATCTCCGCCTGCACCAGCCGTTCCACCAGCGGCGGCAGGTTCTGGTCCAGCCAGGCTTTCAGCAGCGGCCGGAGCTCCTCACGCACCATGTCCTCGATGGTCGGGCCGCCGCGATGCGTTGCGGTGGTGCGCTCGACCGCCAGGGTGCGGACCAGGGCGCCGACGGCGCTGGCGGCGGCGGCGGCGGCCTCCGGCGCGACCAGGGTGGCGGTCGCCGGAATCGGGGTCTCGATGCGGGGCGGCTCCGGCACGGGTGGCGGATCCGGCCGGCGTGCCGCCGGCGGCGGTGGCGGTGGCGCGGGCGCCGGGGGCGGCACCGCGATGGTCGGCTCCTCCGCCTCCTCCGGCACCATCATGGACGGATCCAGGACCAGCACGCTCTCGGCGGCGACGGGCGGGCCGGGCGGCGCCTGCGTGCCCTGCTCGTCCTCGCTCAGGATGCGGCGGATGGAGGCGAGAATGTCCTCCATCGACGGGTCGGCCCCGCCCCCCTGCGGCGGCGGATCGCCCGTCTGCGGGCGGTCAGGCATGGCCATGCTCAGCGTCCCGGCTGGCCGGTCGCGTAGTCGCCCGTCCCGAACAGGCGATCGCGCACGGCGTGGTAATAGGCAGTCTCGTCGTAAAGCGGTACCGACAGGTTAAGATCGCGTGCCGTCAGCCGGCCGATGGCGGAGGCGAGCGTGTAGGAGGCGGTCACGATGCTGGCCAGATTCTGCACCAGCGTCACTTCCGAGTTCAGCAGCGCCTGCTGCGCGTTCAGCACGTCGAGCGTGGTGCGGCTGCCGAGGATCGCCTCGCGCTCCACCCCGTCGAGCGCGATCTGGTTGGCGCGGATCTGCACCCTTGTGCTCTCGGCGGTCGAGCGCGCCGCGACCAACGTCTCCCAGGCCTGCACCGCCTGTTGCACCGCCTGGCGCCTGGCATCGTCGACCCCTTTGCGGCGCTGCTGCTCGGTCTGCCGCGCCTGGCGCACCGCCGAGTATTCGGCGCCGCCCTGATACAGCGGCACCGTGACGTTCAGCAGCGCCTGGCCGCCGATCGTGCGCTGCTGCGCGATGGTGGAATTGTCGTCGCGCAGCGCGCTCGCCGTGATGTTGACCGAGGGCATCAGGGCGCTGAAGGCGACGTCGATCGCATCGCGCGCCGCCGCATCCTGGAACTGCGCCGCGACCACGTTCGGGTTGTTGGCCGCCGCCAGCTGCGCCGCCTGCTGCTCGGTCTTCAGCGGCACGCGCAACGCCTGCGGCTCGATCAGCTTCTCCGGCATGAAGCCGATCTCGCGCAGATACGTTGCCCGCGCCGTCTGCAGATTGCCTTGCGCCGTCTCGAGCTGCGCCTGGCCGCCGGCCAGCGCCGCCTCGGCCTGGGCGACGTCGGTTCGGGTGATCTCGCCGACCCGGAAGCGGTCGTTCGTCGCCTGCAACTGGCGGGTCAGAACCTGCACGTTGCTCTCGTTCAGCGCCTCCACCTGTTGCGCCTCGATCACACCGACATAGGCGTTGACCGTATCGGTGAAGACCTGCTCCTCGCTGGCGATCAGCGAGGCCCGCTGCGCCATCACCGAGTTCTCGGCCTGGTTGGTCTGCGCCCGGGTCTTGCCGCCGCGATACAGCGGCTGCGTCACCGAGACCTGACCGGTGAAGATGTCGCGCTCGTTGGGGGTATCGGTCGCGAAGCCGTCGGTGACGGAACGCGTCGTGCCGTTGCCGTAGCCGACGCCGCCGCTGATGGTGATGGTCGGTCGCCAGCCCGCGAGGGCCTGCGGCACGCCCTCATCGGTGGCACGAAGCTGGGCGCGCGCGGCGAGCAGGGACGGGTTGCTGGCGTAGGCGGCGGCCAATGCCTGGTCCAGCGTGTGCGGCTGCATCGCGTCGCGCGGGTGTGTCGGATCGGGCGCGCGGATGACCACGTTCGCCGTCAGGCGATGGTGCCGGGTGGCGGTGGTCTGCGCGAATGCCGGGTGCAGCGCGGCGACGCTCGCCAACCCGATCGTCAGCCCTGCAAGCCTGCCGCCGATGCGCATTCCGAGCCCCCTTCCTTGCGGCGCGGGGCCAGCCCGCGCGGCGGCGCTCACATCTGCCACACGCGGCGGCGCCGCGCCATCGCTTCGCGCCGAACCCCGGCCCGGAGATTGGGCCCGCGCGCTCAGAAGGTGAAGGCCGGCGTCGGTTCCAGCGGTGGCAGCAGCGGCGTGGCGCAGTCGAATTCCGGCTGGGCGCGCAGGCCGATCGAGGACGGCTCGGCCAGGACCGCCCGGCCGGTGACGCCCGGCCGGCGCAGCACCGTCACCAGGCGTCCCGACTCTGTCCGTACCTGGCCCTCGATCGCGGGCGGGATCTCGCGCACCGCGCCCTCGACCATGATGACGTCCCAGGGCGCGCCCGACGACCAGCCCGCCGCGAGCGGCCCCTGAACCAGCGCCACCCTCGGGGCGAATTCCGGCAGGACGCGCCGGGCGATCGCCAGCAGCGCCTCGTCTTCCTCGAGCGCGGTGACCTCGGCGCCGCAGGCGGCCAGAACCGCCGCGCCGTAGCCGGTCCCGGCGGCGACCACCAGGACGCGCTCCCCCGGCTGCGGGCGTGCCATTTGCACCAGGCGGGCCAGCACCATCGGTTCCATCAGCACCCGGCCGCGGCCGAGCGGGATGTCCTCGTCGATATAGGCCAGCGGCGCCTGTGCCGACGGCAGGAAGCGCTCCCGCGGCAGGCGGCGCATGGCGTCGAGCAGACGAGGATCCGTGACCCGGTTGGGCCGGATCTGCCCGTCCACCATCTTGCGGCGCGCATCCTCGAACGCGATCGGGTCCATCGGCGGCTCATCGATTGCTGCGACAGCGAGGCTTATACGGAGGCGCGTGGAGTGACGCCAGGACGGGCTTGACCGCACGGCGACCGGCCGTGGATATACCTCCGGCGCTCCGCTCGAGGCGGAGGCCGGCTGCCTGGGTCCGGTGGCAGAGTGGTGATGCAGCGGACTGCAAATCCGCGTATGCCGGTTCGATTCCGGCCCGGACCTCCAGCGGCCC
>DATJSJ010000227.1:0-2071 GCA_035504175.1 Acetobacteraceae bacterium
CGATCGCGGAACGGGAAGGCATAACGGCAGGTGATCAGCAGCCGGCACTCGGTCTCGCCGGCGCCGAATGCGCGGATGATGGCGGCGAGCGGCGCCTCGGCCGCCGGCTTCACCTGCCAATGCCCGTCGCCTTCGGGCGGATCGAGCAATGCCTCGAAATCGTCGAGCACCAGCAGGATCGGCCGGTCGTCGCCCTTGCCGCTGCACGGCCGCGTCAGCAGCGCGCGCAGGGCACGGTACAGCGCCTGCGGATCGTAGCCGGCCCGGGCGGGATCGACCTGCGGCTGGTACTCGGCGCACAGCGTGCCGGCTGGCGGCACTTGCTCGGCGATTTCCGCCAGCAGGTTCGGCCCGTCGCAGCGCTGGAACAACACCACCGGCTTCAGATGTGGCAGGCGGTCCATGATGCGCGCAGCCAGGCTGGACTTGCCCTGGCGGCCGAAGCCATGGACCAGCACGCCGGCATGAAGCGGCCGGCGGAACTCGCGCAGGATGTCCTGGATCTGCTTGCGGCGTCCGACGAAGCCGCCGTGGCTCGCCACCTCGATCTGGTTGCCGGCGGCGCCGCGGGCGCGGATCATCGCCTTGCGGCCGGCGTCGCTATCGGCCGCGACGCGGCGCTTGTCGCCCTCGTTCAGGCTGCCGCCGCCGGCCGGCCCGAGGAACAAACGCGCCAGGTGCCAGTGCGCCGGGCGGCGTCCCTCCGGCCGGCGACCAACCAGGTTGAACCGCGCCGTCGCCCAGGCTGCCTCCACCAAGGCACCGGGCTGCGCCGCCTCGCCGTAGAACGAAGCGGCGAATTCGCTGGCGTCGCGATCGAGCACCGCGTCGGCCCAGCCCAGCACGGCGGCGAACCCGGCATTCACCAGCCCCAGCGCCAGCGAGTCCAGCTCCGGCGCGCCTTCCCCGGTATGGCAGGCGGACAAGAACAGCAGGCGCGGCGGGCGATGCGCGAAGCCGCCGGCCAGATCGGGCAGCGTCGCCAGCTTCTGCTCGCCGGTTTCGTCCTCCAGCGCGAGCACCGGGTTGGCGCCGCCGCCGCCATGGCAGGATAAATGCAGCGCGTCCAGCGTCCTGGCACGGGCCCAGGCGGCGCGGAGTTCTTCCAGCGTGCCGGTGTCCTCGACGAACAGGTCGAGGCCGGCGTGGCGCGTGGCGTCCAGGATCGCGGCTTCCTCGGCCTCGAAATTCAGCGCGGTCTGGCCGCGCGGAGCGGCGGCCATGAACATGACGCCGAGCCGGTGGTCGTGGCCGGGTTGCTCCGGCGGCTGCGGCGTGCCGATACGGCGCAGCGGTGCCCACATCACCGCCGGGTCCGCCGCGAGGAAGTCGTCGGGTCCGGCGGCGAGTTCCCACGGCACTTCCAGGAACACGCGGCCGGGCCCGTCGGGCGGCGCCTTCACGGCGAATTCGGCGACCACGGGCGCACCGGGCGTCTGGCGCAGCGCTGCCATCCAGCGATGCTCGCGATCCAGCCATTCGTGGATTTTCTGCCCGATGGCTTTCGGCCCGTCGTGGTTGTCGCCACGCTGGACCGCGGCGCGATAGTCCTTGGTCCAGGCCGCGAACAACGCGAAATCGGCTTCCGTCACGCGGCGGGGGTGCGGCGCGGCGCTGTTGGTCAGCCGGTCGCCGTCCAGCCGGAACGTGACGCGGCGCACCGGGTCAGGTTTTCAAATGCTGCTCGACGCGGGCGAGCGCGTCGAGGATGGCCTGGCGGTTCGCCTCATGCAGCGGGATCGGTTTGCCGTCGCCGGGATCGATGAGCAGGGTCGCGCCGGTGGCGCGGTGCTGGGCCTCGGCCTTGGCGGTAAGCCGGCGCCATTGCTCGGCGAGTTTCGCCTGCAGGTCCTTCGCGGCGACGATCGCGGGCGGCAGGCCCAACGCGATCATCGCGGCCAACTCGACGCCGCTGCGGGTGCCGGGCGCGGTGCCGCTGCCGCGCGTGGTCTGCAACGGGTCGAAGCCGAAGATGTCGCGCACCGCCGCGCGCATTTCGTGCGCCGCCGTGTCGCTGTCGCCGCCCCGGATCAGGATGTCGGCCATCGCCGCCCCCACGCATCGGTTGCAG
>DATJSJ010000228.1:0-25719 GCA_035504175.1 Acetobacteraceae bacterium
CTTCAGCAGCCCGCCGAGGCCCATGCGGGCGATCTCGGCGGCGCCGATCGACAGCCCGGCGAACAGCCGGGCCAGCATCCAGTCGATGCCGTTCAGCTTCGGGCTGCGGGCGCAGCCGGGCAGCACAAGCGCCGGCCGCGCGCCGATCCGGCCGAGGCAGATCAGGTTGCCGGGGTCGACTGGCATGCCGAAATGCTGGATCTCGCCGCCGGCGCGGACGATCCCGGCCGGTCCGACGTCGCGCCGGTCGACCACGGCGGAGGCGCCGGCGACCAGCAGCAGCTCCGCGCCCTCCCCGATCAGCGCCGCCAGCGCCTCGGCGATCGGTGCCTCGGCATGCGGGCAGCGCCGCGCCGGCAGCAGCGTGCCGCCCAAAGCGGTGATCCGGGCCCGCGTCGCCGCCTCCGTGCCGTCCAGGACGCTCTCCTTGAGTCCGGGAAGCTCGGTCATCACCAGCCCGGCGGTGAGCGGGCGGAACGGGTGCAGCGACAGCAGCCTGCCGCCCTGCCGCGCCAGGGCCTCGGCGACGGCGACCAGCGCGCCGGGCACGGCGAAGGGGATGATCTTGATCGTGGCGACGATCTCGCCCGGGGCGACGACCGCGTAATCGGGCAGCGTGCCGGTGGTCAGGCTCTCGTCGACCAGGTTGACGCGCTCGAGCATGCCGGCATCGACGCGCAGCAGCCCGGCGGTCTCGGCGACCAGGTTCACCCGCCCGGTCGCGGCCCGTGAGGCGCGAACCCCCGGCGCAAGCATCGCCTCGGCGAGCAGCCCGGCCGCCTCGTCCTCCGGCACGTCGCCGGGTTCCAGCCGGGCGGCGATGATCTCGGTCCGGCCCGCGGCGCGCAGCGCCTCGACGGCCGCCGCATCCAGCACCGCGCCCTTGCGGAGCACCCGGCCCGGCAGGCGCTGGGTATGGGCGAGAATGGCGCCGCGTGCCGCCGCCAGCGGGACGGCGCCGAAGATCAAGCGGCGCGCCCCACCGACTTGTCCGCACCGGGTCTGTCCGCTTCCGGCTGCGGCGTCTGCGGCTGGCCGAGCGGCGCGTGCCGGCGCACCGCGACGATCTCGGCCAGGACGGCGAGCGCGATCTCCGGCGCGGTCACCGCCGCGATCGGCAGTCCGACCGGGCCGCGGATCCGCGCCAGCGCCGCGTCGTCATGGCCGAGCGCGCGCAGCCGCCCGAGCCGTGCCGCGTGCGTCTTCCGCGAGCCGAGAGCGCCGACATAGAACGCCTCGGATCGCAGCGCCCGGTCGAGCGCCGGATCGTCGAGCTTCGGGTCGTGGGTGAGCGTGACGATGGCGGTGCGGGCATCGGGTCGCAGCGCGTCCAGCGCCTCGTCCGGCCATTCGGTCGAGACGGTGACCCCCGGGAAGCGCTCGTCGGTCGCGAAGGCGCGGCGCGGATCGACCACGGTGACGGCGAAGCCGAGCGGCGCCGCGAGCGGCACCAGCGCCTGCGCGATGTGCACCGCGCCGACCACGACCAGCCGCGGCTTGGGGTTGTGCACGTGCAGGAACCAGGAGGCGCCCTTGACCGTAACGGTCTGGCTGCGGTCCTCAGTCAGCGCCGTCCGCGCCGCATGCTCGAGGCCGGGCGGCGGCTCGTCCCCCGGCAGCAGCACTTGTGCGCCGTCCGGCAGCCGCGTCGCCAGCACCACGGCGCGACCCTCGGCCTGCGTCGCGCGCAGTCGGGCGAGCAGCGCGGGCGTCATGCCGCGGATCCGGCCAGCGGCTCGACGAACACCTTCACCTTGCCGCCGCAGGCGAGCCCGACCTCCCAGGCGCGCTCATTCGTGACGCCGAAATCGAGCATCGCCGGGCGGTTGCGGCGCAGCGCGTCCAGCGCCGCCTCGGCGACCGCGCCCTCGATGCAGCCGCCGCTGACCGAGCCCGCCATGCGGCCGGACTCGGTCACCGCCATCTGGCTGCCGGCCGGACGGGGCGAGCTGCCCCAGGTCTCGGTCACCGTCGCCAACGCCACGCGTTCGCCGGCATCGAGCCAGCCGGCGGCGATCGCCAGCACGTCCTCGGTCTCGCCCGTCATCGGATGCGGCGCGGCGGTGGTGTCCGCGGCGCCGGACGCAATTGCGCTGTTCATGCGGCCTGCCTCCAGGAGGCGCCGCCGCGCGCGGAAGGGGCGGGGCGGCGCAGGGTGTCGATCAGCGCGCGCAGGCTGGCCAGGTTGTGCACGGGGCGGAACTCGTCGACATGGGGCAGCATGGCGCGGATGCCCTGCGATCTTGGTTCGAACCCGTCGTAGCGCAACAGCGGGTTCAGCCAGATCAGCCGGCGGCAGGAGCGGTGCAGCCGGTCCATCGCCTCCGCCAGCTCATGGCTGCCGGCCGGCTCGCCGGGCTCGCTGGCGCGCGGCCGGTCGAGCCCGTCCGTCACCAGCAACACGACCGCCCCCTGCGCCAGCACCCGCCGCGCCCAGAGCCGGTTGAACTTCGCCAGAGCCTCGCCGATGCGGGTGCCGCCGGACCAGTCGGGCACGACATGCGCCACCATCTGGAACGCCGTCTCCGGGTCGCGATGGCGGAGCTGGCGCGTCACGTTCGACAGCCGCGTGCCGAACAGGAACACGTGGACGCGCTCCCGGTCGTTCGCGACCGCATGCAGGAAATGCAGCAAAATCTGCGCGTAGCGCGACATGCTCCCGGAGATGTCGCAAAGGATGACGAGCGGCGGCGGCCGCACCTGCCGGCTCTGCCGGGCGATCTCGAGGATCTCGCCGCCGCTCGCGATGCTGGCGCGGATCGTGCCGCGCAGATCGTGCAGCCGCCCGGCATCGTCCGGGCGTCGGCGCCGCGTGCGGCGCAGATCGAGCGGCAGCGTCAGGCGCCGGATTTCCGCCTTGGCGGCGGCGATCTCGGCGGCCGACATCGCCTCGAAATCCATCTGCTGGAGCCGCTCGCGCTCGCTCACCGTCATCGTCGCGTCGATCAGCGGTGGCGGCGGCTCCTCGCGCGGGCGGGTGGCCTGGCGCGCCATCGCCTCGGCGACGCGGCGGCTGCCGGGGGGCGCCGCCTGCGGCTTCGGCGCCTTGCGCCCGTCCATCAGCGCCATCGCCGCGGCCTGCCGCGCCGCGGTCGGGTCACGCCAGAACAGGGCGAAGGCGTGATCGAACACCTCGCGATGTTCGTGCCGATGCACCATCACGGCGCGCAGTGCGGTGCGAACCTGCGCCCGGTCGCCGAGATCGATCACGGTCAACGCCTGCTGCGCCGCCAGCGCCTCGGCCGGCCCGACCGGCAGGCCGGCCCGGCGCAGCAGCCGGGCGAACTGCATCACGTTCGCCGCCAGCCGCCCGGCCGGCGCGGCCCGCGCCGCCGCGGTCATGCCGCGGCGTCCCGCGCCTCGCCGATCAGTCGGGCTGCCTGCTCACCGCGAACACGCGCGATATCATCTTGATATTTCAGCAACAGGCCGAGCGTCTCGTCGACCACGCCGGGGACGAGCTCGTGCTGGTCGAGATGCTTCAGCGCCGCCGCCCAGTCGATCGTCTCGGCGACGCCGGGCAGCTTGAACAGCTCCTCCGCGCGCAGCCGCTGCACGAAGGCGACCACCTGGGCGGAGAGCTGGCGCGGCACCTCCGGCGCACGCGCCGCCAGGATCGCCCGCTCCCGTGCGGCGTCCGGATAGTCCACCCATTGATAGAGGCAGCGGCGCCGGATCGCGTCATGCACCTCGCGCGTGCGGTTCGAGGTCAGCACCACGACCGGCGGGGTTTCGGCGCGGATCGTGCCGTATTCCGGCACGGTGATCTGAAAGTCGGCCAGCAGCTCCAGCAGGAAGGCCTCGAACGGCTCGTCGGCGCGGTCGAGCTCGTCGATCAGCAGCACCGCCGGCGGCAGGTCGGGGTCGATCGCGGAGAGCAGCGGCCGCGCGCGCAGGAAGGGCCGCGCATAGATCTCGGCCGCAAGCGTCTCGCGGTCGGTCTGCCCGGCGGCCTCTGAGAGCCGGATCGCCATGAGCTGGCGCGCATGGTCCCATTCATAGGCGGCGGCGGCGAGGTCGAGCCCGTCATAGCATTGCAGCCGCACCAGGCGGCGGCCGAGCCCCGTGGCGAGCACCTTGGCGATCTCGGTCTTGCCGGTGCCGGGCTCGCCCTCGAGAAACAGCGGCCGGCGCATCGCCAGCGCCAGGTGCACGGTGGTCGCGAGGCTGCGATCGGCAATGTAGCCCTGCCCGGCGAGCAGGGCTTCAGTCTCAGAGACGGAGGCAGGAAGCAAGATCGGGCCTGAACTTCGGTCGCGCGGGATTACCAGTAGGCGCTCAGGATGAGCAGCAGGATGAACAGGAAGATGATCCCGCCGACCCAGAACACAATGGGAAGGCCGAACGGCTCGCGCGGCAGCATCGCCCACGGGCTGATCGTGGGCATGCCGCGCGGCGCCGCGGAGTCGCCGGTCATCGCCGCGATCACGCCGGCGCCCCCTTCGGCACCCGCCTCCGGCGGGCCGGCCACCTCGGCGGTGAAGCGGTCGAAAAACGCATCCGCCATCTGCTTCGCCGAGGCATCGACGAGCCGCGCGCCGAGCTGCGCCAGCTTGCCGCCGACCTGTGCCTGCACGTCGTAGTGAAGCACGGTGAACAGGCCGTCTTCCGCCAGCGTCACCTTGGCACCGCCCTTGGCGAAGCCGGCGACGCCGCCCTGGCCCTCACCGTTGATGCGGTAGGACGTGGGCGGGTCGAGATCGGTGAGCTGCACCTTGCCGTTGAAGCGGGCGGCGATCGGCCCGATGCGCACCGCGGCGGTGGCGCGCATCTCGGAGTCCGACACCTTCTCCAGCGTCTCGCAACCGGGGATGGCAGCCTTGAGCACGGCGGGGTCGTTGAGCGCATCCCAGACCTTCTGACGCGTCGCCGGGATGCGTCGCTCCCCCGTCATATCCATCGAAACCGGCCCTCCATTGCGCGGGCCGGACGTTACTTGCAGGGTCAGGGTCGCGCAACCGACCAGCATCCGGAGACGCTGCCATGCGACGCCCGATCATGGCTGCGGCCCGCTTCGCCGTGCCGTTCTGCCTTGCCCCGACCACCGGCTGGACGGCGCCCACCGCGCACGGTCCGACCGGTCTTGCCTTCGGGATCCCGTTCGCCGGCTTGCTGCTGTCGGTCGCGCTGTTCCCGATGGTGGCGCCGCGTTTCTGGCATCGCCGGATGGGAATGGTGTTCGCCGGTTGGATTGCGGCGTTGCTGCTGCCGTTGGCGGCGACGGCGGGATTGGTCGCGGCCGCCGCCGAAGCCTGGCATGCGATCCTGATCGAGTATCTCCCGTTCGTGACGCTGCTGCTGGCACTGTACGTGGCAGCGGGCGGCGTGCTGTTGTCGGGCGGACCGTGGGGACGGCCCTGGGGCAACACGCTGCTGCTGGCGATCGGGACCGCGCTGGCCGGCGTGGTCGGCACCACGGGGGTCGCCATGGTGCTGATCCACCCGCTGCTGCGGTCGAACGCGCACCGGCGGCGCAAGCTGCACCTGGTGCTGTTCTTCATCCTGCTGGTTGCCAATGCCGGCGGCGCGACCAGTCCGCTCGGCGACCCGCCGCTCTATATCGGTTTCCTGCAGGGCGTGCCGTTCTTCTGGCCGCTCCGCCACTTGTTCGCACCCTTGGTGGTGGTGGCGGTGCCGCTGCTCCTGGCGTTCTGGCTGATCGACCGGCGTCTGGCCGCGGCCGAGCCGTCGCCTGCGCCGCCCGCCCGGCTGCACCTGCGCGGCTGGTCGAATCTCGGTCTCTTGGCGGTGGTGGTCGGGACGGTGCTGCTGCAGGGCATCTGGCATCCCGGCGATGTCGTGCTGCTCGGCCAGGCGATCGGCGCCGAGCGGCTGCTTGGCATCGTCGTCTTCCTTGCCATCGCCGCGATCTCCGTGCGGACCACGCCGCGTGCGATCCGCTCGGGCAACATGTTCGCCTGGGAACCGATCGAGGAGGTGGCGACGCTGTTCGCGGCGGTGTTCATCACCGTGGGCCCGGTGATCGCAATGCTGCATGAGGGGCTGGACGGGCCGCTCGCCGCCCTGATCCGCCTGACCGAAGATGCCGCCGGCCAGCGGCTGCCGATCGTCTATTTCTGGCTCACCGGCATCCTCTCGGCCTTCCTCGACAACGCGCCGACCTATCTCGTGTTCTTCCAGCAGGCGGGTGGCGATCCGGCGACATTGACCGGGCCGGACGCGCACGTCCTGGAGGCGATCTCCACCGGGGCCGTTTTCTTCGGCGCCCTGACCTATATCGGCAATGCGCCGAACTTGATGGTACGCTCGGTCGCGGCGCATCGCGGGGTGAAGATGCCGGGGTTCTTCGGCTACATGGGCCTTGCCGCCGCAGCACTGCTGCCCTGTTTCGTGCTTCTGACGCTGATCTTCTTCCGCTGACCGGAGCGCCGCCATGCCCTACCTCGACAGCGCCGACCTTCCGGACAGGCCCCCGGGCCATCGATTCCGGGCGCTGCTGCAGCGGCCAGGTATCCTGCGGCTGCCGGGGACGCATAACGGCCTGGCGGCGCAGCAGGCGAGGGCGGCGGGGTTCGAGGCCGTCTATCTCTCCGGTGCGGCGATGACCGCGTCGATGGGCCTGCCCGATCTGGGCATCATCACCGTCGACGAGGTCTGCTTCTTCATCCGCCAGGTGGTGCGCGCCGCGGCACTCCCCGTGCTGGTCGACGGCGACACCGGCTATGGCGAGGCGCTGAACGCCATGCACATGGTGCGCAGCTTCGAGGAGGCCGGCGCGGCGGCGGTGCATATCGAGGACCAGCATCTGCCGAAGAAATGCGGCCACCTGAACGACAAGAAGCTGGTCGATCCGCACGACATGGCAGCGAAGGTCGCGGCAGCGGCGCGGGCACGGCGGCACCTCTACCTGATTGCGCGCACCGACGCCGCTGCCAGTGAGGGCATGGACGGGGCGGTGGCGCGGGCGAAGCTGTACCTCGAAGCGGGTGCGGACGCGATCTTCCCCGAGGCGCTGACCGATGCGGAGATGTTTCGCGAGTTCGCGCGGCGGGTGGATGCGCCGCTGCTCGCCAACATGACCGAGTTCGGACGCACGCCGTTCTTCACCGCCGACGAGTTCGCCGCGATGGGCTACCGCATGGTGATCTGGCCGGTGAGCAGCCTGCGCGTCGCCGCCCGCGCCCAGGCCGAGTTGTATGCGGCGATCCGGCGCGACGGCGGCACGCAGGCGATGCTGGACCGGATGCAGACCCGGGCGGAGCTGTACGCGACGATCGGTTACGAGGCGTATGAGGCGCTGGACGCCTCGATCGTGCGGACCGTGGTGCCGCAAGGGATGCCGCAGCGGCAGGTTTGAGGCCGCGGACGGGTGACGTACCTTCCTCGGACTGCGGCGACCGGCGAGCCATCTCAGCCAACACGCGCGTGGCACGACTGGCGTGCCATCCCGCGTGTGGCCCGACGGGCGAACCGGCAACCGAACATGACGGCGACGCCGCCGCGAATGAAGCAGGCGGGCAGGGACCGCCCCGACGCGGAACCACCGAGACGAAACGGCCGCCGTTCGCTGGTATCCGATCGCAACGAAGTGCGAGGCGCGTGCCGACCACACGGCAGCGCTTTCATCCGGCACGTCAGCGACAGGCTGTGCACCAGGCTGCCGTGACAGCCTTGTGCTGGCCGGCAGGCCGGAGAGCTGCTACTTTCCCGGCGAAGCCCGCCCGGTCTGCGGTCAAGTGGAAAGTGTCGGCAAGCACGTTGCGGCCCCTGATTCGTCGGGGATTTCATTCGGGTAACGCTGCTATATCTGCAACGGCTCTGTTCTCCTCGGTCACGGCGCTTTGTCGGAGATCGGCCTCCGCATAGTGGCGGTACCGGCTGTCCCACGCAGGAGGCGCCATGCTCGCCCTCGAAGTCGTCCCCCTGCCCGTCGTCGACGTCGACCGTGCGCTCGCGTTCTACACCGGGCAGGTTGGATTCATCCTCGACGTCGACTACCGACCCACACGCGATTTCCGTGTCGTGCAACTCACCCCACCGGGATCGGCGTGTTCGGTGCACCTTGTCGCGACCGACTCGCCCGGCCGCGTTCACCAGCTGTGCCTCGTGACGAGCGACCTCGAGGCCGAGCGGGCGAAGTTGATCGACCGCGGCGTCGAGGTCGGCGCGATCCGGCACAAGGATCCGCTCGAGACCTGGGCCGGGGGATGGAGCGCGGGAGTGGACCCGCAGCATCGCGACTACGCGAGCTTCGCCGACTTCGCCGACCCGGACGGAAATACCTGGACCTTGCAGGAACGTGGTCATCGCGCATCATGATCTGACGCGCAACGGAAGGAGCAGGACGATGGGGCTGTCCTGGCAACAGGGCCCTCTGAGCGGGGCAACGGTAGGCCGCTTCCTCACCGCCGAGCCACTCCCGCAACGACTTCTGTTTGCCGAGCCGCTGCGCCGACGCATGCGGGTCAAACTGGGTGGCGAGTGGATCGCCGACAGCGAGGATGTGGTCCTCCTGCACGAACCCGCCCGCTATCCGGTCGCCTACTTTCCGCTTGGCGATATCCGGCCGGGCGTCCTCGCCGGCGAAACCCGGACGACGCAGCACCGCGACCTTGGCGAGACCGCGTGGTTCAGCGCCGGCGCCGGCGACAGGCGTGTCGACCACGCCGCCTGGCAGCACACCGCGCTCCCCGACTATGCCGGCATGTTGCAAGGCCGGGTCGCGTTCGCCTGGCGGGCGATGGACGCGTTCTACGAGGAAGACGAGCGCATCGTCGGACACGCCGCCGACGCCTACCACCGCATCGATATCCGCACGACCTCGCGACATCTGGTGGTCAGACTCGACGATCGGGTGATCGCCGACACGGCGCGCCCGCTGGTGTTGTTCGAGTCGGGCTTCGCGCCGCGCTGGTATGTGCCGCGCGAGGACATCGACGCGGCCGCTTTGACCCCGGTCGAGGGGCAGACCTTCTGCCCTTACAAGGGCCTGGCCAGCTACTACGACATCGGCGGCCGCAAGAAGGCGGCATGGTACTATCCGCAAGCCTGGCCCGAGGTGGCACGGATCTCCAACCTCGTCTCTTTCGAACCCGACGAAATCGACGTGTTCCTGGACGACAAGAAGCTGTCCCTTGCGCCGGGTCAGACCGTCGTACCGCATGGTGTCGACCGAGGCCTGGATCCCGAGGAAATGCTGGAACGGGCCGGCGACCGGACCTAGGCGACGCGGCCCGCGATGGTCACGGCGCAAGCGACGCCGTTCAACGCCGGAGGCACACGGCGCCGGAAGCAAGGAACCGTCGTCCGGTGCTCATCCGTGGCGGGTCATCGGTGATCGACCTGCACGTCTTTCCCACCGAATGGGCCATCAACCCGAGCCCGTTCTGCGTCAAGGCGGAGACCTATTGTCGGCTCGCCGGGATCCCATACCGCCTGGTTCCGGCCGTGCCGTTCCGCGCGCCGCGCGGCAAGCTGCCGTACATCGTCGATGACGGACAGCGCATTCCGGATAGCGGACTGATCATCGAACATCTGAAGCAGCGCTTCGGCGATCCTCTCGATGCCGGGCTCGACGCCGCCAGGCGGGCGCGCGCGCACCTGATCCGCCGGACCTGCGAGGAGAGCCTGTACTTCGTGCTGGTGCACTTCCGCTGGATCGACGCCGAAGGCTGGCAAGTGGTCAAACCGGCCTTCTTCGGCGGCTTGCCGCCCGGCATCCGCGACGCGACCGCCGCCTTCTTCCGGCGCCGGACCGCCCAGATGCTGCGCGCCCAGGGCACCGGGCGGCAGACGCCGGCCCAGATCCTGGCCATGGGCGCTGCCGATCTCGCGGCACTCGCCGAGACGATCGGCGGCCAGGAATACGCGGCCGGTGCGCAGCCGAGCTCCTGCGACGCGACGCTGTACGGGTTCCTAGCCAATATACTCGCCAGCCCGGCGCGCACGGCGATGACCGAGGTGGCGGCGCGGCACCAGGCACTCGTTGATTATGTGGAGCGGATGCGTGTCGCGGTCGCGGCTGTACGTTCGGGCTTCGCTCAGGACCAAAACGAATAGAAGTCTTTTTGCTTCTTTTTCTTCAGAAAAAGAAGACTCTTTTCGACCTTCCGTCAGCCCTCGCTTCCGGCCCGGCCGTTCGTGCTCTACCGTGCGCGTCAGCAGGGGGAAGAGCGCTCATGGACATGTCCGGCGTCATGGGGCGGGTCGTCGCGGGCATCGGCGCCGCAGCGATCCAGGTGCGGCGGCTGCAAGGCGGCCCGAAGCAGCAGGCGGTCGGCGCCGCGCCCGTCATCCCGGCCGCGCGGTCGCAGGGCAGCATCCCGACGCTCAAGATGCCGACCGCCCAGGGCTGGGCTCAGGGACAGATGCCGCTGGCGGCGCCCGGCCTCCGGGTCAACGCGTTCGCGACCGGCCTGAAGCATCCGCGCTGGATTCATGTGCTGCCCAACGGCGATGTGCTGGTCGCGGAGGCGTTGTTCATGCCGGGACCGGCCCGGACCCTGTTCGACTACGCGATGTTCAGCACGATGAAGCGTGCTGCCGCCGTCGGCGACAGCCCGAACCGCATCACGCGGCTGCGCGACGCCGATGGCGACGGCGTGGCGGAGACGCGCACCGCCTTCCTCAGCGACCTCAATCAGCCGTTCGGCATGGCACTCGTGGGCAGCAGCTTGTACGTCGGCAACACGGATGGCGTGTTCGTCTTTCCCTGCGGCTTGGGGGCGGACCGCATCATCGTCCGCGGGCGGCGGCTGACCACCTTCAAGCCGGGCGGACACTGGACGCGCAGCCTGCTCGCGAGCCGCGACGGGCGGAAGCTCTACGTCGGCGTCGGCTCGCTGAGCAATATCGGCGAGCTTGGCATGAAGGAGGAGGAAGGGCGGGCGGCGATCTACGAGCTCGACCTGGCCAGCGGCGAGAGCCGCGTCTTCGCGTCGGGCTTGCGCAATCCGGTAGGCCTGGCCTGGGAGCCGACGACCGGCGCGCTGTGGACGGTGGTCAATGAGCGTGACGGGCTCGGCGACGAGACGCCGCCCGACTATCTGACCGCGGTGCAGGAAGGCGGCTTCTATGGCTGGCCCTATTGCTACTGGGGCCGAACCGTGGACGACCGGGTGCAGCAGGATCCGTCGTTGGTCGCCCGGGCGATCACGCCGGACTACGCGTTGGGCGGTCACACCGCGTCTTTGGGCCTGTGCTGGCTGCCCGCCGGCACGCTGCCGGGCTTCCCCGACGGCATGGCAATCGGACAGCACGGCTCGTGGAATCGCAGCAAGCTGAGCGGCTACCGGGTGATCTTCGTCCCGTTCGCGGACGGGCGTCCGTCCGGGCCGCCGCGCGATATCCTGACCGGCTTCCTCGCATCGGACGAGAAGGTCTCGTACGGCCGGCCGGTCGGGGTTGCGATCGGGCCGGATGGGTCGCTGCTGGTTGCCGACGATGTCGGCGACGTGATCTGGCGGGTGACGGGCGCGCAGGCCGCGTGAACGCGCGGCGGCGACGGCTCGAAGGCGCCTATACGCGGGTCACTCGGTGCCCGGCCGGGCGACCCGCCGCCTTGCCGCGGGCGGCACGGACTGGCAGGTTTGCCGCGGGAAAGGAAGCGTCGTAGCCGGCCTCCGGCGCGGACCGTGATCGGGTCCGCCGCGGCGCCGCCTTTCGCCACCGGCCGCCGTCAGGGAGATCGCGATGAAAGCGACAGATACCAGGCCGCTCGGCAAGACCGGGCTCGAGGTGACGATTCTCGGTCTCGGCGGCGCGCCGCTCGGTGATCTGTACGAGCGGATCCCGGAGGACCGCGCGATCGCGACGATCGCACACGCTTATGATCACGGTGTGCGGCTGTTCGACACGGCGCCGCTCTACGGCCATGGCCTGTCGGAGCACCGGTTCGGGCATCTGCTAAGACAGAAGCCGCGTGACCAGTTCGTGCTCTCGACCAAGGTGGGGCGGCATCTGGCGCCGCAGGATCCGGGCTCGCTCGATCGCGGCCAATGGGCGGGCGGGCTGAACATGCGGCTGGTGCCCGATTACAGCTATGACGGCGCGATGCGGGCATTCGAGCAGAGCCTGCAGCGTCTCGGGCTGCACCGGATCGATATCATCCACATCCATGACGTCGATGTGTGGAATTGGGGCAGCGAGGAGGCGTTCCAGCAGCGTTTCCGTGAGGCGATGGAGGGTGCCTATCGCGCCATCCATGATCTGCGCGCGCAGGGCGTGGTCCGGGCGATCGGTGTCGGCGTCAACGAGGTCAAGCCGATGCTGCAATTCGCCGCCGCCGGCGACTTCGACACGTTCATGCTGGCCGGGCGCTATACATTGCTGGAGCAGGAACCGCTCGACGAGTTGCTGCCGCTCTGCGAGCGCCGCGGCATCGGCATCCTGACCGCGGGCCCGTACAACTCGGGGATTCTCGCGACCGGCCCGGTGCCGGGGGCGAAGTACAACTACAAGCCGGCGCCGCCGGAGATTCTCGAGCGGGTGCGGCGGATCGAGGCGGTGTGCCAGCGTCATGGCGTGAAGCTGCCGGCCGCGGCCGTGCAGTTTCCGCTGGCGCATCCCGCGGTCGCCGCGATGGTCCCGGGCGCGGTGCGTCCCGAGGAAGTCGACGCGAACCTGCGCCTCATCGAGACGCCGATTCCTGCCGCGCTATGGGCGGAGCTGAAGCATGAGCGGCTGCTGCGCGAGGATGCGCCGACGCCATAGTTTCGGTCGCGACAAATCCGAACGCGGCCGCCGGATCGCACGGATCGGGATTGCCGGAGACGATGACTCTGGCCGAGGCGCCAGACCCGGCAATCCTGCCATCGATCGCGCGAGTGCGCCTGGTTGCACTGCCAGCACGGACCGATGACCGGGGTGTATCCGATCGTTGTCCGATCGGGTACGGCGCCGCTGCGCCGGAGCATCGGCCCGACCGGTCCGGTCCGGTCCGCTCGAGCGCGGAATTTGCCGCGGCGAAAGCGGGACACGAAACCTGCAGCTTCATACCGGGAGACAGGCGATGAGGCATTGGATCTGCCGCCGGATGTTGGCATCGCTCCTCGCCGTGTCTCTCTGCGGCGCCGGGACGGCGGTCGCTGCGGGAGACAAAGACCGCATCAACCTCGACCCGGGCCAGCCGGCGACGGTGCTGGGGCCGTTGCCGCCGACGCAGGCGGTCAACCCGCCACCGGTCGAGCACCTGTTCGGTACCTGGGGCGGCGTGCGTCCGACGCTCGACCAGCTGGGGATCAATCTGCAGCTCGACGCGCTGACCGAATTCGCCGGCAATGTCACGGGCGGCGTGAAGCAGGGATCGACGTTCGCGAGTCAGGTCGCGTTCGGGGCCGACATCAACTGGGAGCGGCTTGCCGGCCTCACCGGATTCTCCACCCATGTGATCATGGTCAACCGCTCTGGCAGCAGCGACAGCGCGCTGTTCGGCGACAATCTGCTGCCGGTGCAGGAGATCTACGGCGCCGGCGGCAACGTCTTCGTGCACCTGGTGTCCGTCTACGGACAGGAGACGCTGTACGACCAGCGCCTCGACATCGCGGCCGGCCGGATGAACGTGGAGAATGACTTCGCGAGCTCGCCGCTCTACTGCAACTTCATGAACAACGTGCTGTGCGGCGATCCCAAGGCGTTGCCCGGCGGGGATATCGGCCACAGCGCCTACCCCGACGCGGTCTGGGCCGCCCGCATACGGGTGCGCCCGACTCCCCAGACCTACGTGGAGACCGGCGTCTACGAGGTGAACCAGGGACTCTACAGCGACGAGAATTTCCGCAGCGGCTTCAAATTCGACACCTCACAGGACAGCGGCGTGTACATTCCGGTCGAGCTGGCCTGGGAGCCGCGATGGGGGCCCGACAAGCTTCCCGGGCACTACAAGATCGGCTTCGGCTACGACACCTCGACCTTCCAGGACTTCAGCAATCCGCTGGCAACGGCCGGCGTGCCGGGCTACGTGCCCGGGACCCACACCGGCAACACGCAGTTCTGGCTGCTGATCGATCAGATGCTGCTGCGCAACGGGCCGGGCGATGACGACGGGCTGATCATACTGGGTGCGTTCGTCCGCAACGATCCGAACAATTCCGTGTACGCCGAGCAATACACCGGCGGATTGATCGATCGCGGGTTCTGGCGACGGCGACCGCAAGACGGGGCCGCGCTGCTGTTCAGCTACAACACGGTGAGTGGCAGTCTCGGCAACGTGCAGGGCGTGGAGGAGGAATTCGGCCTGCCGATCAGCAACGGCGCGACCGGCCCGCAGAGCCATGAGATGGTTCTGGAAGCGAATTACGACATCCACGTGGTGCAGGGCGTGCATTTCCAGCCGGACTTTCAATACGTGTTCCGGCCCAACGCGCAATCGAACATCCATGACGCCGCGGTCTTCGGCTTCCGCGCGCGCGTCTCGTTCTGAGGCTTTGCGATCGGCGGCAGCGGCAACGACCTTGCGCGTGGCCGAGGGGTCCGCATCGGTGTCGCCGCACCTGGCCACGCATTTGGATCGACTGCGCCCCGCCGCTCACCCGTGGCTCCGTCGCAGCGGGTCGAGCCCGGCCTTCGCCCAATCGAGTCGCGCCGCCGGCACCAGGCCGTAATTGTAGAAGTTGAATCCCGTTGCCCCCGCCGTCGATGCCGCCCGCACGCGCGCGACGATCGCATCCGCTCCGTCCATCTCCGGCGCGAACAGCCGGAACCCGGCGCTGACCGGCTTGCACGCAGCGGCGGCAACGGCCGCCGCGACGTTCTGCCCCACCTCGTCCGGCGTGCTGTCATAGGCGCAGAACACGATGCCGTCGCAGACGCGCGCGATCGCCGCGAGGTCGGCGCCGAACAGCCAGCCGCCGGCGATGTCGAGATAGGCGATGCGGCTCGCCGGGTGGGCGGCGGCGCGGATCTCCGCGACGAGGGAGGTGACCGGCTCGAACCGCCAGTCGAGCCAGGCGGCGAGTTCCGGATGAGCGGCGAAGGCAGCCGGACCCTGGCGGCGGAGGTCGGGCCAGCGTTCGTGCGGCAGCGGCCGCTCCAGCGCCTCGGCGACCAGGCTGCGGACGGTGCGGCGGGCGGCCTCGCCATCGACCCCGGCACGCGCGGCGCGGTCGAGGCAGGCGGGGCAGAAGCAGATGGAGAGCAGCAGATCGTCTTCCGCGGTCAGGCCGACGCCGTCCTTCTCGTGGTGGTGCTCGTGCGCCCAGCCCATGAAGCAGGGGCTTTCGAGCTCGACCGCGTCCGGGCGCCAGGTTTCGGTCACCGCGGCGATGAGGGCGATGAGGTAGGCGCGCGCGTCCGGGTGGCTCGGGCAGAGGTTGTGATAGGCGATATCGCCGAACGCGTTGCGGCAGCAGGCGTCGGGATGGAGCGTGCCGAGCCGGCTGTTGTGCAGGCAGACCGTCCAGGCATGCACGGCCGCGCCGCCCGCGTCGCGCCGGCGGATCAGCGCCTCCATCACGTCGCCGCGCTCGGCGACGATGCCAGCGAGTTTCGGCTGCAGCGCCAGCCCGTCGAACCGGCCGGGCGGCAGGCGACAGTAAATCGTGCCGTCTTCCGGCATGTAGGTCTTGCGGGCGCTGCGCGGCTGCAGGAAGCGGCCGGCGTGATAGGCGGTGGCGAGGCTGACCGCGTCGAGTCCGGCGCCGTCGGTGATCTCGGCCAGAGCCGCGTCGATGCCGATATCGAGCAGATCCCAGGGATAGGCCCAGATGGCGTTGCGCATGGCTCCTCGCGGCGTCGTGGTGAACGGGCTGCGCCATCTTGCGGGCTGGCAGCGGCTGCCGGAAGGTCGCGCCCGCACCGCCAGGGGAGGGTAGCCCGCATGTCACGATTTGCCGGCCGCGCCGTGCTGATCACCGGCGGCGGGCAGGGAATCGGCCGTACCACCGCGCTGCGGTTCGCGCGGGAGGGCGCGGCGGTCGCGGTGCTGGACCGCAGCGCCGACGCGGCGGCGGCGGTGGTCGCGGCGATCCGGGACGCTGGCGGGCGCGGTGCGGCGGTCGTCGCCGATCTCGCCGATGCGGCGGCGTGCGCGCCGGCGGTGGCGGCGGCCGAAGCAGCCTTGGGGCCGCTCGACGTGCTGGTGAACAATGCCGCGCGGGCCGAGCGGCCGGACGTGGCGAGCACCGACCTCGCGGCCTGGGAGGGCGAGTTCGCGGTGACCGTGCGGGCCGCGTTCCTGATGACGAAGGCGGTGCTGGTCGGGATGGCCGCGCGCGGCGGCGGGGTGATCGTCTCCGTCGCGTCGGTGAACGGCCACGTCGCGCTGGGCAATCCCGCGTACAGCGCGGCGAAGGCGGCGCTGCTGAACTTCACGCGCAGCGTGGCCGTGGAGTACGGACCGCACGGCGTGCGGGCGGTGACGGTCAGTCCCGGCACGGTGCGCACCGAATCGCCATCCTGGCGCGACCGGCTGTCGCGCAATCCGCGCGTGTTCGAGGATCTGGCGCGCTGGTATCCGCTCGGCCGGGTCGGCGAGCCGGAGGACATTGCCGCGGCGATCGCGTTTCTCGCCTCCGACGATGCTGCGTTCATCACCGGCACCGATCTCGCGGTGGATGGCGGGCTGCTCGCCGGCTATCGCCCGATGGTGGGCGACATCCAGTCGTAGCCGATCGGCCGCCCGCGCCGGGGCTATACATCTACGCCTTCGGCAGCTTCACCACGAAGCGGGCACCGATGATGCGCCCGGTTCGGTCGCGGCGGTTCTCCGCGGTGATGCGGCCTTTCAGCGCCTCGACGATCTGTCGGCTGATCGAGAGGCCCAGCCCGGAATGGTGACCGAACTGCTCGTCCTGCGGCCGCTCGGAGTAGAACCGGTCGAAGATATGCTCGAGCTTGGCCTCGGGGACGCCGGGCCCCTCATCCTCGACGCTGAGCTCGACAGCATTGCCGATATCGCGGGCGCGCAGCCGGATGATGCCGCCGTGGGGGCTGAAACTGCTGGCATTGCCGATCAGGTTGCGCAGCACCTGCACCACGCGGTCCTCGACGGCGCGGACCACGAGGCCGCCGGCCGGCGCATCGACGACGATGCGCGGATCGCCCTCCCGCCGCGTCGCATCGTGGATCTCGGCAAGCGTGGCGACGATCGGCGCCACGTCCACCGGCTCGGTCGCCATGCGCGAAAGCTCGGCGTCGACCCGGCTCGCGTCGCTGATGTCGCTGATCAGCCGGTCGAGCCGGGAGACGTCCTGCGCGATGATCTCGAGCAGCCGGCGCTGCTGCACCGGCTCCTCGATCCGGCGCAACGTCTCGATGGCGCTGCGGATGGAGGAGAGCGGGTTTTTGATCTCGTGCGCGACATCGGCGGCGAAGCGCTCGATCGCGTCCATCCGCGCCCACAGCGCGCCGGCGGATTCGCGCAACGCCTTGGCCAGCTCGCCGATCTCGTCGCGCCGGGCGAGCGCCGAACGCGGCACCGCGCCGGTGCGGCCTTCGCCTTCCTGCATGCCGTGCGCCGCCTGCGCCAGGCGCAGGATCGGCCGGGCGATGGTGAGCGAGAGATACCAGGA
Organism: Acetobacteraceae bacterium; assembly: GCA_035504175.1. Lineage (GTDB taxonomy): Bacteria > Pseudomonadota > Alphaproteobacteria > Acetobacterales > Acetobacteraceae > DATJSJ01. The sequence continues at coordinate 17,469 of DATJSJ010000228.1, forward strand.
CAGCATCACGGTCAGCGCCAGTGCCAGCGCGAACAGGCCGAGGATGGAGACGCGCACCGCGAGCAGACCGTTATCCACCTCCCGCGCGTCGCGGGTCAGCAGCACGATGCCGACCGTGTGGCGGTTGCGCTGCACCGGCTCGGCGACGGTGACGAGCAACCGGTCATCCTCGGTGCGGCGGATATAGGGCGGCATCTCCCGGCTCTGGTCGGTGCCGTCCATCTTCAGTTCCTGCTTGACGTCCGGCTGCCAGTCGATCCCCGGGCCCGGCGTCACGGTGATCGGTCCGGGCGAGTGATTCGGCAGCACCGCCAGCACCCAGTCGTAGACGGCGCCGAGCACGCCCAGGAAGCGGCCGCGATCGGGCGCGGGCGGCAACGGTTCGGTGCTGACGGCGCCGCTCTGTCCCTCCTCGACCCGGCTGTCGGCGACCAGCGTGCCGTCCGGCGCATAGAGCCTGGCGTCGGCGTTCGGCGTCGGCTCGGTCAGCCGCCGCAGCAGCGGGCGTGCCAGATCCGCCACCAGCTTCGGATTGTCGGCGTCGGTGATGCGCACCGCGCTCTCGCCCAGCGCGCCCGCATAGATCTTGGCCTGTTCGCGGAGCGAGGCGACCTCCGCCTCAAGCAGCCCGTTCTGGTACTGGTCGAGATAGAGCAGCGCGGCGACGAGGAGTGCCAGCGGCAGGGCGTTGACCAGCAGGATGCGCCGCATCAGCGGCGAGACCCAGCGGGCGCCGGCGGGGCGCTCGCGCGCCGGCGCAGACGCGACGGCGGGCAGGACGCCGCTATCGGGCATGGCGACCCGGGCCGGCGCTGCGCCGCGCCATCTCAGGCTTCCTTGTAGCGGTAGCCGATGCCGTACAGTGTCTCGATATGGTTGAAGCTGTCATCGGCGTTGCGGAACTTCTTGCGCAGTCGCTTGATGTGGCTGTCGATCGTGCGGTCGTCGACATAGATGTTCTCGCCATAGGCGGCGTCGATCAGCTGGTCGCGCGACTTGACCATGCCGGGGCGCGCGGCCAGTGCCTTGACCAGCAGGAACTCGGTCACGGTGAGCTGGATGTCGTGGCCCTTCCACAGGCACTGGTGCTTGGTCTCGTCGAGCACCAGATCGCCTCGGCTCATCACCCCGCCGGGTGCCGCGCCGGAGCCTTCGGCCCGGCTGGTCTCGTTGCGGCGCAACAAGGCGCGGATCCGCTCGATCAGCAGGCGCTGGCTGAACGGTTTCGTGATGTAGTCATCGGCCCCGAGGCGCAGCCCCATCAGCTCGTCCACCTCCTCGTCCTTGCTGGTGAGGAAAATGACCGGCAGCGGGCTGCGGGCGCGCAGGCGCTGCAGCAGCTCCATCCCGTCCATGCGGGGCATCTTGATGTCGAGCACGGCGAGGTCGACCGGCCGCGCGCTGATGCCCTGCAGCGCGCTCTCGCCGTCGGTGTAGGTGCGGACCGTGAAGCCTTCCTGCTCGAGGGTCATGGCGACGCTGGTCAGGATGTTGCGGTCGTCATCAACCAGGGCGATGGTGTGTTTCATGGGCGGGTTCGGGCGCCGGGCTGCATGGGCGGGTTCCCTCGTGGTCCTGACAGGAGACGGCCGCACCGCACCACCGGCCCGCGGGCCGGCCCGGCGGGCGGGGCGATCCCCGGACGGCGACCGCTCCCTCCCTATATGGGGTGCGGCCACCCTGGCGTCAGATTGTGGCGCAATGGCGTTGGAGACGCGACATGACCGAGGACGGGACGAGTGGCTGGGAGGCGCGATGCCTGCTGCGCGCGGCGCGGTCCGGGACGCTGGCCACGGTCACCGCAGAAGGGCAACCCTTCGCCTCGCTGATCACCCCGGCGACCGCGCCGGATCTCTCCATCCTGCTGCTGCTCTCGGCGCTGTCCGAGCACACGCGCCACCTCAAGGCCGATCCGCGCTGTGCGGTGATGGTGGCCGGCCCGCCGGAGGGGGCCAACCCGCAGAACGCGCCGCGACTGACGGTCACCGGCACGGCCGAGATGATCGATGACCTGGGGCTGAAGGAGCGCTGGGTGATGCTGCATCCCTATGCCGCCTTCTATGCCGATTTCGATGATTTCTCGATCTGGCGGGTGCGGCCGATGGGGGCGCTGTACGTCGCCGGCTTCGCCCGGGCGATGCGGCTGCGGCAGGCGGTGTTGCTGCCCGATGCCGAAGCGATCGCAACGGTGGCCGAGGCGGAGCGCGACATCATGCAGCATTGCAACGACGATCACGCCGACGCGCTCACCCGCATCGCGCACCGGGCCGGGCATCGCGGCCATGGCTGGCAGATGATCGCGGTCGACGTGGACGGGTTCGACCTGCTGCAGGACGAGCACCCGGTGCGCATCGCCTGGTCGGCGCCGGTCAGCAGTCCGGCCGGGGTGCGTGAGGAGCTGATACGGCTGGCCCGCGGCTGAGTCGCCGGGCGCCGCGCCCGCCCGGCCGGCGCGTCAGGAGGGAGATCGCCGATGGGGCACATGGAGGCCGGGCGCTGGGTGACCGATGAGGTGGGCGCCACCGAACCGGACGGGCGCTTCATCCGCCGCCCGACCACGTTCAGGGACCGCATCGAGCCAGGTGGCCGGTTTCCGCCGCAGGCCGGGCGCTATCATCTCACCGTCTCGCTGGCCTGTCCCTGGGCGCACCGGACGCTGATCGTCCGGCGGCTGAAGCGGCTGGAGGGGATGATCGGGCTCTCCGTGGTGCATTGGTTGATGGGCGAGGAAGGCTGGAGCTTCGTCCCCGGCGAGGGCGTGATCTCGGATCCGGTGCTCGGCGCGCGGTTCCTGTACCAGCTCTATGCGGAAGCCGACCCCGAGTACGGCGGCCGGGTGACGGTCCCCGTGCTGTGGGACTGCGAGACCGGCACCATCGTCAATAACGAATCCGCCGAGATCATTCGCATCTTCAACAGCGCGTTCGACGCGGTCGGTGCTGCGCCGGGGGATTTCTATCCCGAGGCGCTGCGGGCCGAGATCGACGCGGTCAACGACCGCGTCTATGACACGCTGAACAACGGCGTCTACAAGGCGGGCTTCGCGCGCTCGCAGGCGGCGTACGAGGCAGCAGTGGTGCCGTTGTTCGCGACGCTGGACTGGCTCGAGGCGCGGCTCTCGGCGCAGCCTTTCCTGTGCGGCGATGTGATCACCGAGGCGGACTGGCGGCTGTTCACCACGCTGATCCGCTTCGACGCGGTCTATCACGGTCACTTCAAGTGCAACTTGCGGCGGATCGTTGATTACCCGGCGCTGTGGGACTACACGCGGTCGCTGCTGCAGGTGCCGGGGGTGGCCGAGACGGTGAGCTTCGGCCACATCAAGCAGCACTATTACCAGAGCCACACGAGCATCAACCCGACGCAGGTGGTGCCGCTCGGGCCGGCGCTGGATTTCAGCGTGCCCGGCAGCCGGACCCCGGCCCGGCCGCTGCCGGCGATGGCATAGGGCGGCGGCCAGTGGGGTGCGGGTGTTGGCGGGCGGCGTAGAGCGTGGCCAGATCGGGTGCCACCTCCGTGCTGCGGGCGAATCTGCTCCGCACCTGCTGCAGGCTCTCGCCGAGTGCCAGTTCCGGAACATGCCAGGCGAGTCCGATGGCATCGGGCGGTTGGCGCGCACGAGCGCGTGTTGAGGTCGCGACATCCCGATTGGCCGGAAGATCCGCAATGCCGTCGCATCAAGCGGGGGATCCTTGGCAGAACGGCCGGAGAGAGACGCAGATCGCCCGTCGTGCGCGGGCCGTGCCAGCCTGGCGGATCGGATACGATGATGCGTCCGGGACGAAAGCGGCGTTACTGAGTTGCAAGGAGGCGTGCTATTCACGCAGCGGAGCGCTCCTACTTCGACAGGCGGGCCGCGACGTACGACCGTGACGCGGTGCATCACCGCGTCGTCTCGCTGCTGATGGAACGCGTGGATATCAGGTCGAGCTCCCGCATCCTGGACATTGCGACGGGGACGGGTCTTCTGGCTCTCGAGGCGGCACGGAGGGTCGGGCCCGCCGGGAAGGTCGTCGCGATCGATGCCTCGCACCGGATGCTCGCCGAGGCGCGTCGCAAGGCAGCCGAGGCCGGGTTGCACCGAATCGCGTTTGTGCAGGCCGACGCCGAGCAGCTTCCCTTATCACCCGGAAGCTTCGACTTCATCTTCTGCGCGTCGGCCATCGTTCTGATGTCGGACGTTCCCCGGGCACTCCGGCACTGGGCGGACTATCTCAGGCCGGGCGGCATGATCGCGTTCGATGCGCCGGCGAAGCCCTTCGGGCTGCCCCAGAGGATCGCGGAGATTGCCGCCAGACACGCTATCCATCTGGCATATGCCGAGATCGCGGATACACGAAGCAAATGCCGCTCGCTGCTCGAGGGGGCCGGATTCGAGGTGGTGGAGATTCGCACCGAGCTGGCCACTTCCGGTTCCGTAGCCCTTGCCGAGGCGATCGCGTTCTGGGACGGACGAACGGACCATCCGGCGTGGCGCGCCCTCACGCGGGCTGAGCCGAAGACGCGCGAAGCGATGCGCTGCGAATATGTTGAAAGCATCACCGCCGCCGCGACTGACGGGTACGTGCCCAACGACACGGCCTTGAATATCGTGCTCGGGCGGAAGGCTGCGTGACCTTTCGCCGGAAGGATCGGGACTGACGCACGCTTTTTTGCGGGTACCGCTCATGGCGCGGTTTGCGGCCGGGCGTGCCCGTCATGTGTGCCGTCGTCACGGGGATCTGAACGGGGACGGAAGGCGGGACGAAATCCCTGACTACCTCGTCGCCAGACCCGCATTCACGGCGTTCCACCCGGGCAGCGGGGTGCAACGGCCGCTCTCGCACAGCTCCGCGCGGTCGTTGTAGAAATACATCATGTCGTGGTTCGTCGGCAGCTGCGTCCATTGCGCCATCAGCTCCCGATTCACCCCCGGCACATATTGTGAAATCCAGGCGCGCAGACGCGCGGGCGCTTCAGGTTTCAGGGTGCCGTCCCGGTAGTTGCCGTGCAGCCCGACGCGGGCATTCCTGCCGTCCAGCGTTCGCGACACGCCGCCGAGCCACATGCGCGAGCACGAGGAGTTGCAACTGCCGCGTATGACGGTATCGAGGCCGCGGGCGCGGATGAGTGCGCCCATGCAATAGCCAGCCTCCGCGTTGCCGCCGTGCGACCGCGTCAAGACGACGGTCCGAATGGCATTTCGCTCCAGGATCGACGCCAGCGCGCCGCAATCGGCCGCCTCGACGCTGCCGGACAGAACGACCCGAGTGCCGTCCACCGTCATGGTCATGCCGCATGCGTCGGGGCCCCGGGCGAACACAGCCGCGAGCAGCAGTGCCAGCCCCGCGATTGCCCGCGTCAAGATCGGGCGCGCTTCGGCACCGGCGACGAGGAACGCATCGCCACTCCTGGGGCGGGGCGCCTGGAATGCTCCGGCAAGCAGGGCCCGAAGGGAATCCGCATCTAGACATCACCATACTGTCGCGCGGGCGTTGCCGAGTGCGAGGCATCGATCTTCCGACACCTGCGCGACGCGGCGACCCCTTCCGCGCTGGGCATGATTTCACACCGAACGGGTGAGGCCCCCGTCGACCCAAATATTCTGTCCGGTGATGTAGCCGGCCCCCTTCGATGCAAGAAAGGCAATCGTCGCCGCGATCTCGTCGGCATTGCCGTACCGGCGCATCGGCACGCTGTGCCGGCGTTCCTCCGTCGGCGGCAGGCTGTCTATCCAGCCGGGCAGCACGTTGTTCATGCGAACATTGTCGGCGGCATAGGTGTCGGCGAAAATCTTGGTGTAGGCGGCCAGGCCTGCGCGGAATACGGCCGAGGTCGGGAACATGGCACTTGGTTCGAAGACCCAGGCCGTCGAGATATTGACGATGACGCCGTCCTTCTGTGCCTGCATGACGGGGACGACGAGCCGCGTTGGCCGAACGACGCTCAACAGATAGACATCGAGACCGGCGTGCCACTGCTCGTCCGTGATCTCGAGGATCGGCGCGCGTGGGCCATGACCCGCGCTGTTGACGAGGACATCGACCCTGCCCCAGCGCTGCATGGTCCCCCCGACGAGACGCCGCAGATCGTCGACCGATTGATTCGACCCGGTCACGCCGAAGCCGCCGAGTTCCTTTGCGAGGGCTTCGCCCTTGCCGGAGGACGACAGCACCGCGATGGCAAAACCGTCCGCTGCCAACCGTCGCGCTGCCGCCGCTCCCATGCCACTGCCGCCTGCGGTGACGATTGCAACCTTTCCGTCCATCGCTTCGCTCCTGGGTCAGGGCGCGTGGCAAACGCGCGGCACTCGTTTCACATGAGATAAGGCGGTACGGGGTCCGGGGCGCAGCGCTCGAGCAACCGGCGAGGAATTCTATCCCCCGAAGGGCGACGATTTCGAGGCTCGGTTCGCGGGATCGCAAAGCAGGCGTTACGGGTGCCGCAAGAACCGCAAATAAAAGGCCGCAAACACCAGGACGATCCCGACGTTAACGATCAGCCGTTCCCAGAATCGATTCCTGAAGAACAGGAAATCCACACCGACGACAACGGCGATCAGCACCACAACGTAAAGCAGGATCGATAGCTGTCTTGTCATCTCAATCGCCAATCCAATCGATCGGTCGCGATGCGGTCGCGCAATCTCGAATATGACATGGAGAGGGCGTCATTTGTAGAGCAGACTCTCCATCAATACCTTCTTTGCCACTCGACCCAAAAGGCACGATCTGCCGCGGCGCGGCAACGCCGGTCAGCATCCTGTCAAGCCACGCCCGCGTGCCGCCGACGCGACCCGCTCCTGCCCGCGCTCGCCGCTCCGGCCGCGGGACTTGGCGGGCGGCTTCATGCTCGCCCGCCGCCCGGCTTCGCGCTACGCCGTCGGCAGATTGACGGCGAGACTTCCGCCGCACGGCTTGCCGTCCAGTGCCGCGTCGATACACAGCTTGACCGTCGCGTTCGGCCCGCTGTCGGTGAAATCGTCGAAGAAACTGTCGGGCAGCTTCGGGAACACGGTCTCGCCCACCTTTACCGTCTCGTTGGTCACGTACGGGAAGGGCAGATCGATGTCCTTGCGCGGGTAGCTCCCTTGCAGCACCCGCCGCGCCAGCTCCAATGCGATGATGGACATGAAGGGCGGCTGGCCGACCGAGATGCCCTCGACCTTCTGCCCCATATAGCCGACCATGAACTTGCGGAAACCGTTCTCCGCCTCGCCCGCCGTCGGCGGCAGCGGCGTGCGCCCGGCCGAGATGAACGCCTTCAACACGCCATCCGTGCCGCCCTGGCACCAGATCCCGTCGATCTTCGGCAGCGACGGCAGCACCGCCGTGGTGTTGCGCTCGGCGGTCGAGGAATCCCACATCCCGGTGTAGCGGTTGACCACCTTGATGCCGGGATTTTTCGCCCAGATCTCGTCGGCGCCGTTGTTGCGGTCGGTGTCCGCCTGGGTGCCGGCCACGCCGGTCACCATGATCACGTTGCCCTTGCCGCCGAGTTTCTTGACCAGCCATTCGGCGTTCATCCGCCCCCACACCTTCTGGTCCGCATTGACCTTCAGCGCCGAAGGCTCGGTTACCAGGTTGTCGAAGGAGACGACGAGGATCTTGCGCGCATTGGCCTGCCGCAGCAGGCCGTTCAGCCCGGTCGGCGAGGCGGCGTCGACCAGGATCGCATCCACCCGCTCGGCGATCAGGTTGGAGATCTGCTGCGACTGCTTGCTGACGTCGTTGCCGGAATTGAACCAGCTGCCGTCGACCTGACTCTTGTACGGCTCCATGTCCAGCGCCGCCTTGAACACGTTCTCCATCTCGATGCGCCACTTGTTGCCGATATACGAGTTGGAGAGCGCGATCTTGAGCTTCCTGTCGGCCGCAGCCCCGATCCGGGGCAGGCCGACCGCAGCGACCAGGCCGATCGCTCCCGCCTGGACCAGGCCGCGCCGGGTGAGTTCTCGGGCCATGTGCTTCCTCCCTTGGACGTATGGCGGCGCAGCTTGGCCAGCGCGCCGGGGCTTGGCAAGCCGACGCGGGCGGCCCGGGCCAGCCCGCGCCGAACCGTGAGCGCGCGAGTTTGATACATCGAAGGCGCGAGTGATGGGCTGAAGACCACAAGTCGGAACGATCCCGGTCTAGAGCATGATCGCTGGAGGCGGAATCGCCGGAAGCGTGAATCATGCTCTCAGACAATGGGTTAGAGCCGTTTCAGGGTAGCCGGAGCAAAACCCTGGGGCGGGGAGCGATTTTTTGGTTCCTGCGACGCGGCGGGTTCT